>CAYJIR010000015.1:0-50423 GCA_964370295.1 uncultured Oscillospiraceae bacterium
CGCGCCGGTGGGGGGGATGTCCTTTGGTGGTGTGGCGGCCGTGGCACCCAAGGTGGCCACACAGACTGCTGCGCAACCTGTTCCGCAGCAGTCCACACGCGCTTTTACGGTGCCTAGCACGCCAAAAGAGGATGTTTCTTCTGACAGCACAGATACACAAGTGCTCGTATCGCCCGATATCATGCAAAAAGAATTGGAACAAGGTGCAGCTTTTTTAGCAGCGGCCTCTGTTACAGGCACGTTTCCAAAACCTTTGCCTCCCAACGTTCAAGGCAAAGTGAATACCAAACGCTTTGACATTGATGGCCGCGAGAACGAGCGTGTACCCACGGCGGCTTATACACAAGAATTTGAAAACAAAAGTGGCACGCAACTTGAGCAAAAGAGTTTGTTTGTAGATGAAATGGTCGACGACCGTTTCCGGCAATTTTTTGGCGAAACAGTGATTGTGGAACAAGATGAGGAAGAGCTGGTTAAACCCCGCCAGCGCAGAAAACAAAAGAAAAATCGCACCACCCTGCTTACGGGTGAGTTTTCTCAGTTTGTGTTGCCTGTAGGGCAAGAGGAAGAGGAAGTAGAAGACGACGACTACAACAACCCACAGGATGCACAGGCAGTGGAGCACGATTTAAATGTTTTGAAAAAAAGTCTGATGTATCGAAGCATTATATCGGCTGTTGGCGTCTTACTTTTGTTGTGGTTTTCGCTGGGATTTTCCAACGTATTGCCTTTGCCTGAATTTTTAAATCCGCAGTTGTCACCTCTTCTTTTTGCGTTGGCATATGTGGGGGTATTTGTAGCGGTGCTAGTTATCAATTTCACGACGGTGGCCAGTGGTATTATTGGTTTGTTTGGCGAAGCTACGTCTGATTCTGCCGTGGCCGTGGCCTCTGTGGCCGCTTTGTTGCAAGCGGTGGTGCTTGGGGTCTTGCTCATTGGTGGCGCGGCATCTACGGTGAGTTTGTTTGCGCCTGTGGCCGCTTTGTTGCTTTCTACCAATGCTTTTGGCAAACAACTGCGATGCGGGGCCATTTTAGAAAGTTTCCGCTTGGCCAGTAGTGGACAAGAGCAAAGTGCGGCTTATGTGTTGGAGGGCGGCGGTGATGTGGCCTATCATGTGACACGAGGCCTAGAAGAAGAGGCTCCCACTATTTTGGTTAGCCGTCCTACTGCACTGATGAAAGGGTTTTTGCGGCAAAGTTTCTCGCGGCGTCAAAGTGATGTTACGGCAAAAAAGATGGCCTGGGTTTGTCTTGCAGTTTCGCTGCTTTGTCTTCTTTTGGGCTTTGTTTTTGGGGGCGATCTTGTGATGGCGCTTTCTGCCTTTGCGGGAGCGGCTTGCGTGATAGCGCCCTTGTCTTCATCTTTGCTTGCGGCGGTGCCGGCAATGATGCTGCAACAGGCGGGAGATCGCTTTGGTGTGGTGGTGCCCGGGTGGAGTGCCATAGAAGAATTGGGCAATGTGAATGTGGTGATGGCCGAGGCAAAAGATATTTTTCCACCCAGCTCGGTTACGTTAAAGGGCATTAAAACATTCGAGCAAGAGCGCATCGATTTGGCCATTTTATATGCGGCCAGCATATTGACGGAAAATTGCGATACGATGCAAGATGTTTTCCTTGGCGTGATACAAGGCAAAAAGGATATGCTCTTTAAAGTGGAAAACCTATTGTGCGAAGTAGGCCGTGGTTTTGTGGGCTTTGTAGACAACAGCCGAGTGGTGGTGGGAACACGTGAGATGTTGCAAGTGCACGATATAGATCCTCCGCCGTTGGAGATGGAGATGAAATTGTGCTCGGGCTCAAATGTGCCTTTGTATCTTGCGGTGTCCGGTAAGTTGTTTGCCATGTTTTTAATAGAGTACACGCCCGAAGCCGGTGTGCGTGGCACTTTGTATGGGTTGCTTCGCAGTGGCGTCTCCATGTTGGTGCACAGTAAAGACCCCTGTGTGAGTGGTGATTTAATAGAACGTGTGTATCAGCTTCCTAAGGGCGTTGTGAAAGTATTAGATAAAAATGAAGAGCACTTGATGGAGCCGTTGCGCAGCTACTTGCCCGAAAGCGAGGGTGTGATGAGTCATCTTGGCACATTTTCCAGTTTTATTGGCGGTATGCGTGCCGCAGCCACCTGTATGGAAAGTGAACGCATGAGCACTTTTGTGCAAATGGCAGGCATTTTGTTGGCCTGTGTGTTGGCTCTGTTGCTTGGCTTTAGTGGTGCCTTGGCGCTGCTGTCGGTGGGTGTGGTGCTGTTGTATCAATTGGGTTGGAGCCTTTTAGTGGGTATTTTGCCGTTGGCACGTCGGAATTGACAATATCCTTAGCAGGAGACCGCGTATAGTTTAAGAAGAAACCGTTTTAAAACAGATTTACCGGTTTTAAACGGTTTTTTCTATGTATATATAGAGCTTCTTTGAAATATACAAACCTGTGCCACTGCAAGATCAATGCGACTTTGTGTGTTTCCCTTGCGCAAGGCTTTTCTATAAAATTATAAAAAATTTGCATGCTAAGGCGGCATTGGCTACCCAGCACTTGCCTTGGTTTTGCTTGCCGTGATTTTAAACCGAATGTGTACCGAATAAGTCGTCAGCGGGGGCTAGTTAGCCTTACAAACGAATTCGTCCTTTCTTGTGACAGATAAAAAACCTATTTAAGTTTATTAGGCGTATTTATTGTTGTTTATAGGTGTTGCTATAAAAACAAAAAAGTTACAATTTGGGTTGACAAAAAAATGATTATCTCTTATAATGATGAACAGTTAGTTAGTCTAACTAAGTATATGGTAGTCTTTTGGATCAAAATGGTTTCCGGCAGGGAGGTGCTTTGGCATGGATGCATTCGAAAAACAACTAAGTCGTGTGTTCTTAAACAGCTACCACGCGCTAAGCAAGCTAGAGCGAACCTTGGCCATGGCAGGCAGGGGAAGTCGTTTGTCGGCGGCAGAGCTTTATCTTTTAGAAGCGGTTAGCGCTGTGGCCGCAGAGGCCGACGCTGCGGGTGCCTGCGTAAGCGAGTTGTCGGAATATATGGAGCTTAGCCTGCCCACGGTAACGGCTGCGGTGAACAAGCTGCAAGCGAAAGGTTATGTTAACAAAAAAAAGGTGGCCAAAGATGCACGCATGGTGCTGGTGTGTCTAACACGAGCAGGACGCAGGGCCGAACGGGCACGCCAATATTTTCATCGTCGCTTGGTGCGTGCGGTAACAAGTGGCCTTTCGCAGGATGAAAAGCGTGTACTGTTAAAGTGTGTTGGGAAGTTAGAGCTGTTTTTAGAACAAAATATAGATCTTTATTCACATCCTCAACAAAATGTTTTGCAGGAGAGAGCATGAGTTTGCAATTTTTGGGAACAGGGAGCTATTTGCCACCTTTGGTAAAAGATAATGAGGCACTTTCAGCTTTTTTGGATACAAGTGATGAATGGATACAAAGCCGCACCGGCATACAAAGACGCCATATAATGAATACAGAAACCGTACACGAAATGGCAGCACGTGCGGCAATGGATGCACTGGAAAATGCTAAAGTGGCACCAAGCGAGTTGGATTATATCTTGTGTGCCACCTTGGGAGGTGAATACCTCACACCGTCTGTGGCCAGTTTGGTGCAACGCGATATTTCGGCAACTTGTCCTGCTTTAGACATTGGCGGTGCCTGTACGGGATTTTTGTTTGGCCTGGAAATGGCTGCAGGTCTTTTGGCTCGCAATGCAAAAAAAGTGTTGCTTTTGGGGGCCGAGGGTATGAGTCGCCTTGCCAACTGGGAAGACAGAAGTACTTGTGTGCTTTTTGGTGATGGTGCGGGCGCAGTAGTTTTGGGAAAAGGGGATGCTTTAGAGTATCTAAAGCTAAATACCTTACCCAACGAAGATGTGCTAAATGTACCCTTGCCAAACGGGAATTTGCCAGGGCTGATAGCGGATAATCGTGTAACCAGAAATCCACATTATGTACACATGAACGGAAAAGAAGTGTATAAATTTGCGGTGAATGCCATTTGCGATGGCATAGGACAAGCGCTGGAAGAAACGCATTTGATGCAGGAAGATATAGACCATGTTCTTTTGCATCAGGCAAATTTGCGCATTATAGATGCGGCGCGAAAAAAAATAAAAATTCCTCCCGAACGGTTTTATGTGAACATCCACGAGGTGGGCAACCTTTCGGCGGCCAGTGTGCCCGTGCTTTTGGACAGTTGCCGTAAAGAGGGCCGTTTTTCAAAGGGCGATCGTATGGTTTTAAATGCATTTGGTGGTGGGCTTGCCTATGGCACGGCCATTATAAGGTGGACACAGGGCTAATACTAGCCTGATAAAATTGGTTTTGGCCCAAAGTGGCCTTACATACATCATTAATAATAAAGTAAAAAGGAGTAACACACATGGAAACACTTAAACAAGTAGAAAAAATTATGGGCGAATACAAAGAGATGGAAGCCGGTAGCCTTAGTTTGGATACCACATTTGAGGCATTGGAACTGGATAGTTTAGACCTAGTGGATATGGCCATGGCTTGTGAGGATGCCTTTGGTGTGGAAGTGGAAATCAGTGAAGAAATTCGCACTGTAGGTGACCTTGTGAAGTTGATTGACGAGCAGAAAGCATAGGAGGCAGCGGATGATACAGTCTCGCCTTTGCACCCTATTGGGGATCGAATATCCCGTGCTACAAGGTGGCATGGCCTGGATTGCCGATGCCGAGCTTGCAGCGGCTGTTTCCAATGCCGGAGGGCTTGGCATTATTGCCGCCATGAATGCAAACGCCGATGTGGTGCGCGCAGAAATTCGAAAATGCAAAGGGCTAACACAAAAGCCCTTTGGTGTAAATATTATGTTGATGAGTCCCTTTGCCGAAGATGTGGCCAAAATTGTGGTGGAAGAAGAAGTGCCGGTGGTCACCACCGGTGCGGGCAACCCAGGACGCTACATTGAAGCATGGAAAGAGGCGGGCATCATAGTGGTGCCAGTAATCGCCAGTGTGGCCCATGCACGCAAAATGGAGCGCAGTGGTGCTGATGCCGTGATTGCCGAGGGCTGCGAAAGTGGCGGCCATATTGGTGAAATGACTACGATGAGCTTGGTGCCACAAGTGTGTGATGCGGTGGAAATTCCCGTGGTAGCGGCCGGTGGAATTGGCGACGGACGCGGCATGGCGGCCGCCTTGATGCTTGGTGCTTGTGGTGTACAAATGGGTACACGGTTTTTATTGGCAAGAGAGTGCAATGTGCATGCAAATTATAAACTAAGAGTGCTAAAAGCAAAAGATATCGACACCATCGCAACAGGTCGCCGTCTTGGTCATCCTGTGCGTGGTGTGCGTAATGCCTTTATGCGGGAGTTCTTAAAAATGGAGTATAACTCTGCCATCACAGACGAAGAATTGGAAGCCTTTGGCCAAGGAAGCTTGTATCGCGCTGCCGTGGAGGGTGACGAAAAAACCGGTAGTTTTTTAGCAGGGCAAGTGGCCGGTTTGTTGCATGAAGAAAACACGGCCCGTGAAATTGTGCAGGGCGTGTGCGGCCAGGCTGAAGCAGTTTTAAAAACGGCTGAGGCATGGGTGAAAAAAGTATAATATAAGCTATATATTACTATATGTTAGTTAAGCTGTGTGTGACAAGCGTTTGTATTGGCGGGTTGGAGATGGCAGCTTGTGTCTTTTGGCAAGCGTATGATATGGCAGCCCTGCATAACCAGTAGTATACGGTTGAAGTGCAAAGCGTAAAATATATGCACAATATACAATGAGTAGATAAAATTATACAGAACAAGGTGGCACGGTGTGCCTGTGGTAGTACATTGCCAAGGGTATGTTAAAGAAAATACGATAAAATGGTGCCTATAATAGGGGAGAAACATATGGAAAAATTGGCTTTTTTCTTTGCCGGCCAAGGTGCTCAGGCAGCGGGCATGGGGCGTGAATTGTACGAAATGGGCGGTGAGGCTGCCCGTGTTTTGAACATGGCAGAGCGTCTACGGCCGGGTACTTTAAACGACTGTTTTGAGGCAACACCCGAGCGGTTGGCCCAAACAGAGGTTACACAGCCCTGTGTATTTGCTGTGGACTTAGCCGCGGCCTGCGCCTTGTACGAAAGAGGTGTGCGCCCTTCGGCCTTGGCAGGTTTTTCTTTGGGCGAATTGGCTGCTTTGGCTTTTGCCGGTGCTTTTCGAAAGGCCAACGAACGCGCCTATTGCCAGGGCGAAGAAGATTTTGAAAAAAATGGCTTCGAAAGTGCTTTTTTGGCCGTCTGTAAACGGGCCGACCATATGGCGGCACTGGGTGGTGACGGTGGCATGTGTGCTGTTTTAAAGCTACAAGACGACACCGTGGAAACACTATGTGAAGAATTTTTGCAAGAACATAAAATTGCTTTTTACCCGGTTAATTACAACTGCCCCGGGCAGCTTGTGGTGGCAGGTGAGGCAGAAAAACTAGCCGATTTTGCCGCCTTTGTAAAAGAGGGTGGAGGCCTTGGCAAGGTGTTGCCTGTGTCAGGCGCGTTCCATTCTCCTTTTATGGATGAAGCCGCTAAGGCCTACGAAAAAGATTTGAAGAAAATGAACCTAAAAGAACCTGTGCTGGATGTGTATGCCAATCTAACAGCGCAGCCCTACACAGCCGATGTGCTTGGCACTTTGTCGCAACAAATGCGCAACCCCGTGCGCTGGAGCCAAACGGTGCACGCACTGTGTGAAGATGGGGTGGACGCTTTTGTGGAGGTGGGACCGGGGCGTACTTTAAGCGGTTTTGCAAAAAGAATTGCGAAAGATGCTATCTTAACCTCTGTGCAGGATGAACAAACACTAGTGAACACACTGGAAATATTGGATGAAAGCAGCCGTGGTGCGGCAGGTTAAGGCCAGTATATAATACCGAAATGGCGAAGACTACAGCTGGGTTTTGCCGTGCTGTTAGAGGCAAGCTGGCATAAATGAGGATAAGAATAAGATGAATTTAGAGGCAAAAGTGGCTGTGATCAGTGGGGCTTCGCGCGGCATTGGCCGCGCCATTGCAGAATATTTGGCACAGCAAGGTGCTGACGTGGCCTTGCTTTATGCGGGGAGGCACGAGGCGGCGCAAGAGGCCTTGCAAGCCGTGCGTGCCTATGGGAACAAGGCAGAGATCTACTGTTGCGACGTTGGAAACAGTGAAGAAACAGCAGATACTATACAAAGCATCCTAAAGGATTTCGGTAAAGTGGATATCTTGGTAAATAACGCAGGCATATTAAAAGATAATTTGCTACTAAAAATGAGCGAGGCAGATTTCGATGAGGTTCTGCGTGTGAATTTAAAAGGTGCGTTTAATTTAACCAAGGCCATTTATCAGCCTATGATGCGGCAAAAATCGGGCCGGATTATCAATATTTCAAGTGTGGTGGGTTTGTTTGGCAATGCAGGGCAGGCAAATTATGCCGCTGCAAAAGCCGGCCTATTTGGGTTTACCAAATCCACAGCAAAAGAATTGGCTGCGCGTGGCATCACTTGCAACGCCATTGCCCCCGGGTTTATTAAAACAGATATGACCGAAAAATTAAGCGATAAAACACAGGAAAAACTGCTGGAGAGGATACCGGCTAAGCGCTACGGTTCGCCGCAGGAAGTGGCGGCCCTTGTGGCGTTTTTGGCCTCGGATGCCGCGGCCTATATTACAGGTGAGGTGCTGCGCGTGGATGGCGGCATGGCTATGTAGAAAAATTCAACGGAAACAGAATCTGCCCGGCAAGCGGGAGGCAAAATATGGAGGAACTAAGATGAAGCGAGTGGTAGTAACCGGTATGGGTGCAGTGACACCGATTGGCCTTACAGTGCCGAAGTTTTGGGAAAATGCAGTGGCCGGTGTAAACGGCATTGCCCCCATCACCTATTTCGACACAACGGGATATAAGGCAAGCCTTGCGGCAGAATTGAAAGATTTTGACCCAAGCTTATACATGGAAAAAGGTGATGTGCGCAAATATGACCCCTATATTCACTATCTAATAGCAGCCGCTGAGGAGTGTGTGCAGGACAGTGGGGTTTTGGGCACGGTGGCGCCGGAGCGTGTGGGCACATATGTGTCCAGTGGCATCGGTGGTATTCACACCACCATTCGCGAGGCCACACGCATGAACGAGGGGGCAAGCCGGCTTTCTCCGTTTTTGATTCCTATGATGATTGCCAACATGGGTGCGGGTGTGTTGGCTATGCGCCACAATATAAAAGGACCATCCATGCCGGTTGTGACAGCCTGTGCCACTTCGAGCAATGCCATTGGTGAGGCCTTTCGTGCGATTAAACATGGATATTGTGATGCGGTTTTGGCCGGTGGTAGTGAGGCTTCTGTGTGCCCATTTGCGGTTATGGGTTTTACGGCTTGCCAGGCGCTTTCTCTTTCTAATGATGCCAATGCGGCCTGTGTGCCCTTTGATGCACGGAGAAGCGGGTTTGTAATGGGCGAGGGTGCATCACTTTTGATGCTGGAGGAATATGAGCATGCCAAACAACGTGGTGCCCATATTTATGCAGAAGTTTGCGGATATGGCAACACGAGCGATGCCCACCATTTCACAGCACCAGATCCCGAGGCAGATGGTATTTTCCGCGCTGTGCGTCTTGCTATGGAAGAGGCAGATGTACAGGACGTGAATGAAAACACCTATGTAAATGCACATGGAACCAGCACACCTCTAAACGATAAAACCGAGACCATGGGTTATCGAAAAGCTTTTGGTGCAGCGGCGGAAAAGGTGGCTATTTCCAGTACCAAAAGTATGACGGGGCATATGCTAGGCGCCGCAGGTAGCACCGAGGCCATTGCCGCCATAATGGCTTTGCAGGATGGTGTGGCAGCACCCACCATCTCTTATCAAGAACCGGACCCCGAGTGCGATTTATTCTACTGCCCAAACAAGGCAGAGAAAAGGCCGTTTGACGTGGCGTTTTCGTCTTCGCTTGGCTTTGGTGGACACAATGCTTGCCTTGCCTTTCGTAAAATATAGTCACGATGGTATAAGCAAGAAAACAAAGGGAGAACACTATGTATATCAATGAGATACAAGAGCTGGCAGAGCTATTAAATGAGTATGGTTTGCAAGAACTGGAGCTGGAAAGAGATGGTTCGCGCATTTATTTGTCGAAAGGGGCAAGTGTAGCGCCGGTCACAATGCCTGTGGCCACATCGGTGGTATCGACCGAGGCTCCCTTGCAAGGAGAAGAAAGAAAGGCTGCCGGAGAGGCGCTAAAAAGCCCGTTGGTGGGCGTGGTGTACTTGGCCCCCTCGCCCGACCAAGCACCTTTTGTAAGCGTGGGGCAAAGCGTTAAAAAAGGGCAAACCTTGTGCATTTTAGAAGCCATGAAAGTCATGAATGAGTTTACGGCGCCAAGGGATGGTGTGGTGCTTGAAATTTGTGTGCAGAACGAAGAGCTTGCGCAGTTCGAGCAAGAGCTCTTCCGTTTGGGGTAAGGCGTATGAATAGAGAAGACATAGAAAAAATATTACCGCACCGTGCACCGATGCTGCTTGTGGATGAAGTGGAGCTGCTGGAAGATGGGACGGCACTGGGACGTTATACTGTGCGTGGTGACGAGTTTTTTTTACAGGGGCACTTTCCGGATAACCCAGTGGTACCAGGGGTAATTTTGTGCGAAATGATGGCACAAACTTGCTGTGTGCTTTTGGCAGAAAAACAGCTGGAAAGCCCCAAAACGCCCTTTTTTACAAAACTGGACAAAGTACGTTTTAAACATCCGGTGCGTGTGGGTGACACATTGGTGTCTACTTGCCGCTTAACGCGTGAGCGGGCACCGTTTTTCTTTGCCCAAGGAGAAGGACGTGTGGAAAATACTGTGGCGGTGCAGGGCGAATTTAGTTTTGCACTGATAGGGGAATAAACATGTTTCAGAAGATATTAATTGCCAATAGAGGTGAAGTGGCGGTGCGCATTATACGTGCTTGTCGCGAAATGGGCATTGGCACCGTGGCGGTGTATAGCACGGCCGATGCCGATGCCCTACACGTGCAATTGGCAGACGAGGCTGTGTGTATTGGCCCGCCACGATTGCAAGACAGCTACTTGAACATGGGGGCCCTCTTAAGCACGGCGTTGGCCACCGGTGCAGAGGCCATCCATCCCGGTTATGGGCTATTAAGTGAAAATGCCTTGTTTGCAAGGCGTGTTAAAGAGGCGAAATTGGTGTTTATTGGTCCCACGGCCGAACAAATTGAGCTTTTGGGAGACAAAGAACAAGCACGAAAAACCATGCAAAAGGCAGGGGTGCCCGTTATCTTAGGCACCGAAGTGTTAAGCACAGCACGAGAAGCCTATAAAGAGGCAAAACGCATGGGTTTACCAGTGTTGATAAAGGCGCGTAGTGGCGGCGGCGGAAAAGGCATTCGCCGTGTGGATGCTTTAGAAGAAATTCCGGCCGCTTTTGCAGCGGCTACCGCCGAGGCAAAGGCGGCTTTCGGCGACGGTGCGTGCTATATGGAACGTATGCTGGTGCATGTGAAACATGTGGAAATGCAATTGTTGTGCGACAATTACGGTGCCGCTGTTTGCTTGGGCGAACGCGAATGTAGTGTGCAACGAGGAAACCAGAAATTGCTGGAGGAATGCCCCTCGCCCGCGGTGTCCCAAAGTGTGCGTGGTAAAATGATAAAGGCAGCGTTAGCAGCGGCCAAGGCTGTGGGTTATCAAGGGCTTGGCACTATGGAGTTTTTGTTGGATCGTGATGGGAAGTTCTATTTTATGGAGATGAACACACGCTTACAGGTAGAACACCCTGTCACCGAGGAAGTGACAGGCATCGATTTGGTGAAAAGCCAAATCCGCGCAGCGGCGGGAAAACCATTGAAGTTGCAACAAAAAGACATCGAATTGCGTGGGCATTCTATTGAATGCCGCATCAATGCAGAAGACGGGCGACGTGGCTTTCTGCCGCAAAGCGGTTATGTGCAATCTTTGCATGTTCCCGGCGGCCCCGGCGTACGTTTTGACAGTGCTTTGTATGAAGGGTGTATGGTGCCGCCCTACTACGATTCCATGCTGGGTAAGCTGATAGTGCATGCAAATAGCCGAAAAAATGCCGTGGCAAAAATGCGCGCGGCCTTAGCAGAATTGTGTGTGGAACCCATGCCAAACACGGGTGAAGTGTTGCAGGATATTTTGGAAGAGCCCACATTTTTAGACGGAACTTACGACACAGGGCTTATTGCCACAATGAATTTGTAGACGGGAGAAAAACAGGTGCCGAAATTTAATTTTAGAAGAAGCCCCAATTTACCCAAAATATTGCCCCTGGACACAAATAGGAAAGAGAAGGAAGAACTTCTAGAAGAGCCTTTGGCTATTTCCTGTAAAACATGTGGCAAGACACTGTTCTTAGACGAAGTGGAAAGTGCAAACCAGGTGTGTGTACATTGTGGGCAACATTTTCGTCTCTCGGCATTGCAGCGTGTGGCCCTCTTGTGCGATGAAAACAGTTTCACATCGCTTGAGGGCTTGCCCGTCAGCGAGGATAAGTTGCAGTTTCCGGGTTATGCAAAAAAACTGGAGAGTTTGCACAGGCATAAAGTGCCGGAATTGCTGGTGGGAACGGCAAATATGGGTGGTGTGCCCTGTTCTTTTTTTGCCATGAACAGCGATTTTTTAATGGGAAGCATGGGCAGTGCTGTGGGAGAGGGTTTAACCCGCCTATTTGAACACGCTTTACTAAATAACTTGCCTGTAGTGGGATGTTGCCTTTCGGGGGGAGCACGGATGCAAGAGGGCACTTTAAGTCTGATGCAAATGGCAAAGGTATCTGCAGCGGTAAAAAGACATAGCGAGGCAGGGCTTTTGTATATTTCGGTGTTGTGCGATCCCACAACAGGTGGTGTGTCGGCTAGTTTTGCCTTTCAGGGGGATGTGCTGCTTTCAGAGCCAGGTGCATTGATAGCATTCGCGGGTCCACGTGTGATAGAACAGACCATACGCCAAAAATTGCCGAAAAATTTCCAACGTGCCGAGTTTTTGCTAGAGCATGGTTTTTTGGATGCGGTGGTGCCGCGCGCAAAACTTAAAAAGCGTATCGTACAATTGTTGCGTTTGTATACGGCAAACCACCAGCCGAAAGAAGCACCGCATTTTGATGGCGAATTTGTTTTGGCCAAAAAAAGCGAAGAAACGAAACAAAAAACGGATGCCTACTGGCTTTTGCAGGCGGCACGAGATGCACATAGACCCTCGGGCCGTGCGATGATACGCCTGCTATGCAGCGAATTTGCCGAATTGCGGGGCGACCGTCGTTATGGAGATGATCATGCAATTATTGGGGGCATTGGTCGCATTTTAAACATGCCTATGATAGTTTTAGCACAAGAAAAGGGCCAGGATTTGGCAGAAAGAACCAAGAGGAATTTTGGAATGCCACATCCCGAGGGCTATCGCAAGGCCCTACGTCTGATGAAGCAAGCAGAGAAATTTGGGCTGCCGATATTGTGCCTTGTGGACACCCCGGGTGCCTTTTGTGGCCTGGAGGCTGAGGCGCGCGGTCAAGCACAGGCGGTGGCGGAAAATATTTACGAAATGTCTGGCCTGCGCGTGCCTGTATTGAGCGTGCTATTGGGCGAGGGCGGAAGTGGTGGTGCCTTGGCTTTGGCTGTGGCAGACCGTGTATGGATGATGCAAAATTCGGTGTATTCGGTTATCAGCCCGGAAGGCTGCGCTTCTATATTGTATAAGGATGCGAAAAAAGCCGAAGAGGCCGCAAAGGCATTAAAGCTTACCCCGGATGATTTGCTACAGCTGGGTGTTATAGAGCATATCATCAGTGAGGAACCCAAGTTGGACGTAGAACAGTTGCAACACGATGTGGTTTGCCAATTGAACGAATTGCTTGACCTGTCGCAGGCAGATTTGTTAGAGCAGCGGTATGCGCGTTTTCGCAAAATGGGCCTGTGAAAAAAGAGGGTTATGCAAGAAAAGAAAATACAGCGGATAGTATTAAATATGCCCCATGAAAGTGCGAAAAGCACTCTCATGGGGCATGATAATATGCTGCAAAGCGGGCAAGCTCCAAAAAAGGTGTCGTCGAGAGGCCTTAACTTAGCGCTGAAAAGCAAAAAAAGTCAAGTCATCACGTTGGTCTTCGTTGCCTTTGTGGGTGTTAAACGCTTGATGTACTGAAGAAAACATATCTGCTAAGCTCTTATCGCTGTTTTCTTTTAGCAGGGTTTCTGTGCGTTTGTAGCCGAAGGGTAAACCGCTTTCCTCGCCGATTTGATCCGAAAGGCCGTCTGTCATGATAAAATAGCGACTGTTTGTGTCGTTTTCCAGCTTATGGACGCGTATCTTGTCTTGTTTTGCAAGAGAACCATCGCCAAGGTGTAGGCGTTGTCCTTTAAAACGCTGCAAGTCGTCTTGCTGGCATACCAAAACGCGTACGCCGCCTACTAAGAGCAAATCGGCACCGCCACTATTTTTCAGGAAAATGAGGGCCAAGTCCACCCCGTCATTGATATGGGTGCTGGTTTGCCAGCCCATATCCTGCTGTTTTTGTTGTGCATTCAACGCTTTGCTTAACTGGGCATCTACAGCGCGGACTACTTGTTCCACATCACTGTGGTTTTTTTCATTTACCACGGTATCTAAAGCCGAAATTACTAACATGGTGAGTAGGGCACCCGGGGTGCCGTGGCCCGTGCAATCGCCCACACAAAGCAAGGTGCCGTTGTAAAACGCTTTTACCCAGTATAAATCGCCGCCCACAATGTCCTTGGGAATCCAGCGTAGATGATATTCTTTAAAAGAAAAGGCCATTTCTTCTTCATTTGGAAGCAAGTTGCGTTGGATTTTGCTAGCATAACGCAGGCTGTCTATAATGCTTTCATTTTTTTGACGGAGTTCTTCAGTTTGTTCGTCTAGACGGCGACTCATGTATTGTACACAGTTTCTTTTGTGGTTTTGTTGCAAAGCAATGGCTTTGGCAAAACTACGGCAACTGTCGTATCCGCAAGAAAAACAGTTAAGGTGGCGGTCATCTTCTTTTGTTTTGCCAAGAGAAAGAAAGGCCTCTTCCAATTCTACATTGCTTACGATAGGCCTTTCGTGGCTACGTATGGTGTACCCTCGCGAGAATGCATCGGGGTTTAGGGTGTTGTCAAAATGTTGCATCAATGCCTTTGCTTTTTCAACATCTAGGTTTTTTCGCCTTTTGTTTATGTTGAAATCTAAGTCGTCTAGGTGCAAAGATTTATCCGTGCCTGTTCCGTTGTTACATCCCTGTTTGCAACTTAAAGCATCCACTATCATGGGAACCGGTTTGTTCTGCTGCAAGCGCTGTGCATAGTGCGTAAGGTATTTTTTTACTTCATCAATGCCTTCCACCTGGCGCACCCAAATGTCTTCGTCAAGGTAAAAGCGTAAATTTTCACCCAAACCACCCGGACGTGGAAACGTAAACCCTAAGGCACCGGGGGTTTTATCAAAATCTGCCTGCGGTGCATCGTTTAAATGGATGCCGTTGTCTTGCATGTATTGCATCAAACCAGTATAGGTGATGTTGTACTGGATAAAATCACCGGTTTCACCATCTTCGAATTCCACTTTCTTTGCAATACAAGGCGAAAGAAAAGCATAAGAGCCTTCTATTTTTACAATATCCTTCATATAAATGGCAAGGCACATGGCAGGGCTGTGCACAGGTGCCAGACGGGGCAAAAGCTCGGGTAAAAACTTTTCGATATAGCGAACCACAACAGGGCAGGGTTGCGCAATTAGGGGGCCTTTGCCATCTTGTAGGGCGTGTAGATAGCCCCAGGCACTAATATCGGCCCCAAAGGAAACATCATAAATAAAACGGACACCTTTTTGTTTTAAATAGCCAAAAAGACTGCGATATCCCGGGATATTCGCACACGTAGAAGGGGCGGCCAAAAGCGAAATTGGCTCGCCCTTTTGCAAAGCAAGGAAAAAAGCTTCGCTGTCGTCTTGGTTCCAGCGAGCATGGTGCGTACAATGCTCTATACAATTTCCACAAAAAATGCAAAGGTTTTCCTGCACGTGGATTACATTTTTTTCGCCTTCCAGCATAGCGTTGTTCGCTTGTACCGGACATACCGAGATACATCGGTTGCAACCCACACAAAGGTTTGTATTGGTTTCCAAAAGAACCTCCTAAAAGGCCGAAAAAGGCATTTTTGCTTTAAATCGGCGTAAGGTTGAACTGGACATTTTCCACTTCTTCTGAAAAGTCTTCGCCAAATTCTAGCATAATATCGTTTTCGTTGCTAAAAATCCAGTTTACCACCACTTGTTTGTCACTTCCGGCAATAGCATCGTCCATTTCTATTAGCAAATTCATTAAGAATTTGGAGGTGGAGCTGTTAAAGTAGCTTAGTTCACAATCAAAGGTGAAAAGTGTGAAGTCTGTTTGCATATATTCGCCAAGCAAAGTGTCTAACTCAGCATAAAAATCGGCTACATTTTCGTGGAAAGATTCGCCCTCAAAGCGCATGTACCCCTTGGCTGTGTCTAGCATAATATAGGGGGTAGAGCGTGTTTTTTCTTTTTCTAGTTTCATAGGGTTCACCTCTTTCAGCCAATGGTAACATACATTGTAAAAAAAGAATGTGTGCTATCGAATGGTTCGAAATTGTATTCAATTTTAGAGCTTGCCCTGCGTGCAATTTCAATTAGACCAAGGCCGGCGCCTTTGCTTTCGGGGTTGTCGTCGTCGGCCCGCAGACGTTCTTTATAAAATTTTCGCAGTTCGGCTTTATCCAGCGTGTTTAAATGATCTACACGGTTGCGTATTAAATCTACATGTTCGTTTTTCATCACGTTGCCGGTTTGCAAATAATAGCTGTGCTCTACAGTGCCTAGAATAAAAACACCACTGTGCAGGGGGGTGGATTCTAAGTCGGAACTTGTGTCTTGTTGATGCTCTGCTGAGTACAACTGTACATTGTTCATTTGTTCCACAAACACCGAAAACACAGCCATGGAAGAAGACATAGGCATCTGGTCTATCTCCATGCGTTTTTTCAGCATGTCGCCCACACTTTCTATGCCCTCGGCCCAAACGGGGCCACAGTAGATAAGGTTGATATTCTGTTGTTTCAAAAATTGATAAAATGCAAGCATGCTGGGAAACATCGCTTATCCCTCCTCTAGCGGCAAGTAAACACAGCGGTTGCGTCCATCTTGTTTTGCTTGGTATAAAGCCGCATCAGCTCTTTGCAAATAGTGCAAAGGGGTTTGTTCTTCGCCCACCGTGCCCGTAGTGGCCCCAATAGACACGGTTACACAAGAGGACGCTGCACTGTCTTCGTGTGTGATGTCCAATTCTTGGACAGCTTTAAGGACACAATCGGCAATGAAAAGTGCACCATCTTTGTCGGTATGCGGTAACACTATGGTAAATTCTTCACCTCCATAACGTGCTACGAAATCATCTTTGCGGCCCACACGCTTTGCCATGGCACCGGCCAAAGTCCGTAGGCATTCATCACCTTCACTGTGGCCGTAGCGGTCGTTGTATTTTTTAAAATAGTCTACATCAAGCATGAGTACGCTTAAAACTTCTCCACTTTTGCCAAGTGTTTCTATGATTTCCGGCAATTGTGTTTCTAAATAACGGCGGTTGTATATGCAAGTGAGTGCGTCGTAATTTACTTCGTCCATCAGTTGCAGGCGGTCTGTGTTCAGCTGGTCGGTTGTACGGTCCGTCATTTTGGTTACACGCCTAAGTTGGCGCAATACGCGCGCGTATTCTTTGGCAAGCTTCCCGTGTTTTTTTACCAATTCACTTGCATTGGGGGTGTGTTCACCGCCCTTTATTTTTTCTAAATAGGCAAGCGAATCTTGCAAAACATTTTCTTCTCTTTCAAACAAATCCGACACAATACCCCTTCTTTCTTTGTGCGAGATTAAAAAAGGCCATAGCACAGCATCCAAGATTTCATTTTTTTACACTTTTATTATACACGCAGGAGCTACTAAAAGCAACCAAATGCAGTTTTTTGTTACTTGTAATTTAATGATATTTTTCTTTGTGAAACCTTCCTTTTTATGTTTGTTTGCAAGACAATCTTTGCATAGTCAATAGCCATAAAATGGGGATGCTCTTACGGTGGTGTGCGGTGCTGTGAAAATGTAAAATAGAAATTCCTTTGTAATATGCAAGTTTGAGACGTTCATCGGTCGTTCTGTATATTTCTTACGGACATAAAAATCAAGCGAATGATTCAGCTTTTATGCTTTATATCGCATGTTCTGCGCAATATATTTTTGCAATCTCTATAAGCCGGAGTTGTAAAGCAAGCTCTAAAATAGCATTATCACAGGCCTGTTAGGAGGAGGGTTCTACCCATAGAGCGTTTCTGTTTGGTAAAAAAGTAGTTCAGCCAAGTTTTTTATAATACCGTTCTCGTTTTCGTGTTGTTATAAATGTAGGATAAAAGCCTTGTGGTGAGGTGACGGAAAATAGAAACAGAGGAGACAATGACCACTTGTAGCTTTTAAGCTGTGATGGTATACTGATGAATATTGAAAAAAAGAAGCGAGCTATGTTTGACTTGCGCAAGGAATATAGTGTGTTGTGGATGTTTTTTTGTTTTCACAAATCACAGGGAACACAATAAAACAATTTGAAGGAGATATGAAAATGAAAAATAAAAAGGATAAGGCCTCCCGCGTGACGCTTAGGCAGGCCATTCGTACCGAGCTTAGAGAACACAAAAGTTCGTTTATCGTTTTTAGTATTTTAAGAATCATCATATTGTTGGCAATGGTGAGACAATTTCTTCTAACCAATTACGAGAGTGTGTTTTTTTGTTTGTTAACCTTGCTTTTGCTGTATGTTCCCAGCCTTTTGCAAAGCAAGATTAACATAGAGATTCCGCCGGCACTGGAAATAACCATTTTTCTATTTATTTTTTCTGCAGAAATTTTGGGCGAAATCAATGCTTTTTATATAAAAATACCGGGTTGGGATACAATGTTACACACAATCAACGGTTTTTTGGCCGCTGCTGTTGGTTTTTCGCTGGTGGTACTCTTAAACAACAACGAAAAGCTAACCTTTGAATTATCGCCCATATTCATGGCATTAACTGCATTTTGTTTTTCTATGACGGTTGCCGCGGTTTGGGAATTTTTTGAGTTTGGTATGGATTATTTCTTTTTAACAGATATGCAAAAGGATACCGTTATCCAAGCAATCCATACCGTGACACTTGACCCCACACAAACGAATACGGTGGTATCGGTGAAGGACATTCAGGAGGTATATGTAAACGGTGAAGAGTTGGGGTTGGGTGGATACCTTGATATTGGTCTGTATGATACGATGAAAGATATGATGGTGAACTTTATCGGTGCGCTTGTGTTTTCTGTTTGTGGCTTCTTTTACACGAAATCCAAAGGTTATAAACGTACAATAGCACAAAATTTTGTGCCCACGCGCAAACAAAAGAAATCATAAGATGGCAATGTGCAATAAGGGTTCTATTTTGTTTTTGTAAGCTGAGCGTGGTAGTACAGAAAGAAATGGAAAAAGCTGCGGTTTCAAAAGCTGAAAATCGATAGGCTCTAGAAATATTGCGAAGTTGTTCTCCCGCTCAAAGGGTGTCCTTTGTTGCATCCTTCCTCTGATTTTCCAGTGGCCTATATAGATAAATCTAGGGATGATGATTTTGGAAAAATTTGCTTAGGTCTCTAAAATGGCACCATCGGTAGAAAGAGTGAACACTTGCCAAGGTATAAATTTTCCGCTTGCCTTTAGTGCGCTTACAGTTGCGTTTTCTATACCAGCACAACAAGGAACCTCCATGCGCACCACGGTTACACTTTTGAGGTTGTTGTTTGTGATGATGGTTGTCAGCTTTTCAGTATAATCGCCCATATCAAGTTTTGGACAACCGATTAAAGTGATTTTATTCTTCATGAATTCACCATGAAAGTTAGCATAGGCATAAGCCGTGCAGTCGGCGGCAACCAATAAATGACTGTTGTTTAAATAGGGGGCATTTTCTGGCACAAGTTTTATTTGAACAGGCCATTGCATAAGTGCCGACACCGGTTCATCTTTTGTTTGAATAGAGATTTGTGCCGTGGGTTTTAGCACTTTGGAATGATTACCCGGACATCCGCAAGGCAATGGTTTTGTGTTGCTTTGGCTGATATCCTCATCAGAAAAACTGATGGCTTTTACAGGGCATACAGGCAAACAATTTCCAATGCCGTCACAGTAATCATCCCGTGTTACTTTGGCTTTACCGTCTACCATTTCAATGGCACTTTGTTTGCATGTTTTTGCACATATTCCACAGCCGATGCAAGCCTCTTCGTCGATTTTAATAATTTTCTTACCCATTATACAGTCCTTTCTGATTTTTCTTTGTTATCTTTATTATATATTTTTCTTTTGCCGGTGATTTCTGAAATTTCTATTTTCCAAACGGCTGTTCTATGTAGGCTGTTTTCAATTGCATTTGTAAACTCGTGCATATTTGTTGGTGTATGTCTTAAACACAGCAGCTTTAGAGCTTGCGTTTTTTCTGTTTCGTCTTCCACCTCGAAGGCCTGCCCTTTAATAATGGCAGACTCGTACTCCGTAGTGAATTTATTGGGCATACGATATGTGTAGCCAACACAGCTGATACAAACATTTGAGTTGTTTCGTAAAGCATCGGTTTTCACGCCATTTTTTGCGCAGTGGATATAAATTATACTTTCATTGCGAACAATGCTGATGGGTACACAATAGGGCTTGTTTGCGGTATCGACCATGCTTAAAACAGCCCATTCACATGTATCACTCACTTGATACGCAAGTTCTTTCGGTATTTCTCTATCTTTTCTTCTCATAAGAAACCTCCTTGGCGAGTATGAACCCAGTATAATAGAATCAAGCTAATAAATATGTTGTTTAAACAACAAAAGAGGTTTTATGAAAAAAATAAATAGAAAAATATTAGATAACAGTCTTTTTGAAGGGATTTCAGAAGCACACTTTGCGAAAATGCTTCATTGCCTTGATGCTTACGAGAAAAAGTATAGCAAAAACGAGGTGATTATTAGTGAGGGTGATCGCATTGATGAGGTTGGAATTGTGCTGGAAGGTATAATAATAATCAGCAAAATAGATTATCATGGAAATGAAACTATTATAGCTGAGGTGCAACAAGGGGAAGTGTTTGCCGAGGTGTTCGCCTGTGCGAAAATTTCTCGCAGCCCTGTTTTAATAACAGCTATCAGGGATAGTGTGATATTGTTCTTCAATTATAAAAAAATTATTTCTATTTGCAGTAAGTCTTGCAAGTTTCATCAAAAATTGATTTCAAACATGCTTAGTATTGTTGCGCATAAAACTCTTTACTTAAATAGAAGGGTAGATATAATATCCAAAAGAACTTTGCGAAGCAAACTACTTGCTTATTTCTACTATGAAAGTGGTGGTCTAAAGAGGTTTAAGATATCATTGAATAGGGAAGAGTTGGCCAATTTTTTGTGTGCAGACAGAAGCGCCTTATCAAACGAGTTGTCAAAAATGCAAAAAGAGGGAATAATTAAATACCATAAAAATGAGTTTGAATTATTACAATGAGAAAAGCGCAAGTATACACAGAGGGATACTTGCGCTTTGTGCTTTTCGCTTTTGAGAAAAAAACCGAAATAAGATCTATTTGCAATAGGTATCCCGCAGGCTTTCTAAAATCTTCAAAATTCTTTCGTCTTTAACATTATAAATAATGGTTTGGGCTTTTTTGTCATAGTCTAAAATTCCATTTGCTTTTAAAATGGACAGATGCTGTGAAATTCCGGATTGTGTGATTTGTATTTTATCAAGCAGATCGCTTACACTTTGTGGCTCTTTGCTAAGTTCGCAAAGGATGAGCAAGCGATTTTCGTTCGATAAGACCTTTAGTAAATCGGCCACCTCTCTTGCTTTTTGTTTCATCTCTTCCATACTAGTCTCCTTTGTGTTTTAGTTTGCAAATACCTTGTGTCATGGTTCCCATGGGGCAGTATACGCAAAAACCGCGAGGCATAAAGAAAAACATCGTTAAAATGCCTAAAATGGTGGATGTTAGCATTATGCTATAAAACCCAAAAGCATATTGTGCTATCCAAGGGGTAATATTGGTGGGGTTGGCGAAGGCCCAAGGCAATTTAAAGGTCCAAAGCAAGGTGACCGTTTCGGATAGTCCGGCTGTGCCCATAAAGACCAAATAAGTTGTAAATATCATGTTAAAAAACATAAGCATAAAGAAAATTAGAAAACCATATCGAAAAGCTTTTGTTTTTACAAATTTTGGAAGGGGTTTGTTTTTTGACATTTTTTTGCCCAATTTTGCAAAGAGCTGGCCTCTGCCACAATAGTTATTACAATACCCCTTGTTTCCCTTTATTAGTGAGATAAGAAGTGGTGTGAAAAAGAAAATCATGCCAAGCCATGCAAATAAAATATTAAAAAAGCCTAATATAAAATAAATAATTTCAACAACCCAAAGATAATCATACCATTTTCTATATTTCATTATATACCTCGCGCGCCACAATACCAATTACGGATGCAGGGCAAACCTTGCTGCATTTGCCACAGCCTATGCATTTTTCCAAATCAATGTTTGCTTTAACCCCGTTGTTTATCGAGATTGCGCCAAGCGGACATGCCTTCATACATGTACCACAGGCAACGCATAAATTAGAAACTTGTGCAATTCGTTTACTTTTCATTAAGGAAGAACCTTTCTTTGTTTATAGTATATCAGCAATTACTAATATACTATAAACAAAGAAGATTGTAAAGAAAAAAATAAAAGGGATATGCTGGGGTTTGAAATATTGATATTGATTTAAAATATGCGTGCTTGGAAAGCGTGTGGTCACGGGTGCACCCATGTGGGAATCAGTGGCTACATCGGCACTCAATGTTCTCTTAAAAGAAAGTCCAAGGGTAATGTTTTATACGACAAATCTCTTCTTGGAATGGGAAACTGGAAATGTGAAAAAATGGTGCATGCTATACACTGAATGGGAAGAACGGTTGTTGTTTTATTGGATTTTTTTAGCAACTACCACAAATCGTCCATTTTCTACATTGTCTTCGCAGGTGGAAAGGGTTAAAAGTGTATCACCATATTCGATGTCCACACCTGTGTCATAGAGTGCGGTTTTTTCTAATTGCGTGATGTATTCGTCAAATAACATCTCGTTCATAGTGATATAATTTGTGTAGAAAAAATCCCCGCTTGCCACGTCGATGCGAAAGGCGGCAATGATGGCATATTCTTCAAAATCGGAAAGTGTATCGAAACTAATGATAGGGTGTTGCTCGTAATAGCCCTTATCCGCATAGTTCAAAAGTGTGTGGAACATGCTGCCGTTTGCCATGTTATGCCCATAAATGGTAATGTTGTCGCTGCTGTCTAAGTGGCAACGCTCGTCCACATAGGGAACACCGTATGGGGAGGCTTCGCCGTTGAATCCATGATGGAGGTAGTGGTTTGGACGACCGATGGATTGCACCACCGGATAGTTTAGCTGCGTGCCTTTGATAGATAGCCAACCCACGAAATCGGCGTTTACTGAAAGCAATACGCTGTAGAGTTCACTGGCTGTCGTTGGCGATGAATTTGCTTGTGCCACCAGTGCAATCGCTTGCTCGAAGCTGTCTTTGCTTTGTTTGGCTTGCCACCATTGTAGGCCCACCACCATGGATGAAAGCAAAAACAGAGCCGTTAAGAGAGATATAAAAACACAAAGCAATATTCTTTTTTTTATTTTCACACATACCACCTCAGCCCATATGGTAGCAGACATGGCATGGAGAATTTTGCTGAAAATAGAAGATGATGCGAGAAGATACGAATACGTTCGTGGTGAAAATATTTAATCAATGCCTGCTGAATAAACCCATGCAGAGTTTATTCAGCCCCACCGCCTATCGCGGGGTCTATAAAAGTGCCTAAAACAGCACTTTTATGGGGCATACCTTGATGCACTCCACTGTGTTTTCGCCCCTTCAATGAAAAGGCGAAAACAAAAGTGCAAGGTTTTTTTCGTTTTTCACACAAAAACCTTGCACTTTTCCAAACAAAAAATGATATTTTATACTATGTATATGCTGTTTTTTGTTTGTTCAGTGGGTATTAATTAAGACGCTAGGCGTGTTTTATTAGAGTTTATACGATAAGCATTGGTGAATGCATGCTTGTGTGATTTTTAAGAAGCAAAAAAACAGTGGAGAATATAATTATAAAGGCGACAAAAATCCGGCACATGTTTCATGTGCCGGATGGTATAAAGGCCAAATAGCTTGTTTGTTTTAAACCGGAAAACAAGGTGAATATAACAGGGAAGGCAGCATCTGCTGTGTAGCAACACAGATTTGCCTATTGTATTAGACTATCTTGGCACCGTACTTTTTTTCGAAATCCACAATAGGCATTGGTTTGTCGTGAAAATAGCCTTGTACAGCGTCACAATGCACCGATTTTAAAAGTTTTATTTGCTCGGCTGTTTCTATGCCCTCTGCAACAACATACATTTCAAGGTTATGGGCCATTTTAACAATGCTGTCTATTAGTAAATCATCGCGTTTTTTGTTTTCGCCGGCGGAAAAGAAACTTTTATCCATTTTGAGTGTGTCTACACGAAGGTTTTTGAGCATGCCCAGGGAGGAATGACCCGCCCCGAAGTCATCTATCGAGATTTTAAAACCATGTTTATGTAAATCGCCGAACAGTTTCTCTATAGAAAGTTCGTTTTCTATGGTGGTGGATTCTGTCAATTCAATTTCAAGGCATTCGTGTGGTACTCCATACTTGTCAGCAATTTCTAGAAGACCTTCAACATAAGAGGGATTTTCTGAATTAAGGCGCGAACAGTTTACCGATATGGATAGCTGGCCAACACCTGTGTCCATCCAATGTTTAATGGTCTTACAAACGGTTTCTAAAATGTATTTATCCAATTCAACAATAAAACCGTTTCGTTCAAACAGTGGGATGAACTCATTGGGGAAAATCATTTTTCCATCAGGTTCAATCCAGCGAGCCAGCGCTTCAGCCCCGATTAGTTTGTTTTCGGATGTGCTGAATTTGGGTTGTAAATATACTTTGAATTCATCATTAATAAGTGCATGTTTCATTTTGTTTGTAATGTCGGCTTCTAACTTTACTTGGTTTTTTAATGTGTCATCATAATCGCAAAGCATTTCGCCTTTGCTGTTCTTTGCTTTCAAATGGGCAAGGTTAACCTTGGCCATAATATCGTCGAAATTTGTTTCTCCAAGTTCAATGTGGTATCGGCCAATCTTAAAAGTTCCGCCATAATCGGCGAGCTCGGGAATGAGGGTGTCGTAAACAGCGGGAACTGCCGCTGCAAAAAAACTCAAATCGTCGAAAAGTGCATTGCCGGCAAACATGGCGAACTTATCACCGCCTATTCTTGCTGTAATTAAGCTTGGTTCGTTAAAACTATCGGATAATGATTTTACCGTTTTTAGAACAAGGTCACCCATTTTATATCCAAACATTTCGTTGATGGCTTTGAAGTTTTCTATATCAATAACCAAGATAGAATATTGGCTTTTTTTGTTGTTTTCGAGGGTGGTGGTCATTTCCAATTTAAGTTTGGCCATGTTCGGAAGCTCTGTTAAAGGGTCATAATAGGCTGTTTTTAATATGCGTTTATTAGAACGAGATTGTATGATGGAAATGTAGATGACAAGCAGGATAATAATCCAGTAAATAATACTGCCTACAATCGAAAAGTATCTGGAAGCTTTGATGATCTCGTTGCTTAAAGAATCCACATAAACATCCATAGCCACTGCGGCATTGGTGGATTCTATAGGGTAATACACCATCAACTTTTGTGTGCCAAAATAATCGTAGCGAAAGCCACCCTGTTGTTTGTTTTGGATATCGCTTTTGGCTTGGGCGATATTTTCCGCGCCCATTTCCGTTAGGACATCTTGTGCAATCACAGAAGATTCAATGGTGTTGTCGCTTGAGAAAGTAAATATATCTAAGTTTGAATCTGTAAAAAATACAGTTCCCTCATACTCTTTGTTTTGCATAGCAACTTCAAAAAAGTCGTCTAGAGAAATTTCGCAAAATAAAACAGCAGTGGGTTTGTTGGTTTCCACCACAGGAACGGCTATATCAAAAACAAGGGAGGATGTTTGCTCAGATAATTGTGGTTTGTCTATATAAGGCGTGCCTTTTAAAGCATTTTGAAAGGCTACATTGTTCGAAAAATCGTGATGGGTGTTTTCGCTAGAGGTGCCATTGCCATCTAATTCTATAAAATATAAGCTATTAAACTCGTCCGTTTGTGATTGGGCACTGAAATATTCTACGATTTCGTCTTCGGTAATATGGTTGCTTGCAATGGATTCTGCAAAAATAGAAAGGTCGCCAACAGCTTCTTCCAATATGTTCGTTAACAAAATTTGATATTGTACGCCAATTTGCTCCATTTCATCAAAAGTGGAATCAATCACCGCTTCATCGGCAACAATATCTACCCAGCGTAATAAAACGCCAATAAGAACTATAGAACATGCAACAACCAATGTTATTGCATGTTTGGTAAAAAAATTTCTAACCTTCATTGACTGCCTCCAAACAGCGGGAACCATCACGAGAAAAATTGTTTTTGTTATATTGTGGATATTTTGATACTATACAGTGGAAAAAGCGATCTTTTTTCTAGGTGGTGTCGACACTACCTAAAATAGGTATCAAATAATACTTTGTATTTTAAGGTTTTTTGTACATGCGTTTTACAAAGCCGGAAAATAGACACGGATCGGGCCACGGTGAAAACGATAGCATCATGATTCTTTTTTGCAAGCGCATTCTTTGCGAGCTTTTTAGCATAGAACATGGTTTAAGTGTGTATAAACATACAAATTCATTATAACACAGCCGATCGGTTTTTGAAATATCCGGCTAGTAATTTTCAAGCATCCAAAAACAACAACCCCTGATAAAATATATAGGGTTCAAAAAGCTGCGGTGCTTTAAAAATAATAAAAATTTCTTCTGATTTAGGTGGTGTCGACAATAGTTGAATCGAGCATATTTGGCGCAATTTTTTTATCCAATTCGGCCTAAAAATTGCCGAACTCCTTTATGGAATTCAAGATTTTTAGGCCGAATTGGGCAGAAAAAGGGCCAAAATAGGCCGGCTGAACACTATTGTCGACACTACCTAGACGCCATCAAAGGGAGGGTGAAAATTGACGGTGACAAAAACCACTGGTTCGTGTGCAATAAAGCCACAGAGAAAACGGAGGAAACAGGCGGCGAGTGCTACACCCTTTTTAATTTGCAAAACATTTTGTAAAGAGCGCTGCGTGGGAAATTGTAGATTTTGAGAGAGAGTGATATACTTAAAGAACAGCAAAAAGTAGGGGTGCCTGGGACATTGGTTTGTGACCGGTGCCATAGAATGAGGGAGAAACTAAAATGGGTGGACATAGCATATATACATTTAGTTTTGTGGAGATGTATAAACTATATGTGGCGAAAGCGGAAAAAAAGGGCAGGACGAGTGACGAAGTGGATGTGGTTATCTGTTGGTTGACAGGCTACACAAAAGAGGAACTCTTAACATTTGATGCAAGCACAGATTTAACAAAATTTTTTAAAGAGGCGCCAAATTTAAACCCAAACAGAAGCCTTATTAAAGGCACGATTTGTGGTGTTAAAATTGAGGAAATTGATGAGCCGATCATGAAAGAAATTCGGTATCTTGATAAACTGATTGATGAACTGGCAAAAGGAAAAGCGATGGAAAAGATATTAAGAAAGTAGTTGGCTTGAAAAAGAAATTTTGGATAGCCCGGTTTTGCCTTGTATGCCCCCAATATCCTTGTTGCAACCGCTGTGAACAGAAAGCGATTGTCGTAAGGGCTGTACGTGGTGGTGGCATAGGGGACATATAGTTAAGAGTGCAAAGCACACGGTGGTCGCAGTGCTTTATGAAAATATAGAATAAGAGCGGTGGAAGCATGATAATCAGACAAGAGGAAACAAACGATTATATCGAAATAAGGGCAGTGGTTAAAGCGGCTTTCGAGAGTGCCCAACACACGGATGGCAATGAATACCTTTTGGTAGACAGGTTAAGATCCAGTGCGGGATTTATCAAAGAGCTTGCACTTGTAGCAGAAAGTAACGGCGAAATTATTGGCCATATTATGTTTACCAAAGCAAGCATCGGCGATAAAATAGGGCTTGCACTAGCACCGTTATCGGTTGTCCCTAAGGCGCAGAGAAAAGGTGTTGGGATAGCGCTGATGAACAAGGCGCACGAAATAGCGAAAGAAATGGATTATATGTTTTCGGTGGTTTTAGGCAGTGAAAAATATTATCCAAAGGTGGGATATAAAATGGCGAGTGATTTTGGAATTCTAGCACCTTTTGATGTTCCGCGCGAAAATTTTATGGTATTGTTTTTAAAGGATGATATCATGCATATTAAAGGCACTGTTGTCTATGTAAAAGAAATCTATGAAGGCTAAGGTTCTCAGCCCAATGAAAGCCATGTTTTGTTAGGTACATGCTTCGTCTATCATTTCTAGGAACGCAGTTGAACGATTTCACCCTCAGAAAGAAAGGGTGCACAGGGGGCGCCCGCGCAAAGAAAAAAGGAACTAGAAGGGAAAAAATGCATAGTGCTGGTCTTTGGAATATGATTATGCTATACTGTGGATGAAAGCTTGGTGACTATTGTGATATCTTGTTCAACACGCCGATGTTTGTGCCACACCGGTTGTAGCAATTTGTAGGATACAGGAGAATGAACGAAGGTAGCCGAAACCGGGTGTGGCACAGCAAATGGAGATGACTGCCGAAATATATGATAGAAGAACAGAAAATACAAATGCATCCGGTTTGATAAATGAAAAGAATGCCAAGTGTGGCGCGTGATGTGACATGAAGACAGAAAGAAACGAAATAAAGATATATACGCATTGCTTGATGTGCAGGAGGACGAGGATTCGAGTTCCTTAGTTCTTACCCAAAAAGCAGATGTTTCGTGTTTGGCACCGCTGGCATCTGTTTTTGCTTTATAAAATGGGAAACACTATATAGTGAAGAGAGTTTTGGAAAAGAGGGGGATATTATGTACGAATTAACACCAAATTTGCTAACTGGAAACCAAACCATAGACATGCAACATAAAGAGCTAATCACGGCGCTCAATGGCTTAATGGATGCATGTTCCAAAGGAAAAGGCCGCGAGGAAATTGCAAAGAGCATTCAATTTTTGGGAAAATACACGGAATATCATTTTAATGAAGAAGAAAAGTTGCAACGCCAATCGTATTATCCGGATCTTGTAAACCATAAAAAACTACATGCCGATTTTAAAGCCAAAATAAAGGATTTAGGCGTGAAATTGCAAAAAGATGGGCCCACCATCGCGCTGGTGGGCGAGCTGAATTTGGCGTTGGGGCAGTGGTTGTTGCATCATATAAAACGAGAAGATGCAAAAGTGGCCGAGCATATTCGCACCACATCGAAATAACAAACCCTTTGCAACAAGCAAACCCGGCCGTTATATGGCCTATGCCGCTTTAGGTGCGGTTTGTGTGCAAGGCTTTTTCTATAAAGCAAAGCCGCAAAAACTGTACGCCCAGGGCGGTCTTTTTGCTGTATGCCGATAGTAAACGCAAACAGGTGATTTTATGCCGAGCAGTGCATGCCTTATGCACTGGATTTTTGCAACCCTTATTAGCAAGTGTTGCAAAGTAGACTTTAAGTGAAAAAGAAGTATTATTGTTTTTTCCAAAGCAAATTCAAATAAAAGGCGACATCGTCTGTTTGCTCGGTGGGGGTGGCATGGGCCTCTTCTTGCAACACGATAGATTGTCTGTCATCGGCGTGATATTGTGGCCAGGTGCCCTGCACAGGGATGCCGATATTGGGGTCACCGGTTTTAACAAAGTTAACCCAGCGTGCGTGTACATCATCGGCCACCAGGGCGTTGGCAGGGTTGCGCAAAAGCACACGGGGCAAGGTTTTAAACACATACATCAGCTCGATGGCGTGCGTGGGGCCCATGCCCACCAAATCTAGTATTTTGGGTGCGTGGTTAAAATGATAATGCCATACTTTTTTGCCGCGTCGGCTCATTTCGTCCGCAAATACATCGCTGCCAAAGCGTAGGCCCATTTCAATGAGGTCTCGCGCGCGGGTTGCAGCGCTGTGTTTTTTGTTTACGGGCATGCGTTGCAACACCTCGTAGCTGTTGTCGCCAAAAATGCGCTGGCACAGGCGGATGTATTCTTCCTGTGTGGTGTTGCGTGATATAAAAAATGTGCCTTCGTCCGCGTTAAACCCGCATAGTAAATCCACCTCGTTGATGGGGGCGTGCAATAAGGCATCGTAGGGGTTTTCCGGCAGCAGCTTGCCGTCGAACACGGGCCAAAAGTTGTAGCGTGGGGTTTCCAACATATTGGCCACAAAAGCGCAACCTCGCACTAGGGCGCGTGCATCTAGGGTTTGCAGCCCGGGCAAGGTTTTCCTTTGCATGGCCGCTGTATAAGCACGGCTGTTCACTATGGCTTGGCGTCGGCCGCCATGGGCACCGGGGGCCACGATGGGCTGGCCTAAAATATTGCCGCTTTCCAAAATGGCGCGCTGAAAAAGCCCCTTGGCGAGCGGACTTAACAAAAGGGAAGACACACTGAATGAACCGGCCGATTCGCCACTGAGGGTAACACAGTTTTTATCGCCACCAAAAAATTGGATGTTTTCTTGCACCCAGTGCAGGGCAGCTAATTGGTCTAACAAACCGCAGTTGCCCAAAAAACCGTGCTCGGCTTCGATTTTTTCAAAGGCCATAAAGCCAAGCGCACCCAGCCGATAGCTCAAATTCACTTGGATAACCCCATCCATGGCAAAATGGCTGCCGTCGAACACAAATTTTGCGGGGGAACCATCGGAAAAACCGCCCCCGTGGATGTAGACAAGCACGGGCAAATTGTCGCCTTCTTTGGCAGAGGCAGGGGCCCAGATGTTGAGGTAAAGACAATCTTCGCTGTGGGTGATGGTGGGGCTGATTTCAGAGGCCTGCATGGCAGAGTCTCGAAAATGGTGGCAGTCTAGCACATCTTGAAAGACCTCGGGGGGTTCGGGCGGCAAAAAGCGCAGTTGTTTCACGGGCGGTTTTGCAAAGGGAACGCCCTTGAAAATGGCAACTTCCCCTTCTAATAGGCCACTTATAGGGCCGTTTGCGGTTTGCACAAGCACACTTTCCTCTCGTGTGCGCAGGGACGAAAACAGTTCCGGCATGGTTGGGTTCCTCTTTTCTTAGGCTGTGCCTTGGGTGCATTCTATATTTTTATTGGGCTTTGTTTACAGCACACAAACCGGCGCCTCTACATGGCCCGAAACAGGCACTGTGCTTTGCAAGCTTTATAAACCGTGCTGCAAAGTAGACTTTATATAACATTATACACATTGGGGAAAGAAAAAACAGGATAAAACAAAAAATAACGATAATTTGCATTTAATTTTTATTTGTGGATGGATGCTTAAAAAAAATAAAAAAAAGCTAAAGTTTTTTTAGAACAAGCCGATATATTTTATAACGGCACAAAGATTGGCTTTGGCCGCCAAAAGAAAGCCTTTGTTTGCATCTCAGGGCCCGAGCGGCAAGAAAGGCAACAAAAAGAGAGACAAGAAGTCTCTTAAAACAATTTTAGGGAGGATTTAACAGTATGGTTATCCAACACAATATTCCTGCATTGAATGCATATCGTCAACTGGGCATCAACAACAGCAACTTGAGTGGCAACCTCGAGAAATTGTCTTCCGGCTATCGCATCAACCGCGCCGCCGATGACGCAGCAGGCCTTGCTATTTCCGAGAAAATGCGCGCCCAAATCACAGGCCTAAACCGTGCCGTGCTAAATGCACAAGACGGTGCCAGCCTTATCCAAACCGCTGAAGGTGCTCTAACAGAAGTGCACGACATGCTCAACCGTATGGTAGAGCTTGCCACACAAAGCGCCAACGGCACCATCCAAGCAGACGACCGCCAAAAAATCGAAGCTGAAGTTACCGCTTTGAAAGGCGAGATCGACCGCATTTCCGAAGCCACCAACTTCAACGGCATCCAATTGTTGGACGGTTCCTTGGGCGGCCAAAGCGTGAACAATCTTGAAATCAGCGGCTTGACCTTTGGTGCAAACACCCCCGGCACAAAAGCAACCTATGTATCTACAGCTATTGTAGCTCAAACCTTAGAGGCTGGGGACACGATGACATTTAACTATGGCTTCGACGACGGCACCTCTGCAACTGTGGAGTTCACCATTTCGTCCGACGGCAACAAAATGATCGCCGCAGACGGCACTGAATATGCCACAAACACGACCAATGGACAGTCTACGACTGATATTGGCGATGCCTTAAGAGAAGAGCTGAACAAACTGTCTTCTGTAAGCACCAAATTTGAAGTGACCAATGCTGCTGCCGCTTTGACCTTTACGGCGAAAGAAGTGGGCAGAACCCAGCCACAATTGTTGTCTACCTCCACCACATTGGTTGATGCTGGAACAGCCACCACAACAACACCTGCCGTGACTGTCACAGCCGGTACAGACGATGCCAAATCTTACACCTATACGGTTTATGACGGTACTAACGAAGAAACTGCCAAATTCAACGTCAATGGCCAAAGCTTCATCGTGGTTGAGACCACAGACCAAGCCAAGCTGTTCGAGGATTCCGGCATAACCGCCATCGTGGAGCATACAGGCGGTGGCGCACCGGCCTATGACCGTGTGGCACAGACAATTGCCTCTAAAACAGGTTTGGATGTGACCAATGTGGACACAACCGGCGCAGCGGCCGCAGGTTTGTTCTTCCGCACAGAGAGTGGCGAAGGTCTCACCATGCAAGTGGGCGTGAGCAATGAAAATTACGACAAAATCACCGTGAAAGTGGATGACATGAGCGCCAAGGGTCTTGGCCTCACAGATATTTCCATGGCTTCGCAAGAAACAGCAGCCGCTTCTCTTGATAAAATCAATTTTGCCATCGAGAAAGTTTCTGTAAACCGTGGTAACCTTGGCGCCTTGCAAAACCGCCTCGAGCACACCATGAACAACCTCAACGTAACCGCTGAGAACATGACCGCTGCCGAGAGCCGCATCCGCGACGTCGACATGGCCAAAGAGATGATGGACTACACCAAAAACAATGTGCTTAGCCAAGCTGCCCAAGCCATGCTGGCCCAGGCAAACCAACAGCCGCAAAGCGTGCTGCAACTGCTGCAATAAGACATTGTTATTGCCCTATTGTGAGGAAGGCAAACGCCGCTTACATAAGAGTATGCTTTGCTTTTCACATAACTCTGTGGCCGTGCGGTTTCCCGTTGCGGGCCCTGCAACAGGCAAGGTCGCATAGGTTTCGGAAGAAAGCCCCTGCATCAAAGCCCCTGCGCAATCGTGCGGGGGCTTTTTGTTTTGTAAAAGCCCCTTTTGCCTGCTGTGCAGGCAAAAGGGGCTTTCGTGTTGGAAAGACTAGTGGGCCGGTTCGGCGGTGGTTTCGCCCAGCATCATGCGGATGATCTCTTTATCTGTTTCGCGCATGCCTTGTTTTCCAAGGCGGCCTATGTTTTGCAAGGTGGTTTCCACATCGCCAAACACAAGCCCGTCTCCGCTGCGAAATTGCAGGTGGTGGCAGGCCAAGGTATAGCCCATTAAACCCGCTTGCACAGAAAGGGCGATCTTGGCAGCACAAGAGGCCTTGGCGCCATCACATACAATGCCAGACACCACAGACAAACTGTTTACCAAGGTGTGGGCTATCATGTCATAGCCGCCGCCCAGCAAATAGGCAATGCCGGCGCCGGCGGCACAGCCCGCACTTACAGCGCCGCAATAGGCAGACAAACGCCCTATGCCGTTTTTCTGATGGATGGTGAGCAAATTGGCCAGCACCAAGGCGCGCATCAATTCTTCGTGGCTTTTTTTGAAATGTAGGGCATACACCATCACGGGAATGCTGGTGGCCATGCCTTGGTTGCCACTGCCCGATAAAATCACAACCGGCATTTCGCAGCCGTCCATGCGTGCGTCCGAGCCTGCAGCGGCCATTGCCACGGCTTCTTGCAGCACATGCTCGCCGTAGGTGCTGCGCCACACTTTGCCAATTTGTGCGCCGTACTCGCCGCGCATCCCCTCTTTGGCAATGGCCATGTTTTGTTGGATTTGACGTTCTATTTCCGGGGCAATATCGGCAAGTTCTACCGTGTTGGCGAAATCCAAAATACCCCGCACACTCATGAAATCGCGGCAGGTAAGCGTTTGCTGCTCCATATTTTCCGGGGCGAGCTCAAATAAGCGGATGCCGTTTTTTTCTATCCACACGATGTTGGTGTGGTGGTAGCTGATGCGCAAACGCACCACATCTTCTTTGTGATACAGCTCGAGCAAGAGGTCGAACACGTGCTCGGAGGTTAAATTATGCACATGAATGCAGTTTTTTTCTAAATAGTCGTGGATGGCCTGCTTTTGCGCATCGTCTACGGTGCTTATTACATCCAGCAATAAATCGGCATTGCCGGCTATAAGCCCTGCGGCTACGGCCGCTGCAATGCCCCTTTCGCCGCCGGTGCCGGGCACCACCACGCTTTTGACATTTTTTATGATGTTGCTACTGGCGTGCACCTGCACCGTTTGCGGCACAGTACCAAGCACCTGCGCGGCCTTGGCGGCGGCATAAGCCAAAGAAATGGGCTCTGTGCAGCCCGTGGCCGACAGCATTTCCTCTTTTAATACAGCTGTATAATTTGAATAATCAGCGCTTGTTTTTTGCATGAAAAACACCTTTACAAGAGTATTAAATGGACGACAAAAGATAACGAATTAAATCTGGCACACCAAAGAAGGGGCCGTCGAAATTGCCGGATATTTGGGCCGTCAAAATAAGTGCTACCAAAATAAACACTACAATAACTACAATCCACAGTAAAATTTTCAGAAAAACTTTCATTTTTTATCATTCCTTCCTTTGTTTAAATCCTTGGTAAAATAGTGGTTGTTATTAAATGACAAAACAGAAAAACCAAGGCAAAGATATCTGACGATATCCTTATATAGTATACCATATTTTCCGGTTGTATGCTGTATGTTTTTTGGTTTTGCCAATAAAATATATACAAAATTATTTTATTGACAAAAGAAATTTTGTATTGTATAATAACTGTAATAATTTTGATAGTGTTTTGTTCTTGTCTTTTGTTTATTTATCTTATACAATAAATAACATGTAGAGAAAAGAAGAATTTTGTTCTTTGTGATCATATTTACTTTTGGTACGTCGTTGCTGCTGTGGCATTGCCCAAGTTCTGGCCAAGGGCATGAAGCACTTGACGGCAACATAAAGATATACTGTTGCATAAGAGGGAAACTGCTCTCTCTCTCTTTTGTATCCCCGAAAAAAGAGAGCAAATGATTTATCTGAAAAGGGAGGATTGGTTTTATGAAAAAGTTTCTAAGTTTGATGCTTGTTTTCTTGATGGTCTTCTCCGTGGCGGCGTGTTCCACCACAACCACTTCTGAAGCACCAGCATCTGAAGCGGCGGCAGGTTCTGACGCATCCATGGCCGAAAGTGCAGCGGGCGGCGAAAGTGCCGGCGGCGGCATTGCTCCGGAAGATCTAAAAATTGGTGTGGTACATATTTTGGACCTATCGGACCAAGGCTACACCTTTAACCACGACCTAGGCGCAAAATACATGCTAGAGCAATTGGGTCTTTCCGAAGATCAGTATATCCCTAAATTCAACATTCCCGATCAAGACGCCGCTGCCACACGTAGCGCCATTCAAGAGCTAGTGGAAGCCGGTTGCCAAATCATCTTCACCACCAGCTTTGGCTATGGCCCCACCACAGAAGAGATGGCAAGAGAATATCCGGACATCGAATTCTGCCATGCAACAGGCGTTGGTGCCCATTTTGCCGAGCTGCCCAACTTCCACAACTATTTTGCCAAAATTCATGAAGCTCGTTACCTAGCAGGTATTGCTGCCGGCTTGAAAGCACAAGAAATGGGCAACCCACAACTTGGCTATGTGGCTGCAGTGCCTTATGCCGAAGTTATCAGTGGTTACACCGCATTCTTCTTGGGCGCACAAAGCGTGTATCCCGAGGTTGTAATGGATGTTATTTACTTGGGTTCTTGGGGTGAAGCTCAAAAAGAAAAAGAAATTGCAGAGCGTCTTATCAATAGTGGCGCCGGTGTTATCTCCCAGCACTCTGACAGTGTAACTCCTGCCATCGCAGCAGAAGAGGCCGGTGTATTCCATGTGGGCTATAACAATGACATGGTTTCTGCCGCACCAAATGCTAGCTTGCTTTCTGCCCGTATCAACTGGGGCATCTACATGACAGAAGCCGTACAAGCTGTTATCGACGGCACAGAAATCCCTGTAGACTGGGGCACCGGCATTGCTGCCGACGTGGGCGATAGTGGTGCAGCTTACCTAAGCCCGTTGAACACAGATATCGCTGCCGAAGGCACACAAGAAGCCATTGATGCTGCCGCTGCCGAAATAATCTCCGGCGACAATATGGTTTTCCAAGGCGCTTTGGTAGACCAAGAAGGCAACCCCTTAGAGCTGTATGATTTCGAGGGTAACCTCATCTTTACATTTGAAGATGAAAACTCTGTATTTGTGGAATCTGGCGATTTCTCGGCACCGGCTTTCAGCCCTGCCGAAGGCAACAGCCTACAAGGTATCACAATCATCGAATAAAGGTTAAAAACATAAAAGGACGGCCTGGGTTGGGCCGTCCTTTTTATATCGAAACTTTGGGGAACATTGCACAAGAGTTGTTCGAAAAAAATAGTTAGAACATACAAATACAAAAATTTAGCAAATCTTACAAAAAAATAGTTTTTATTTCATTCCTTCTAACAATTGTAACTTGGCGTTTTTTTCTGGTATAATAATAGTAAGTAATAAGAAGCTGGTTTGTAATAAAGTTAAGTTTACTAAAAGAACAATTTTAATAGTTTAGCAGTTAAATATAGGAAACGCTTCAGTGGGCGGTGGCCAATGCCGGTTATCGCCTGCTGGTGTTATATAGGCTCTGCTTTGCAAGCTTCTGTATGTAGGGGTTGCAAAGCCAAAGTGTATGAAACATACGCTGTGGGGTAAAGAAATCTAATAGTTTATTGAGTTTCTTTGTCGGCAGTCAACAAATAGGACGACCGACGGGCGGAAACTACCGCCCAGAGTGCAAGTTTTTTGCGATTTTGCATAAAACCGTGCACCCTGTCAACACACAAAGTGGTGTTTGCCGTGTGACAGCACAGGTTCGCGTGTTGCAAAGGAAGTTCTGGACAGATTTTGCTATATTGACCTTTTATGGTATAGGTTTAAAAGTAGAATAGCCAAAGGGGTGACGCAAATTGAGTGAGGCGCGAAAAAAGGCCATTGAACTAACGAATATCTCGAAAAGTTTTGGCAAAGTGCAGGCCAATAAGAACGTGAACATCTCGGTATATGAAGGCGAAATTCTGGCTTTGCTGGGCGAGAATGGCTCGGGGAAAACCACGCTTATGAACATGCTATCTGGTATCTATTTTCCGGATAGTGGAAGAATTGATGTGTATGGGGAAGAAGTCGTGATACGATCTCCTAAAGATGCTTTCGATTTGGGCATTGGCATGATACATCAACATTTTAAATTGGTGGATGTTTTTACGGCGGCCGAAAATGTTGTGTTGGGCCTGCCGGGTGGCATGCAAATCAACCGCAGTGCTGTGGCCGAAGAAATTCGAAAAATTGCCGATCAATATGGTTTTTCTATCGACCCGAATAAAAAAATCTATCAAATGTCGGTAAGTGAAAAGCAAACGGTGGAAATTATCAAAGTGTTGTATAGAGGTGCAAATACTCTTATTTTGGATGAGCCCACCGCTGTGCTTACACCGCAAGAAGCGGACAACTTGTTTGATATCTTGCGCAACATGAAGGCAGACGGAAAAAGTGTTATCATCATAACACATAAGTTAAACGAAGTGCTGTCTATTTCAGACCGCGTTAGCATTTTGCGTAAAGGCGAATGTGTAGACACCGTGCAAACCAGCGAGGCCAGTGTGCAGTCTCTTACTGACGGTATGGTGGGGCATGCGGTGAGCCTGAAAATTAATCGGGAAGAAGTGGAAAACAAAACAGAGCGCTTGGTGGTGCAGGGACTCTCTTGCCGAGACGAGGAAAACCTACCCGCGCTAAGTGATGTGGATTTCACATTGTATGGTGGCGAAATTTTGGGTGTGGCCGGCATAGCAGGCAGCGGGCAAAAAGAGTTGTGCGAAACGCTGATGGGCATGTATCCTATTGAAAAAGGCAGTGTGGTGTATGTAGACGGCGACACGCGCGAGGATATCACGCATGCCAGCAACACAGAGCGCTGGAAAAAAGGTGTAAAAAGTGCTTTTGTGCCCGAAGATCGCCTAGGTATGGGCCTTGTGGCAAATTTGGATATGGTAGACAATGTGATGCTGAAGAGCTATCGCGACAACCCGGGTTTCTTGGTAGATAGAAAAGCCCCCAAAGAGCTGGCGGAGCATTTGATAGAAAAGCTGGAGATAGTAACACCGGGCACAGCATCCCCTGTGCGCCGTATGAGTGGTGGCAACGTACAAAAAGTGCTGTTGGGAAGGGAAATATCAAGCGAACCACGTGTGATAGTGGTGGCTTATCCCGTGCGTGGCCTAGACATCAACTCCTCTTACACCATTTATGACTTGCTGAACGAACAAAAGAAAAAAGGTGTGGGAGTGTTGTTTATAGGTGAGGACCTCGATGTGTTGCTAGAGTTGTCCGATCGTATCTTGGTGCTATGTGGTGGGCAAGTTTCCGGTATAGTGGATGCACGCACCACCAACAAAAACGAAGTGGGTTTATTGATGACACAAATGTCATCCTCTTTCAATGATACCCAAAAACCTGCAAAAGAGGGGGTGGCAAAATGAGCGAAAAACAAGGGGCACAAACAAAGACAATAAACGAACCTTTTGTACGCATGATAAAGCGCGACACGGTTTCTATGCAATATAGTTGGATGGTGCGCATTGTGGCAGTGTTGGGAGCACTCCTTACCGGCGGAGTACTAGTTTTGATATTGGGTCATAACCCATTGATGGTGTATTTTGATATGGTAAAGGGTTCTCTAGGTAACACCATTGCCTTGCAGGAAACTATGCGTTTGGCCATACCCTTGCTGGTTACAGGGCTTGGCATTGGGCTTGCCTTCCGTATGCGCTTTTGGAATATCGGCGGAGAGGGCCAAATCATCATGGGTGCCACGGCTGCAAGCTATTTTGCCCTGTTTTGGGACAGCTTGCCCTCTGCTGTAGTTTTAATAATTATGTTTGTGGTGTCTTTAATAGCCGGTGGTATATGGGGCATGATACCCGCCATCTTTAAGGCGCGTTGGGGCACCAATGAAACCTTGTTCACGTTGATGCTTAACTACATTGCATTAGAATTCTTGCGATATTTGCAGTTTGGGCCTTGGAAAGATCCGGCACAGATGGGTTTTCCCAAAATTGCTGTATTTGACCCGCTTATTCGCTTGCCCAAGGTGTTCGGGGTGCAGGCAGGCTGGATTATTGCCCTTATCTTAGTGGTGGCTGTCTACATTTATATCAGCAAAAGCAAACAAGGTTATGAAATCACCGTTGTGGGGCAAAGCATGGCCTCTGCCACCTATGCAGGCATGAATGTGCGTAACATTATCGTTCGTACCATGTTTTTATCCGGTGCGGTGTGTGGTCTTACCGGCTTTATTATCGTGGCTGGTTCTAATTTCACTTTAAGTGAAGCGGTAACAGGCGGTGTGGGTTTTACAGCCATTACAGTGGCTTGGCTTGCCAATTTAAACCCCGCAGGCATGGTGGTGATTTCTGTGTTTCTTGCCATTTTAGAAAAGGGCTCGAACACAATACAAACCAACTATAAAATTCCACTGGCTGCAGCCGAGATATTAACCGGACTTATTTTGTTCTTCCTTTTGGCTTGTGAATTCTTCCTGCGTTACAAACTTGTTTTCCGCCAAAGAAAGGAGCAAAGTCATGGATAGTTTTGGAACTGATTTGGTTTTGTTCATCAATGCGGCCGTTTTGGCGGCCACCCCACTTTTGTTCGGCACACTTGGTGAAATACTCACAGAGAAAAGTGGCAACTTAAACCTTGGTGTAGAAGGCATGATGATGATGGGTGCTTCTTTTGGCCTTGGAGGTGCTTTCCTTTACGAGCAGGCCGTGGGTGGCGGTGCAAACCCCATCGTTGCCGTTGTTCTATCGATACTTTTCGGCTTTTTAGCGGGTGCTCTTGGTGGTCTTATTTATAGTGTTATCACCGTGACATTCCGTGCTAACCAAAATGTAACCGGCCTTATTCTTACCATATTTGGTGTAGGTCTTGGTAACTTTGTGGGCGAAATGTTGGGGGCAGAGGCCGGCGGCTATGCCAGCGTGAGTGATGCGACTAAAAATATTTTCACAGGGGTGAAAATACCGATTTTGTCGGAAATTCCTGTTTTAGGCACTTTGCTATTCAGCTACGATTTTATGGTGTATTTTGCCATAATATTGGCCGTGTTTATGTTGTGGTTCTTTAAAAAGAGCCGTGTGGGTTTAAACTTGCGCTCTGTGGGCGAAAGTCCTGCTACAGCGGATGCGGCTGGTATCAATGTCACGCGCTATAAATATCTTGCCACTTGTATTGGTGGTGGTATCTGTGGTTTGGGCGGCATGTATTTTTCCATGGCGCGCTATTCGGGCACCTGGGTACATAACTGTGTGGGTGGCCGCGGTTGGATCGCCGTTGCACTTGTTATCTTTGCTGCCTGGAGTCCGTCTAGAGCCATATTGGGTGCTCTACTGTTTGGTGGTCTTTCTGTAATTCGACTTTATTTACCGCCCACGGGTATTCCCACACAGGTGTTCGATGCCATTCCTTTTGTTGCTACAGCACTTGTGCTTATCTTTACAAGCATTCGTCAAAGCCGTGAACACAGTATACCCAAATCCTGTGGGAACAACTATTTTCGCGAAGAGCGATAAAATCGCTTTTTTGCAAGATTACCTCTATAAGACACATAACCCGTCGGCAAAATTTTGCCGACGGGTTATGTGTCTTAAGTGATAAAAAGTAAAACCATAAGAGTAGACACTATGGGGCTGGACTACTAAAGACCTAGGCTTCTTGCAGGGTGAAAATACCGGTGTTTTCGCCATAGCCCATAAGCCCAAAACCTTCGGTTTCAAAATATAGCGTGTTGGAATCTAGCAGTTGCAAGTGGGCGGTTGTGTAGTTTTCACCGGGCGGTGTACCGTTGATTTCGGTGAAGTGCAAGGTGATGTTACTGGTGTTGTCTTCTACAATATATTGGCCATATCCGTCGTATACGCCCTCGCCCATATTTATAAACATGTGAAAAGTGTCATCTGAATAAAATTCGATGTAGGGGCGATATTCGTTTGGTATGTCAGGGTCCATACACATAAATGTTATGGTGTCGTCAGTACTTTGTGGGCTTTCACCATCAGCATGCAAAACAGCACCGGGCTCCACAATGCCAAAGGGTGTGTCAGAAAGTAGAGTTAGGGTATTATCCCCTATGGCAAACACAGAGAGACCATTCCAGCCTATTGCATCAAAGCCGTTGTCTGTGGTAATGGTAAGCGTGTCGCCCTCTACAAAATAGTCGGCTTCTATTGTGTAGGTGCTACCGCCAAAGTCCATATCTATCATCACTAGGCCAGGTGTAGGGGTGTCAAAATGAAAGTAGACAAAAAGGCCAGGGCCTGTGAGTTCATAAAAATATGTGCCTAAGACAGAGGTGCTTTGGGGTGGAGGTTCGTTTGGTGTGGATGTGTCGTGTTCTTGAGAATCTTGCTGTTCTTCCCATGCTTCTAAGCCGTCTTCTATGGCGGCAATTTCTTCTTGCACACTGTCTAACGGGATGTCTTCCATTGTGCTAAGAATACCGGCACCGGCAATAAGCCCCAATGAGAGCAGCACAGCCAAAACGACACCTACAAGCGCAAGTACCGCGAAAATTACCACCGCAATGATACAACCGGTTTTTCTTTTCTTGACCGGTGAAGATGGTTCGTTTTGCATATTTACCATCACCGGCGCATTTTGCCCGCCATCAAAGGGGTAAAGCACATCTTGAAAGGTTTGGTCTTGTGGGTTAAACCAAGTAACCTTGCGTTGTATTTGACCACTTGTGGAATCTTGCACTAATTCTTCACGAAAATAGAGCCCTGTACCGGTATCGAATTGAAACCCTTGCGGTATTTGCATATGTAACCTCTTCTCTTACAAATTATCTAAGCGGGCTTAGATGTGATTTGACCAAAAAGAAATTGGTTTAGGATTATTTTACTTTGTGCGATGGTCACTAATTTTCTGCACGTATCTCTAAAAGCCTAAATTCAAACTTGTATTTTGTATGGTCCGCATTTGCGTAAAAAGAACTTTGGATACGCTTCATCACCATACGACCGTTGCCAAAATTGCTTACATTGGGTAGAAGCACGGCAAATTGGCTTAAGCTATAGCGGGAAATGGTGTCGCCTGTGCGCAGTTTTTCTTGCAATAAATTTTTCAAAGTACTCATGGCTTTATCTAATTCTAGCGGCTCTACTTCGTAGATGCCCACCGCTTGCACACTGACAACTGCTAAGAAAATTGCTATGCCAAGGCGTTTCAAATTGCGCATGTACAAACGATAAATGTCTTTGAATAGGCTATATTCGCAAATCAATGCGCCGTGTATTTCATGACGTGCTTGTAGTTCTTTAGAAATTTCTTCGATGCTGGCCTCGGGGTTATGTTCGCTTAATAAAAATTGTTTGTAAAACTCTAAGATTTCATCATCAGGCCGGGTACCTAGATGAACATAATTTAAATCGCTGATGTGCTGGTATTGTGCAAGTGCCTCCTTGCGTTTTCCCATCATCATTAAAGCGCGCATTAGCTCTAAGTTTAACTTTGTGTCGAAAACATCAACTTCAAGAACGGTTTTGCACACTCGAATGACTTGCCCGTACTCTCTTTTTTGGGAAATAAGATAGATGTAGTGGTACATGGTTTTAAAGAAAAGGTTATGGTAGTAATATACTTTTGGAGCAATCCAAGACTCAAGCCCTGAATTTTCCAGCATATCCCCGCCGTACAGAAAAAGTGCTTCTTCAAAGCCATCGCGGGATTTTTTGGAAAGTTGATCTTCCATTAACAAGCCATTGCACAGTTCTTCTAAACGCAAAATATCTACGGTACTGTTTAGCTCAGAGTTCCAACTATACGTGCCCTGCTTTGTGGCAATGGCGTTGCGAAGCCCGCAATCTTTTAAATCTTTGCGCAAACGGCTCACAAGGGTTTTCAGCGAGCCTTCTGTATTTAATCCGTCTCCGCCTTCCCATAAAACATCCATTAGCTCCTCTTTGGTGGATACCCGGTTCGTATTGATCACCAAATACTCTAAAAGGCGCATCTTTTGCGGAGAATGCTTGATGTGGTGTAGGATATCTTCTCCATCCACCAGTATCTTAAAATCGCCCAATGTGATAATTTCTACAGTGCTCACAGACGTCTCCTTTGATCGTGCACAGTATTTTTAATGAAAACTTTATCTTTTAATAATATCAGTTTACTTTTGTGGCTGTCAAGCATTTTGAATAACAGAATGGTGGTGAAATGAGTTAAAAGCAATCACAAAACTTTCGTTTTTTATTTGCTAAAATTACACCTTCATCGGCTAAAATTAATTAAGAAACTTCCAGTGAAAAACATTGACTTTATGATTAAAAAAAAGGAGAATAGCACCGCGGTTTTGGTTAATTTATCCAAACATAAGTTCATGCATAAAAAAAAAATCACTTCCTATTCGTTTTCTATCTCTTTTATGATAGAATGAAAATAAGGAATGACATCATGGAAAGGAGCTTTACATTGGCATGATGCGAAAGATGACAAAAATTTTTGCTTTGGCAATGGCTACCCTTTTTTTGTTTAGCGCATGCAGTGCAAGCGCCAGTGCGGGTGATGCGGGAGAAGGGCAAGATACAAACACCGTGGGCACTCGCGATCCTGTGCCGTTGGTTTTAACACCCTCGGCCGATGGAACCGAAAGTTATACAGGCAGTGTTTCAGTGCTTGATGTTTCCAACAGTGCTGAAGGGTATGTGATGCTACAATATACAGGCAGCAAGGAAAAGGTTAAAATTCAGATCACACACAATGGTGGCGAACCCTATACGTATGATGTTACACCCGGTGGTGCATTTGAAGTATTCCCCTTGTCGCCCGGCAGTGGCTCATATACGGTTACAGTGAACGAAAACATAGAGGGAACGAGTTATGCTGTTGTGGACACGGCTGCATTTGAAGTTGCTTTAAATGACGATTACACCACTTTCCTTTACCCCAACCAATATGTTAATTTTACGCAGAGTACAGAGGCTGTGGTGATCAGTGAAGAGTTAGTCACAAGTGCAAACAACGATTTAGATGTGGTGACTGCTGTCTACGATTATGTAGTGGATACCATTGAATACGATTTCGACTTAGCAGCTTCTGTAAACACTTTTTATCTACCAAATTTAGATGCGACCATGCAAAGTAAAAAAGGCTTGTGTTTTGATTATGCGGCATTGATGACAGCTATGCTGCGTGCGCAGCGCATTCCTACACAGCTGGTAATCGGGTATGCAGGAGAGGTATACCATGCTTGGATAAGTGTGTACACTGAAGAAACTGGATGGATTCATGATATTATCCAGTTTGATGGTGAAAACTGGGTGCGCATGGACCCCACTTTTGCCGCCACAGGAGATAGTAGCCCCGACATTGCCCAATATGTGGGAGATGGTACCAATTATAATGCTTTATTTTTTTACTAAACAGATGAAATGGAGAGGTAAGACGGATGAAATCTGACATTACCGCAACACCCGAAACCTACCAAGGGCAGAATAAAAAGAAAAAAGAGCTTTCTTCTTTGGAATTGTCTTATTTTTTCGAGCAACTTGCTATTTTCTCTAAAAGTGGTATTGCCACTTGGGAGTGCTTGGCGTTGATTTGTGAAAACATGACGGCAAAACGAGATAAAAAGATGTATTACAACCTGTATTCCTGGGTGGTGGATGGGATGACCCTTTCGCTGGCTATGAAGCAGGCTGGCTGTTTTCCGGATTATGCTGTAGGTTTATTGGAAGTGGGTGAACAAACGGGTCGTCTTGAGGAGGCCTCGGCGGCCTTGCATGTTTACTATCAAGGCAAAGACCGCCTTTCGCAAAGCATTCGCTCCTCTGTTGTTTATCCGCTTAGTATGGCCGGTATGATCCTGGTGGTAATCTTTGTGCTGTTGGTGCAGGTAATGCCTGTTTTCGAGCAGGTGTTTGCACAATTGGGTCTTGCGTTAAACAGCGTGTCGCAGTTTTTGCTTGATCTTGGGCAAATGCTAAGCCAGTACACGGTGTATGTTTTGGTAGTGCTCGCCGCTGTACTTTTGGTGTTTGTTTTGCTAAAAGTGATACCCGGAGGGCAACGTCTTCTTACAAATCTATATGATGTATTCCCGTTGACACGGCGTTTGTCACAATCCGAAGGTGCCAACCATTTCGCTTTTTCCATGGCTCTTATGCTTGGAAGCGGTATCGATGCCTTGTATGCCTTGGAGTTTTCTATGATGATTACCAAAAGCCCCACGGTGCGTAAAAAGATACTCTTTATTATAGAACGTATGGAGGCTGGCGCAAGTCTTACAGAGGCCATTGTGGCAAGTGAGATTTTTTTGCCAATGTACAATGGCATGGTGGAAGCCGGTATGCGCAGTGGTACCGTGAGTGAAATGATGATGTCAGTGGCCGAGCGCTATTTTGATGACACACAAAAATTAACACAAAAGTTACTTTCTATTATCGAGCCTACCTTGGTGGCTGTATTGTGCTTGATGGTTGGAATGGTGATGTTGTCTGTGATGTTGCCGCTAACAGGCATTTTGGCAGGCATATAAAGGGGGTTGTGCTTTGTTTTCTCCCAACGTGTTCCGTAGCTTGTTTAATATAATACGTAGTGGTGTGTTTTGGTCACTTCTATTGTTTGCGGGTGTTGTGGTTGCTATTATACTTGGTATCAGCCAAGTATCTACCACCGTTACAGAGCAACAACAAGAAATGTTGGCCGATTCTGTGCGTCGTAATGCAGTGCAGTGTTATGCCCTGGAAGGTAGCTATCCCCCAGATTTGGACTATTTAAAAGAGAACTATGGCTTGTATTACGACACAAACAAATATGTAGTTCACTATCAAAGCCTCGGCAGTAATTTGTTGCCACAAATTTCTGTGTTCACTTTAGAAGAAGTGGAGTAAAAGCGCTAGAAAGCAGGAAAGGAGCCTTGTGATGCAGCAACAAAAGAGACACTCGGCCGATGTGTTTTTTGTGTTGAGCTTGTTTTGCTTATACACATTGTCAGCCCTGTTTTTGGCTGTTATTGGTGCAAATGTGTACGAGCGAAATGTTGCCATTTCAGAGGCAAACTACAACATTCGAACCTCTGCGTTGTATGTGACAGAGAAGGCTCGTCAAAGTGAAGCGTTGAATCGCATTCGTGTGGATTCATTTAACGAAAATGATGCGCTAGTGCTTTCACGTGAGGTAGATGGACAAATTTTTGAGACCTGGATTTATGTTGAAGATGATTTTCTTAGTGAGGTGTTGGTGCCGGCGGGAACCACACTGATACCTGGCATTGGGCAAAAAATCATGCCTTTAGCAGCGTTGGATTTGTCTATGGAGACAAATGGGCTTTTGGAGATTTCTGTGACAGACCTAAGAGACAATCATTTTGTTTCTAAGGTGTATTTGGAGTGTGCCCCTACAGAAGAGGACGGTTTGGTTATGATGCCTGCTCAGGAGAGCCCTGCGTCAGAGGAGGATGCGACCATTGAAGAGGATTCTGCCGCCGATGAGCCTACTGTGCCGGTGGTGAGTTTGGGGTTTGTATTGGGTCATCACAATAACGTCTTCGGGGAGGGGGAAGGATGAGCGAATCACATTCTAAAACCCGTTATTTTTTGTTTGAGCTGATCATTAACTGTTTGTTTTTTGCCATCTCTGCGGCTATTTGTTTAAACCTGTTCACATATGGGTTCATACAAAATCAAGAGAGTCGAGAACTTTCTATGGCTACACTGGAAGCCCAAAGCGTTGTAGAAACAGTGAAGGCTGGTGCGGGGGATATATATACGATAGCCGAGTTTTTACAAAGTGAGGCTGTAGAGGATGAGTTTCATTTATACTATGACCGAGATTGGCAACGTGTGGCTGCTCCCAATGAAGCACTGTATACCCTTACAGTGAAACTGGCGCTTGAGGATAATGGCCTGCAAAGTATTGATATTTCGGTAGATAGTTTAACACGTAATATTTATATGCTTACGGCACGGCAATATTTGGAACGGGAGGTGCGCCTATGAAAGGGGCTGCTCGCAGTCAGTCGGCTATCAGCATAGGTGTGATTTCTCTCATCACATTTTTTACGGTGCTGTTGCTCACGGCCTTTTCTATTTTGATACTTTCCGGGGCCAACACAGACAGCAACTTGGCAAACCGCACGGCCGATTCTGTAACCCAATATTACAGGGCTGACAGCCGTGCTGAAGAGCGTTTACAAGAGTTGCATACCATTTATTTGCAGACACCACAGCAAGATTTGCAAACGGTGCTAACGCAGGCCGGTTTTACGCCGGAAGAAAGCGAAGAATACAATGGCCTGCTTGTACATTATGAAGAATCCATAAATGACCAGAAAATTCTGTCGGTTACCATTGGGTTACCATCAAATGAACAATTATCCTTGCAACGCATTGAGTGGCAAACACAAACACTTTTAATCTTGTAGAGAATGGAGTATAAGATATGGATGTACAAGAATTGCTAGATAATTTATCTGCAGAGGAGCAGGCTGCCGTTGCGAAAGCATCTCCAGTACCGGCAAAACCAGCTAGCGAAGCTAAGCCCGCTGCCGGGGTAGCACGGCCTGCGGCTCAAACCATGCAGGTCAACGAAGTGCCGGCCGAGGTGGATGTGCAGGGTTTGCTAAAACAAATGGTGGATATGCAAGCTGCAGATATTTTTATAGTGGCCGGTTGTCCTATCAGCTTTAAAGTGCATCAGCGCATACAAAATTTAAACGATAAGCGTATGTTCCCCGATGCCACAGAAAAATTTATTCGCGGGATTTACAGGCTGGCAAACCGTGAAATGGATGTTTTATTATCACGTGGAGATGATGATTTTTCGTTTGCTTTAAAGGGTGTTTCGCGGTTTCGTATTAACACCTATAAGCAACGTGGTTCTTATGCTGCGGTTATTCGCGTTGTGGCTTTTTCCTTGCCGGATCCAAAATTGCTGCACATTCCGCAGGAAATTTTGGATTTAGGGAACAAACAGAGAGGGCTTGTTCTGGTTACAGGTTCTTCATATAGCGGAAAAACAACCACATTAACATGTATTTTGGATGAAATCAATAAAACAAAACCGGTGCACATTATCACCTTGGAAGACCCAATTGAATATTTACATAGTCATAAAAACAGTGTGATTAGCCAACGCGAAATATCGCTGGATACCGGCAACTACCCCATAGCTTTACGGGCGGCCTTGCGACAAAGCCCGGATGTGCTTTTAATTAGCGAATTGCGTGATGCCGAAGCCATCAGCATTTCTTTAACTGCTGCGGAAACAGGCCATCTTGTGTTCTCTTCTTTACACACTTTGGGTGCGGCAAACTCCATTGACCGTTTGGTGGATTCTTTCCCGGCCAATCAACAAAAACAGGTTCGCATGCAGCTATCTATGGTATTGCAAACCGTGGTTTGTCAACAATTGATCCCCACGGTAGATGGCCATGTGGTGCCCGCTTTTGAAATTATGCATTGTAATACGGCTGTGCGCACACTGATTCGTGATGGCCGTACGCATCAAATTAATTCTATCATTCAATCGTCTGCTTCCGAAGGCATGATGAGTATGGACACCCATATTGCGCGTCTTTGCAAGGAAGGTATTATCACGCGTGAAGAGGCAATTACACACAGCTTAACCCCTGTGTTCCTAATGCGTCAGTTGGGAGAAGACCCAAACAAAATAAAAAAGTAAGTAGTGTAGTTGTTCATGCTGAATGATGATAAATAATTCCTGCTGAATGTGGTGGCCATAAAAGTGCCTAAAGCAGCACTTTTATGGGGCATACCTTGATGCACTCCACTGCGTTTTCGCCCCTTTAGATGAAAAGGCGAAACCAAAAGCGACATTTTTAAATTTGCATATGTCACTTTTGGTTTGGTCAGTGGGCATTAATTATTATGATCTAGCAGGTATTAGTGAAAAAAGTGCGATGTGAAATAATCACATCGCACTTTCTTATTTTGAACAGAGGAGAAAAGGATAGAAAAAACTACGAAATATGTACGGCCAATTCGAATGCTAAATGTGCAATTTTTTCTTTTTCTGTTAATTTTTCTTCACAGGCCAAACTGCGGCCATCCCACTGGTCATTATCCAAGTTGTCGGCGGCATAGAAAAATTCAAAAAAATCTACGTTTTTAAATTTGGCAACCGCACTCATGGCAGAGCATTCCATGTCTACAGCGATAGCACCTTGTTGCTTTCTTTCTAGCATTTTTTTTGTAGTCTCTCGATATAATGCGTCGGTTGTCCATGTTTTGCCCACAGTATACGAAACGTGATTCTTTTTAAGCAAATGAATAAATATATCTTTATATTTCTCATTCACACTGATTTCTTCACTGGCTTCACAATAGTGGAAACTGGTACCTTCATCACGGATGGCACAATCGGGGATGATAATCGCAAGGTCTTGAATTGTACTATCAAGTACACCACAAGTTCCAAACAGCACCAATTTTTCCAGTCCCATGGCAATGGCTTCTTCAAAACCAATGGCACTGGCCGGGGCACCTACTCGTGACATAAAGACGGCAAGCTCAACCCCTTGGTATGTAATCTTATAAACGGGGTTGTTTCCATTTGCACAGGGTAGTTGTGCAATAATCTCTTTTTCAAATTTGTTTAGAACACAATGCAAGAGCTCGCTTGAAAAACAACTCACTCCAATTTTTGGGAAATCATCTATTTTTTTCACGAAATTTTCTGGCTGAAGAATAGCAGTTTTTGCAGAATCATAGTTGAATAACGGCATATGCGCCCCCTTGTAAAGGAATGTCCGCTGAATAAACGCCTATGGGGGTTATTCAGCCTCACCGCAATACGCGGTGGTCATAAAAATACCTAAAACAGCATTTTAAAAAATAATAAGTTTATATTTGTATATGCCATTTTTGTTTGTTCAGTAGGCATTTAATATAAAGAAGAAAAACGAATCTAAAAGATTTAGCGGTCACCATTAACGATTTGTGGGCCATGGGATACTGCTTGCACCACAAAAATATTTGCAAGAGAGGATGGGAGGGCCTGAGCAGCAATAGTGGCCTTTTTGTGGGTTTCAAATATGCCGAAAACAGCGGCACCGCTTCCGGTCATCATAGACCCAAGGGCCCCATGGCTTTGCAAGCAATGTCGAATTTGCAAGGTGATATCTCCGCCATTTGCATGCTCAAGAACGTTTTGCATTTTGCTTGCAAAAGCCGGTAAATCTTGATTTTGAAGGGCTTGCAAAGCCTCGGCAATGTTGGGACGTATAGGACTGCCGATTTCGTCATAGCGTTGATAGGCAATAGGCGTTGAAACACCATTTTTAGGCATAGCAACAGTGAAAAAGCAAGGAGGAAGAGACGGTAACTCTTCTATTTTTTCCCCAACACCCTGCACACGTGCCAAACCGCCTTGCAAAGCAAAAGGGACATCGGCCCCAACAAGAAGACCAAGTTGTTGCAATTGTGCCAGGCTTAAATTGGTATTATAGAGTTCGTTTAGGCCAACCAAAACAGCAGCAGCATCGGCACTACCACCGCCCATGCCGGCCCTTGAAGGTGTTTTTTTGTGGATGACGAGATCAACACCGGCCAATAAACCCAGCTCGGTAAAAAAAACCTTGCTTGCCATGGTGGCTGTGTTTTGCTCACCTGTGGGAACACGGCTACCCGGACACCGCAGGGAATAACCTTTGCTTCGGGTAAGTTCTACGGTTTCATAAAGACTAATGCTTTGCATTAGCATGTCTAAAAGATGATAACCGTTTTCGGCAAGTCCTACAATATCCAGTGCCAAATTCAGTTTGGCCGGGGCCTGCACCACCACTTTTTTGTGAGATTGATTGGCCATGGATTACCCTCCTTACTTAATGCCCACTGAACAAACGAAAAAGACATATACCTATTATAAAATGGAATTTTTTATTTGGAAAAGTGCAA
>CAYJIR010000016.1:0-38112 GCA_964370295.1 uncultured Oscillospiraceae bacterium
CGGGAAATTTCGTCCAGCTGCTTTGCCAGTTTTATCTCTTCCCCTTGTGGTAAGAGCAATATCTTCTAATTCAAGTAATTTTTTCCTTTTAGTCGTCTTTTTTTATTGACACAGCAAAATATAGATTGTATAATATGTGTTAATAGTGTGATAAGATTGTGAAATACAGTCCTTGATTGCTAAGCATCTACAAGTAAGTCTATTTGTTCACTTTTTAGGAGGATAATCTGTATGGGAAAAGCGCAATTTAAGAAAATCTCACCGATATTGCTTGCACTTATTTTGCTACTGCAAGTGATGAGTGTGTCTGCCTTTGCAGAGGACGGCGAAACAGCCCCCACCGAAGGCAACACACCACCCGTAGCTGCATCCATTGAGCTTTCTGCCTCACCAACCGAGCTTGTACCAGGCACGAGCGCCACCGTCACCGCCTTAGTTGCCGATGCCGAAGGCACCCCTCTACCAGACACAGCACCAACTTGGACACTGGAGGGTAATTTGGCCACAGACACCGCCGTATCCGGCGACGGACTTATCGCCACCGTAAACATTGGGGCCGAACAAACCGAAGCTTTTATTGTAAAGGCTAGTCTCGGGGATGTTGTTGGCACGATTTCACTTTCTGTGCCGGTAGCACCGTCTCCCGAAAGCTATGCCATCACCTATCATGCAGGCGGCGGCAGTGGTGAGCAATCGCCCGAAACCGCCATTGAGGGTGAAGAGTTTACTCTGCCTGAACAAACAACGTTCATCGCACCCAGTGGCATGAACTTTCTCGGCTGGGCTCTCACAGAAGGCGGCGATCTGCTTGGCAGCACGCAGATATTTACGCAACCCACACTTTTGTATGCTGTGTGGGGACTCGCTCCACAACCGGAAACTTTGAACCACAGCCCCTCACCTCTTTCAGGCAACACCATCACTGTCACCTATGTAGTCACCGAAGGCAACGGCCAAGCCGGACCCACACAACACACCGTTGGTGAGATATTTTATGGAACCTATTTGAGTTCCGGCTCACCTCCGCAAGGCAAAGACTTGGTTGGATGGTCTCTAACAGAAGGTGGTCCCCCTCTTTCCAATTCTTACATCCTTATCGATAACATCACCGTCTATTCCATATGGGGTGATACCGTCACACTCACCTATCATTTAAACGATGGTGTGGAGTTGGTATCGGGTGTTACCATACAAACGCAACCCGTATTGGCCAATCAACCCATTTCACTAGCGGGCTTGTTTCCAGCATTTGGTGCACCCAGCGGAAAATCCTTCCTTGGTTGGTCTACCACGCAAGACAAAAGCGGCCTTTTGAGTGGCACACACTCTTTTGCAAACGATACAGATCTTTATGCTATTTTCGATGACACCATCACAGTCACCTTTGACCCCAACGGTGGCACAGGCACTGCCGTCGAAGAGAGCCAAGCAAAGGGCACCACTTTTATCCTATACGACGTAAGCTATTATAACATCTCACCGGAAAATGAATCCCTTACCTTTATCGGCTGGAGCTATGAACCGAATGGCACACCATTAACAACCGGGCAACATATTCTCTTCCATGAAAGCGACACCTTATACGCCATTTGGAAGGAAGCTGTCACCATTTCATTTGATGCAAACGGCGGCACCGGCACTTTAGAACCTGTGAAAGCCGGAAAAGGTGAGTATACCGCTATTCCCTTCGCGCCTTTCTCCGGGTCTGACTTTGCCGCCCCAGACGGCAAGCTGTTTTTGGGCTGGTCTACCACACGCGATGAAAGCGATCTTATCAACACCAGCTATTTCCAAAACTCTCTAACACTCTATGCTATTTGGAGCGACATCGTCACCATCACCTTTGATTCAAATGGTGGTGGCGGATACGAGAACCCCTTAGTTTACGCCAAAGGCAACGCAGTTGCACTGCCCTTCCAAAGTACTTTCTCCCCTCCTGAGGACAAGATGTTTGCTGGATGGTCGCTTACCAAAGACGGTGCGGCTCTCCCTAGCCTTCCAACACCGAAATTCGAAACCGACACCATTCTTTACGCGGTTTGGGCAGATACAGTCACTTTTTCTTTTCATGCAAACGGAGGAGGAGGCTCGCAAGAAGCTTTAACTGTAGCCATGGGTTCTTCCGTGTACTTGCCATACGAAAATAGCTATTATACAGAGTTTACGCTCACACCACCCAACCCGGACCAAGGCTTCGTGGGCTGGGCCACTTCACAAAACGGAGCTCCCTTAGGAAATAATTCTGCTTTTATCGCAAGCACAAACCAAAGCTTCTACGCCATTTGGGCCGATGCTTACACCATTTCCTATGATGCAACAGAAGGTTTTGGAAATTTACCCAATAACACTGCCTATGCAGGCTACCCTGTGAATTTATTTTCCTTCTCCAGTAGTCATTCCTTAACCCCCCCTGTAGGCAAAGTCTTTGCGGGTTGGTCGTTAACACGAGACGGAGAACTTTTACCCACTGAATATACCTTCACGCAGGATGAAACCTTGTATGCCGTTTGGCGCGCCCAGGTTACCATTACTGTCGATTTGAACGGCGGAACCGGACAGGTCCCTGCCTTTAAAGCAACCGAAGGCATACCCTATTCTATTCAGAACCTTATCTATTGGCACAACATCACCGCGCCTGAAGGCAAAGAATTTGGCGGCTGGTCGCTTACAAGAAACGGCACCCCGCTGCCTCGCGGTAACCCTTACACATTCACACAATCCACCACAATTTATGCTGTTTGGGCCGAATCTTCCACCATTTTGCTTTCCTTCGATGCAAATGGTGGAACCGGCACACAGGCCTCCTATAGAGTGAGCAAAAGTTATCTTTTTAATTCTGCAACTTCTTTTCCCGGAAATGAATCCGGAGGACACACGCTTACCATATCCCCACCGGATGGAAAATCATTTGTTGGCTGGTCTTTAGAACCCAACGGTTCTCCCCTTCCCTCCACCATTCGTTTTAGTGAAGATACCACGCTATACGCTCTTTGGGGCACCCCCATCACCCTTACCTTTGATTTGAATGGCGGCAGTGGCACATTGCCAAGCGAAACCATGATCAGTGGTCTCACACATTATCTTCCCACCAATGTCCCCGGCATAAGCGGCCCCGACGGCCTACTCCATTCCGGTTGGTCTTTAACGAGAAGCGGAGGCCCCTTGCTTTTGCGAAACGTGCCCTATCGGTTCTACGAAGACACCACCTTATATGCGCAGTGGGGTAATGTATACAATGTAACTTTTGATGCAAATGGAGGCAGCGGCAGCCAAGAAGCAGCCCAAGCAGCGCAATCTCCCTCTTTTGCACTACCCACCACCACCACATTTACTGCACCGGAAGGCAAGGTATTCCTTGGTTGGGCGCTTACGAATGATGGGTCTATATTGGGCAATGACTACGCTTTTACACAAAATACAACACTGTATGCTCAATGGGGCACCCCCTCGGAGAACACTTCAACGCCTTATATTGCCACCGGTGAGATTGATGTGGATAATTCGTCAACCCCACCCGGCACCTACTTGTCTATTCAAGAAGCACCGGAAAGCAAAGTGGCCAAGTTCACAAATTTTGCCCAAGAAAACGGCCTTTCCGGTAGCCTTAGCTACATTTCAGACATCGTTCTTTTAAATGAAGACGGTACCCCGGCCGAGCCGGATGCAAACACACGCATTCGCATCAATGTTCCGGGACTAACTCCGCAAGATAGTGTTCGCATTTTGCACGAGAAAGCCAACGGGGACATCGAAATTATCCCGGCTTCCTCACACGACGGGTACTTAGTGTTTACACCAAACGGGTTTTCCGTATACGGTGTTGTGGTACAAAAGAATGCCTCCACCAGCAGTGGTGCAAGCAGCAACGGCAGTACAGTAAACGCCATGCTTTCCCCTCAAACCGGTGTGCGCACTGCCTCTTAATCACAAGTAACACGTGAACTTACGTCGCCACGTGGCAAAAAACACCACCCTAATTGTCCTGCTTGCTGTCTGCCGGCATAAAAAATCAACCATATTATTTGATTTTTATGCCGCACAGCACATGAAGCATGCACTGTATATTTGCAACTCTTATCAAGCAATAAAGTTGTGAAGCAACCTCTAAAATAAAAAGCACCCCAAAAGTTTAGCAAAACTTTTGGGGTGCTTTTTATGAGCTCTTTATATCTTTTTCTAAACCATCTAATGGATCGGCGATGCCTAAATCACTTTATTAGTACATCCCGTCCATGCCGCCGGGCATCGCCGGAGCTGCTGCGGGTGGTTCCGGCTCGTCTGCCACAAGGCTTTCCGTGGTGATAACCATCGCGGCCACCGAAGCGGCATTTTCCAGTGCAGAGCGAGTCACTTTTGCAGGGTCTACAATACCCATATCCAACATGTTTCCATAGACCTCAGTTTGTGCGTTGTATCCGAAGTCTTTTTTGTTTGCAGTGCGAATTTTATCAATGATAACACTGCCTTCTACGCCGGCGTTCATGGTGATTTGACGCAGAGGTGCTTCCATAGCACGAAGGACAATTTGGGCCCCTGTTTTTTTGTCACCTTCTAGGGTTTCAATCAAAGCTTCAATAGCGCCCATCACTTCTAGCGGAGCTACGCCACCGCCAGCCACAATGCCCTCTTCCACAGCAGCTTTTGTGGAGCTAAGCGCATCTTCAATTCGCAATTTTTTGTCTTTCATTTCCACTTCTGTGGCTGCACCCACGCGGATAACGGCCACACCACCTGCTAATTTTGCCAAACGCTCTTGCAGTTTTTCACGGTCAAAATCGCTGGTAGAATTTTCGATTTCGGCACGAATTTGGTTCACGCGGCCATCGATAGCGGTTTTTTCGCCGGCACCATCCACAATGATGGTGTTTTCTTTGGTGATTTTCACTTGGCGTGCACTACCAAGCATATCCAACGTGGCTTCTTTAAGCTCGTAGCCCAGCTCTTCCGTGACGACCGTACCACCTGTCAAGATGGCAATGTCTTGCAACATTTCTTTGCGGCGATCCCCAAAACCAGGTGCCTTAACAGCCACGCAAGTGAACGTTCCGCGCAAACGGTTCACAATAAGGGTAGACAGAGCCTCTCCCTCTATGTCTTCCGCAATGATAAGCAATTTCTTACCGCCCTGCACAATTTGCTCGAGCAAGGGCAACAAATCTTGAATGGCACTCAATTTTTTATCTGTGATTAAAATAAGCGCATCATCCAAAACCGCTTCCATTTTTTCGGTATCTGTCACCATGTAAGGGGTTATATAACCACGGTCGAACTGCATGCCTTCAACCACTTCGGTGAAAGTTTCCGCTGTTTTGCTCTCTTCAATGGTGATAACACCATCAGCACTTACTTTTTCCATGGCCTCGGCAATAAGAGAACCAATTGTCTCGTCTCCGGCCGACACTGTGCCAACGCGTGCAATATCTTCACTACCCTTTACCTTTTGGCTGTTCTTTTTCAGTTCTGCCAAGGCCACATCTACAGCTTTTTGAATGCCGCGTTTCACATCCATAGGGTTTGCACCGGCCGCTACATTCTTCATGCCCTCGTGCACCATTGCCTGTGCTAGCACTGTGGCAGTAGTGGTTCCGTCACCTGCGATATCATTGGTTTTGGTAGCCACTTCTTTAACAAGCTGTGCGCCCATGTTTTCGTATGCATCGGGAATTTCAATTTCTTTTGCAATGGTAACACCATCATTTGTGATGGTAGGCGCACCATATTTTTTAGCAAGCACTACATTGCGGCCTTTCGGGCCTAGGGTGATTTTTACGGTATCTGCCAATTTGTCAATACCAGCGCTCAACGCTTTGCGAGCATCCTCGCCATACAGCATTTGTTTTGCCATTGTTTTCAAACTCTCCTTTTATCTTATACATTATAAATAATATTTTCGTGGGGCATCCTATCTTTGCTGTGTAGCAAACCCAAATAAAGTTTACTCCACAACTGCCAGTACGTCACTTTGGCGCACAATCACATACTCTTTATCGCCCATTTTCAGCTCGTTGCCAGCATATTTGCTTACAATAATTTTATCGCCTGCTTTGAGCTCCATTTTCACTTCTTTGCCATCTACCACACCACCGGGACCCACCGCCACTACTTCAGCAATTTGTGGTTTTTCTTTGGCACTACCGGGTAAAATAATACCGGTCGAGGTAGTCTTCTCTTCTTCCCATCCTTGAATAAGAATGCGGTCTCCCATTGGTCTTAGCTTCATTTCTGCCATCTTCGACATCTTGTACGTTCTCCTTTTCAAAAATATGTTTTTTCTATTTTTTACGAGTATTAGCACTCGTGTATATCAAGTGCTAATACATATTCTATCCTTTCTGATAAAAAAAATCAAGGGGATATTTGAAATTTTTTTTATTTCGTGCAAACTGCTGCTTTTCTGCCATATACGTTATTATCCTTTTTGCCACTGTTCCCACAGCGGTAGCGGTAACACAAAGCGCGCCGCCTTTGGCAACACCTTTGCATATAAGCATGGTGCAACGGTGCACTCGCCATCTATATTAAGAACGAAATTCTGTTTTCCACTCGGCACAATACGAACTTCTTTTGCTTTTCTGTGTTGCATGATATCAGAAAACTCCGGAACGACCGCTCCATTTTGTATATGTTCCCCTTTTTTATACGAATTGATGATTTTCGCCACACGTAGACGACTGATTTTTTTCACCAATATCATATCAAAATACCCATCTTGGACGTCTGCCATAGGAGCCGCACAAAAACCACCTCCATAGGTTTTCCCGTTACACACAGCCGCAATTGCATAATCACCGTTTAATGTTTCACCATCCACCGTGATGCGCAGTTGTTTGCCCAATGGACGCAAAAGGCACTCTGCAACAGAAACTGTGTAGGCCATTTGTCCACCTAGCAAAGGAATGCGGCGATACTTGGGAATGCCATGTGCAACTTCCGCATCAAGCCCTGTGGATGTGATGGCCACACACACACCAAGATCAGTTTGCAAAAGATCAATATCGATGGCATGCCCCGCAATAAGCTGTGAAAAATTTAAAAAGTCATCTGCTGTGCCAAATGTACGCACAAAATCGTTGCCACTGCCACAGGGCACCGAGGCAACTTCCGCGTTGGCAAAATGATAGGCACCTGCCATTACTTCATTAAGGGTGCCATCACCCCCCACAGCATAGAACCGTACTGCGTTGCCACTACTTGCATAGTGTTGCACCAATTCCGTGGCATGACGGGGTGCTTTCGTATACTCGAACATAGCCTTCATGCCCTGTTGTCGCATCGCCTTTTGCAACAATGGCACCAGTTTTTTGCTGGCATTTACAGGCCCAGACACCGGATTTATAATAAAAACATGTTTTTTTTCACACATATAAAATCAGCGCCAAAAACTCTAACGGCTCCTCCCCTGTATTGCGCAATCCATGTTCTTCCCCATCTTGTGTATATAAAACATCCCCTGCCGCACAAGCACACTCTGTCCCGTTATCGTAAAAAATCCCCGTACCGCTTACAACATAAAATATTTCAAACTCTCCCTTGTGAACATGGCGCCCCACCTCCCCACCCACGGGCAGGGTGAGTTTTGCAAACAACCTCCCCTTATCACAAAGTTCCTCTTCGCCACGCAACAATTTTTTCATCTGTACTTCGCCTGCACCTTCGTACATTATGCCACGGTTTTCGCTAAGAATTTCGTCATTTTTACGAATCATACCCCACTCTCTTTCTTTTCACATTATATCTCTTTCTACACTAACATCTATATGCCGGCCACCTTGCTCAACTCTACCTCTTATAATGGCATCAACTTTCCCAATCCGCAATCACATACAACAAAAAATTGTCTTCGCTCTGCTCACTAAAACGACAATTCAGCATGAAAAACGAATGCATTTTTGTTTTTGCCAAAGCTGTTTTTAATTCATTTTGTACACAACTGAACAAATCAACATACTCGGCGTCTCTTTCACTACCCTTTGTAATTAAGTCCTTAATATATACATATTCCGGGGTATTTTCCTCAAATGGATTTTTCAAGGCATGGTAAAGTTCACAATTTCTATTTTTTCGCTGTTTTTCCACCATCACTTCTGCCTGAATGGCTTGCATGGCACGCTCCGTTTCCGCCTGGGAAAACTGCCTGTTCCATTGTTGATATTGCTCCACATTTGCTTTTTTGCTTTCCATTGCTTACCTCCTTGTCGTTTATTATATTTGCTTATGATACAAATAGCCGATTGGGATGATAGCGAAACATAAGCCTATTTTGCCAAGCAACTAGATCTATCAAAATGCCTGGTGTTCAGAAAACCACATTTCGCACAACATTTACCACGGCTTTGCATGTGACACAAGTTTTGATGTCATCCCCGTCGATTCCACGCCAGTGTGCTCTGCGTAACATTGGTACTTTGTGCAAACGACACCATCATGCCGCAACTTGTACAGTGAAACGAAACCCCTCCATCCGACAAGGGCATCACCAAGGCCCGGCCTCCACAAAACGGGCAAGCCCTGGCTGCTCCACGCGAGACAAAACGATCTCTCCCACGTCGATTCCACAAAAGCGCCAAACCGTCTCGATCCATTGCATTTTTATGCAATGCCACTGCTGCACAAGCTCTATTGCGACATACCACACTAAAACCATCGCCCGGCATACGTGAGTAACCTGCCAAATTTCCACAAAACGGGCATCTTTCCAATTTAATCACATACAACACCCCATCAACCTTTATTATCCGATTTATAGTGTACCGTATTTTCACTATTTTGTACACTATTTTCAAAATTGCACTTGTCAAAAATGTAAAGGTCTTATATAATAAATAAACCGATATACTTTTATATGTATATCGGTTTATGAAAGGAATTCGTATGAAAATAATAGAAACCGTTCACGCCGAAGGACATGTTATATGTCACGATTTAACGCGCATTATTCCCGGCAAAGAAAAAGGTGTTGCCTTTTCCAAAGGGCATGTTGTAAAAAAAGAAGATATTGAGCCGCTACTGGCCATGGGGAAAAAGACCTTATACGTGTGGGAAAAAGAAGATGGCATGCTGCACGAAAATGAAGCAGCCGATATCTTATACCGACTTTGTGCAGGCGCACATATGGCTCCGTCCGCAGTTAAAGAAGGAAAAATTGACGTTTTAGCCACCTGCGATGGCCTGTTACACGTAGACGTAGAAAAGATGCGACGCCTTAATTCTCTTGGTCAAATGATGTTGGCTACACGGCATCACAACACCCCTGTGCGTTGCGGGGATAAACTTGCCGGCACACGTATCATCCCATTGGTGATTGAAGCAAAGAAAATGGCCACTGCACAGGCCCTTGTGGGCGCGGACCCCATTTTAAGCTTACATCCTTTTTCCATTGGAAAAAAAGTAGGCATTGTCACTACAGGCAGTGAAGTATACAGTGGGTTGATTGAAGACAAATTCACCCCGGTGTTGCGAAAAAAAATAGATGAATATGGCGCTGTGGAACTGGGACAAGTTACTGTGGATGACAATGATGCCACTGTTACACAGGCGATACTCTCATTTATAAAGCAAGGCGCCGAACTTGTGCTTTGTTCGGGTGGCATGAGTGTGGATCCGGATGACAAAACACCTCTTGCCATCAAAAACACAGGCGCAAACATTGTTTCCTACGGAGCCCCTGTCCTTCCGGGCGCCATGTTCATGCTTGCCTATGCCAATGGAAATATACCCATTGTCGGTTTGCCCGGTTGCGTAATGTATTCTAAACGCACGGTCTTTGATTTGGTTTTGCCACGCTTGCTTGCCGATGTGCCCGTAAAAGCAGCTGATCTTGCGGCTTTGGGCAACGGAGGTCTTTGCCTCAATTGTGACGCATGTATCTTTCCCAATTGTGCCTTTGGTGCCGGTGTATAGTTTTTGCTCACCCCCCTAAAGTTTCGTTTGTAAGGATGGTTTTAACCATGCAATTTCGTATTGTTTTCACTTTTTTATTGGTATTTTTATGTTCATCATGCGCTTTCAACACCTCGCAAGAAGAGAATAACAACACTCTACTTGTTGCGGCAGCGGCCAGCTTAGAGCCTGTGCTTCATGATGCTATTATCCCGGCATTTGAAGCACAATATCCACACATCACAGTCTACGCCAGTTATGCCTCTAGTGGCAATTTGCAGCATCAAATAGAATATGGACTTCCAGCCGATATTTTCCTTAGCGCTGACACCGAGGCTGTTGCCTCATTGGCCGATGCAGGGCTGATAATAGACGAAACCCCCTTCTTACAAAATGAACTGGTGTTGATTGCACCCGCTTCAGCTACACCCACCATACAATCCCTCACCGACCTTGTAAACGCAAATCTTCTTGCCATTGGAGATCCGGCTGCGGTTCCTGCAGGTCGCTATGCACAATCTGCTTTGGAACAAGCAGATTTATGGCAGGAATTGCAAAACAAACTCTCGTTGGCCACTGATGCCACACAAGTACTGCACTGGGTGTCCGAAGCCAGCGCTGACGCAGGCTTGGTCTATGCCAGCGAAGCCGCCCGTGCAAAAGACAGTGTTCGCGTGGTTTCAACTGTGCCAAATCTCGGCGAAGAAATTATATATCCCCTAGCACTTTTGCAAAACACCAATTCCGCACGCCTTTTCTACGATTTTTTACAAACGGACCAAGCTGCTCAACTTTTTAAAGAAGCCGGTTTCACAACGATAGCAAACACAACAACGGCAAGTGGTAATGACACCTTCTAGTTTTTCGACCACCAATCGTATCTATCTATACAGCAACGAATCCCCCACAAGGAGGTCTCATGGATTTTTCTGCTATTTGGATTTCGTTAAAAACGGCCTCTGTCTCCATGGTTTTCACTTTCATTTTGGGTTTACTTGCGGCATTTTGGGTATTGCGGCTGCATAACACCCGCGTTGCCACCATCATGGACGGTGTATTTACCTTGCCGTTGGTGTTGCCCCCAACGGTGGCCGGTTTTTTCCTTCTCTATCTATTTGGGGTACAGCGTCCTTTGGGCACTTTTTTGCTTGATTTTTTTGGTGTGCAGCTTGTTTTCAACTGGCCCTCTACCGTTCTGGCCGCTGTGCTTGTGTCTTTCCCTTTGATGTATCGCAGTGCTAAGTCTGCTCTAGAGCAAGTGGACGAAAATGTTCTTGCCGCTGCTCGCACCATTGGGTTTTCCGAAGTTCTTGTATTTTTTAAAATCGCACTACCCTTGGCTTCCCCCGGCATTGTAAGTGGTGCCATTCTCGCTTTCGCCAGGGCGCTGGGAGAATTTGGTGCTACTATTTTAATTGCAGGCAACATCGCAGGCCAAACACGCACCCTTCCTTTGGCAGTTTATTCAGCCATTTCAAGCGGCGACACGCAAACGGCACTACACTATGTGCTGATTTTGGTTGCAATTTCATTTTTAGCTGTGCTTGGCATGAACTTTTTACAAAGGAAAAGTCGCCCCTGGCTGGCAAAGGAGCCACTAGAATGAGTTTACATGTAGACATTCAAAAATTTTGGAAGAACTTTTCCTTGCGTGTACAGTTTTCTTGCGAAAGTGATGAAACAACAGGAATCCTAGGTGCTTCCGGCAGCGGAAAAAGCATGATTTTACGAAGCATTTCCGGCCTCATCACCCCGGATAAAGGGCATATCGAACTAGATGGACGCACCTTATTTCATGCTGCAAAACGCATCAATCTACCACCACGCAAAAGAAATATAGGCTACTTATTTCAAAACTATGCCCTTTTTCCGCACATGAGCGTACACGACAATTTACTATGTGCCTGCAAATGTTCACGCCAAAAAGCCACCGCTGAAACTGAAGCTCTGTTAAAACGCTTCGACTTGCTCTCGCTTTCCAAACGTTATCCCGCACAACTTTCCGGAGGCCAACAACAACGCGTGGCACTGGCTCGTGCCATCGCCACACGCCCTAATCTGCTCTTGTTAGATGAACCCTTCTCGGCGCTAGACACCCATTTAAAAGAAGGCCTTTTGCTAGACATGCATCGTCACTTGCAATCTTTTCCGGGCCCGGCACTGCTTGTCACACACAGCCGAGACGAAATCTATAAACTATGCAATCAACTTCTTTTTTTACAAAACGGGCAGAATATTGGCTTTGGCAACACAAAACATCTGTTTTCACACCCACAGACTTTAGAAGCTGCCCGTCTAACCGGTTGTAAAAATTTCTCCCGTGCCAAAACCACAACAAAAGGCTTTGTGCACGCACTGGACTGGGGTGTAGATTTACCCGTTATAGAGCCCTTGCCACAAGGCTTTACGCATATCGGTGTGCGTGCACATCACTTTATTGCTTGCGAAGCATCCGACATTGGTGCCATTCCCGTGCAGCTTATTGAAGAGATGGACGCACCATTTGAAACAGATTTTCTATTCCAAAGTTGCAAGGCACCGCCAGCATCTCCCTGTATTCTTTGGTTTAAATGTGGCAAGCATCATCCAGCTCAGCCACTTCCCACCCACTTGCGTGTAGATCCAAAACAGGTACTCCTGCTACGAAAGGACATAAAAGAATGACACAAAAACTTTCTCATTTTAACGAACGGGGACAGGCATGGATGGTAGATGTTTCGCAAAAACAAAGCACCCTTCGCACGGCTACCGCCACAGGGAAAATCACCCTAAACGAGGCTGCTTTTGCGGCTGTGGAAAATGGCACAATAAAAAAAGGCGATGTTCTTGGCATTGCACGCACTGCCGGCATTATGGGCCTAAAACGCACAGCCGAACTTGTGCCGCTTTGCCATGTTATCTCTTGTGAAAAAGCCGAAATTCAATTCGATTTGCACAGTGAAACACGTTCTATCGAAGCGCGATGTACAGTGCGTACTTCGGGCAAAACCGGTGTCGAAATGGAGGCCCTGTGTGGTGTGCAGGTGGCTCTGTTAACAATATATGATATGTGCAAGGCCGTGGATAAGAGCATGGTGATACACAGTGTTTGTCTTTTGGAAAAACAAGGTGGCAAAAGCGGCGATTATACACGAAATGAGAACCCCGGCCTATGAAAGATTCTTTTGGACGCAATCTTAGCTATTTTCGCATATCGGTAACAGATCGTTGTAACCTACGCTGCCGTTACTGTATGCCGCCAGAAGGTCTTCACACCATTGAACATGAAGAAATTTTGCGCTATGATGAAATCATTCGCCTTGCACGTATCATGGCACAAAATGGCGTGTGGCGTTTTCGACTTACAGGCGGAGAGCCTTTAGTGCGAAAAAACCTTCCCTCACTTGTGACAGATTTAACCAAGCTACCGGGTGCAGAATATTTAGGGCTTACCACCAACGGCATCCTTTTAGAAGAACTGGCCGCTGACCTCTGCCATGCGGGTGTAAATGCCCTAAATATAAGCTTAGATACCACAGATCGGTCTCGCTTTGAAATGCTGACACAGTATGACGCCCTCCCTAAAGTCCTTTCTGGCCTACACGCCGCTTTGCGCTTATCTTTTTCCAGCATCAAAATCAATTGTGTATTGTCTGCACACAGCGAACCCAAGGATTGGCTGGGTGTGGCCACGCTTGCCAAAGAGTACCCCGTAGACGTTCGGTTTATCGAACTTATGCCCATGGCAGGGGAAAACCCCGCCACAGCGCTTAGCATGGAAAACGCTAAAAACATCTTGGAAAGTAGTTTCGGAGCATTCCATGCTTTGCCTAAAGACTTGACAGCAGGTCCGGCTGTTTACTATCAAGTCCCTGGTTTCCGAGGGCGCCTCGGGTTTATCCCCTCCATGAGCCATCAATTTTGCGCCTCATGCAACCGGCTACGGCTTTCGGCCGACGGCCACTTGAAACTTTGCTTATTCTATGAAGAAGGCTTAAACCTAAAAGCTTTATTGCGCAGCAATGCCAGCGATGATGAAATTGAAACCGCCATTCGAAATGCTATTTTACAAAAACCAAAAAAACATCCAGGGCATGTGGTGCCAGATGAAAACGAAAAAAACACCGACAGGCCTTGTGGCATGTACAAAATCGGAGGTTAATATTATGTCTCAGCCAGAAAAAAGCGGCCCAGTAGTAGCGCTGTGTCTCAGCGAAAAAAAAGGAACATCCAAACACGAAGTGCCCTCGGCCCTCTTCGTTAAAGACCACGGCCTTGCGCAAGATGCCCATGCCGGAAATTGGCACCGACAGGTAAGCTTGCTTTCCGAAGACAAGGTGGATGCATTTCGCAAGCGTGGTGCCGATGTGGATCATGGCGCCTTTGGTGAAAACATCCTTGTCCGTGGCATTGATTTTGCCAGCTTGCCCATTGGCGTCATCATGCGTTGCAATGATGTGATATTAGAACTGACTCAGATAGGAAAAGAATGCCATGCCCATTGTGCCATACACCGGCAAGTGGGTGATTGTATCATGCCGCGTGAGGGAGTATTCGCCCGCGTGCTACAAGGCGGCACAATATCAAAGGGAGATATCTTTTATGTGGAAAACACCCTATAAAGTAGCTATTTTAACGGCCAGCGACAAAGGCTCCCAGGGCCTTCGCAATGATGAAAGTGGCCCCCTTTTGCAAAATATGATGCAAGAACTTGGCTGCGAAATTGCCGACACTGCTCTTTTGGCAGATGATAAAGACGGTTTAGCCGCACAATTGCGCCTTTGGTGTGACGAGGCAAATATACACTTGATTTTAACAACCGGAGGAACCGGCCTTTCCCCAAGAGACCTGATGCCCGAAGCGACCCTTTCAGTGGCCGATCGTCTTGTTCCCGGTATTAGCGAAGCTATCCGTGCCCAAAGCCTTCTTATCACAAACCGTGCCATGCTCAGCCGTGCTGTTTGTGTCACACGAAAAAACACACTCATTCTCAATTTGCCGGGCAGCCCCAAGGCCGCAAGGGAATCTTTGCAAGTTGCCTTACCTGCACTAGAACATGCACTGGATTTGCTTTGTAGCGGTGCTGGCGAATGTGCAAGCGGATAATTTCATCCGCCTCCCAAACCATCATATACAACAAAATGGCCGTTTTCCACTACACGAAGGTAGCGGAAAACGGCCATTTATATGATTTTAAGCTAAAGTGGCAAGATATGCAACGGCACTGCGCGCCATCTCTTGCGGCGCATTGGAAAAATGCAACTCCATTTCCTGTGTAAGCATTGCCTTTTCAGCCTCATCACATTCCTTTTCAATGGCATTGTGCAGGTAATAGTGCGCTTTACGCCCCGGTTGCAGTGTGCTGTCCAACAAAATGGAATGCACATTGCCTTCACGGGTTACCGTGGCCCGATAAAAATAACTTTCCACCAGAAATGTTCTTTCCACCGGTGGAGGGGTAACAAACCAAAACTCGGTACCAGGAATTTTTTCTTTTTCAAAAAAAGTTTTACGGCATTGGCTTAAAAGGCCTGAAAATAAACCAAACCAAGCGCGCGATATCTCATTATCATCTTTCACAATTTGTGTAAAAATTCCCATTGCCTCTTTAATTTTCACATTAAAACCCGGCTCATTCAATGGGATGTTTAAAAAAGAAAACCCTTCTTCCAGTTTCATGTTCACTTCCGATTTTTGGTACTCTTCAACCGTTGTATTGGTGGCTTCCATCACCATTTTCCGAGGTAATAAAAACGATTTCCCACAGTGAACACACACCACCTCTTCAAAGGTAGGCATAGCATGAGACTGCTTTCCACAACGAGGGCAACGAATTAAAATGCCGGACACAATACCCCATCCTTCCTTTTTCCACACATTTCTACTTGTATTATCTATCACTTTTAACACATTGTCAATGTCTTATGTTGCCATGGATTCGTTGATGTTGTATTTTTTTGAGATTTTGTCATTTTAACCATAAATAACTTGCTCCAGGGTTTAACCCAGGGCGCGTTTCTTTCACACGCCAATGATAAAACTCATAACGAAGCATCTTTTTAAGCGCTGTGCCTCGGCTGTATCCATGGCTCACTTCCACCTTGCTCACTGTTTTGGGAAGTTGCTCTAAAAAATCTATCAGTTCTAACTCGGCCTCTTCCACGGTAAACCCGTGTAAATCGATGAATGCCATTTCGCCACTGTTGTTCATAATCCCTCCTTTAAGCTCTTATCGGCACTCGTAATGCAGCTCTACTATACCGTTTACTTCTTCGGTTTTTATCAGTCGCAAATCCTTTTTTTCCTCTTTAGTTGCAAACAAAGGTATTCCCCTACCCAGTACACAGGGAATAACAGAAATACGAAAGACATCCAGTTCATCCCACAATTGATTCACCAAAGCAGCGCCACCACAAAGCCAAATGTCTTTCCCCTCTTCTTTCTTCAATCGGCGTATCAACTCCACAGGCTCTTCTTGTGTAAAGCAAATTTGTTCTGCTTGTGGTTGTTTGCTGTGTGTAAACACATAGCTTTGTTTGCCTTCATACGGCCACATGCCCACGGAAAGTTCGCTTACAATTTGATGATAGGTTTTAAACCCTAATAAAACCGTGTCTATGGACTCTAAAAATGCTGCATACGTTCCCTCTTCCTTATTTTCAGCATCTTGCCCTTTCAACCAGGCCACTCCACCTCTAGAATCTGCCACATAACCGTCCAGGCTCATCGCAATATACAAACATAATTTTTTCATAGAAATCACTCCTTTTTTATCATTATACTCTTTTTTTATAAATTTTTTTGTAAAAATAAAATTGAACTATAAATTTAGATGCAAAATGTGTTATAATAATTATGCATTTTTCGCTATGGTTTATGGCGCAGGAGGAAACAGGATGGAAAAACAGAAAATGGAACTGTTGCAACAGATCGCCAAAGGGATTGCAACACAGTTTGGCCCCCAGTGCGAAGTTGTGGTGCATGACTTAAGCGTCTCCACTCCGGAACACAGCATAGTTTTCATAGAAAACGGCCATGTTACAGGACGTAAGCTAGGGGATGGTGCTTCCAAAGTAGTTTTAGAGCAACTGACCAGCCATAACGATAACCCACAAGACCACTTGGGCTATCTAACACGCACACCGGATGGGAAAATATTAAAATCTTCTACCATGTACATCCGTAACAGCAAAGGGAAAGTTTGCGCCATCTTATCCATCAACCACGACATTTCCTCTCTTATCATGGTAGAAAATGCTTTAAAGGGCCTTCTTTCCACAGAAAACCAGCCTTCACAAGAACCCGAACGAATCGTTAATGTAAACGACTTGCTAGACGATTTACTTCTACAATCGGTGGCCTTAGTGGGAAAACCTGTTGCCATGATGAATAAGGACGACAAGGTAAAGGCCATTCAATTTTTAAATCGAAACGGAGCTTTTCAAGTGATGAAAAGCGGCAACAAAGTGGCTCAATATTTTGGGATTTCCAAATATACTTTATATTCCTACATTGACATGAAACCCCAAGAGGAAAGCTAGCACACACGATATCACAGGGTCCGTTCAAAGCGGCCCTTTCTTTATGTTATACTGCGTGTTTATTATACTATAAACATGTCCTGTGCTTAGGTCAATCAAAAAATTGTACATAATGCACTAGCATTTTTAAAAAATTGTATTTTCATCCTTTGTAAAGCAAAAAAATCTTGTATAATCTAAGCTTCATGTGGTAAAATACAATTGATATTTAATATATTTCATCATCTTATTTAACAAGCCGCTGGTGCCATTTATTGCATCAAACAGTTATACTATCAAAGGAAAGTGAAGCAAATTTATGAAAAACATGAAAATCAGAACCCGTCTCATCATTTTTGTTCTCATCATCGCTTTTTTCTTCATCAACATCTTTTGGATGTCCATCAGTTCATTAAGTAGCTCCAACGCACGTATGGAAGACTTTATGGAAGGGCCTGTAGAGATGCAGGATGCTGTTTTAAAATGCGAAGTAGCTGCTGAAGTGGCTGCAGTGGCTGTGCGTGATATGCTCTTAGTGGAAACCACCGGGGGCGATTTGGCCGAAGCGAAGGCAACAGCGGAGGCAAGTATTGCCTCTGTTCATGATAATTACGCCAATCTAGTGCAAGCGCAGGACGAGGAAGTGGAAGCCATTGCACAGCTTGGAGTTGTTATTGATAGTTGGGCGCAATCTATCCAAACTGTCATCGTCGAAATTGAAAACAACAACATTGAAACCGCTTTGGCTTTGCTGATAAACGAGGAAATCCCTTTACAGCACGAGTTGGAAGCCTTGGTTAACCAAATCCTTACCTCCAACGAAGAAATCATTCTAGCCGACATGGCCTCGGCCAACAGCTATACAAATAACACCTTTATCTTTTTCACCGTTTTGCTTATTGCCATTGTAATTATTAGTTTGTTTATGTTTATTTCCCTTATTCGTAGCATTGTTCGCCCGCTAAAAGAGATGGAAACTGCTGCAAATACTTTGGCGAGCGGCAAATTCTCTGTGGATATAAACTATCAATCGAAAGATGAAATCGGCGTAGTGTCTTACGCCATGCGCGAAATGTGCACCAATTTAAACCTTTATATGACTGACTTAAAGACCAACATGGCCGAAATTGCACAAGGCCGTTTAAATGTTGCACCGAGCGTACAATATCAAGGAGATTTTGTAGCTCTTTCACAAGGGCTCACCGAGGCAGTAGAAGCATTCAACCACACCTTAACACAAATTTCCAAATCAGCCGATGAAGTATCGGAAAACGCCGATCAAGTGGCCTCGGGTGCACAAATGTTAAGCCAAGGCTCTATCGAACAAGCAAGTGCTATAGAAGAATTGGCTGCCACTATCTCTGATGTATCCGGCCAAATGCAAGAAAGCGCTGAAAACGCAAAATATTCTAACGAGAAAGTAATTCAAACCAGCAAGGAAATTGCTCTGACACAAGAAAAAATGCGCGAGCTTATCTCTGCCATGGACGACATTAGTAAGTGCTCTGATGAGATTGCAAAGATTATTAAAACGATCGAAGATATCGCCTTCCAAACCAACCTCCTCGCCTTAAATGCCGCCGTAGAGGCCGCACGTGCCGGTGCCGCCGGCAAAGGATTTGCTGTGGTTGCCGATGAGGTACGCAACCTTGCCAGTAAATCTTCCGAAGCATCTAAAGACACGGCTGCTTTAATCGGAAATACACGAACAGCAGTTCAAAATGGTGTAACACTTGCAAACCAAGCCTCGAACTCTCTTGTCACTGTGGTAGAAAACACAAATGAAGTTACCGACACCATTAACAAAATCTCTGATTCTTCTACGCAGCAAGCCACAGCCGCCGGACAAATCTCTCTTGGTATCGACCAAATTTCCTCTGTCGTGCAAACCACATCTGCTACTGCCGAAGAAAGTGCCGCCACCAGCGAGGAACTGTCCAGCCAAGCTCGTCTCTTGCGTAGTTTGGTGGATGCCTTTGAACTGCAAGATGAAAATCGGCCTGCTCGCATTCCAGCTCCACAAGCTACACCGGCTTTACCCGATTTTTCTGCCCTGCCGGAACCAGAACCATTTTCCGGGTTTTAATCTGCTAATATAAACCATAATAAATAAACACCCCCCAAACCGTTTTGGAGGGTGTTTATTTATTCAGTATACCAATTACAGCAGCACATCGTCTTCCAACCATGTTTGCCCCGGGGCAAGCTTCCGATGCACAATTTTTCCCAAATCTTCCGTATTTCGCGCCTCGTGATATTGAAACACCATTTCGCCCTGATACATTCCCAAAATTTCAAGCTTACCACTATAATGTGACAGGCAGTATCGAAATGATTTCCCAAGCCCATTTTGTTCATTTTTTGCTTGTTGTACCAATTGATACCCTTCTTCCAAGGGCAATTGAAATTGAGTTTTCACCCCGGATACAGGACGGCACTGAAACACATAATAAGGCTGTATTCCTCCTGCCACCAGTTTTTTTAGCAAGGCACTTAAGGCAGATGCACTGTCGTTTACACCACGCAAAAGCACTGTTTGATTTTTTACAGGAATTTGCATGGCCTGTATCATGCCCACAGCCGAAAGCGAAGTATCATTTATCTCGCGCTCGTGGTTATACTGTGTTATCAAAGTGATTCTCTTTAGCTTGTTGTAATGGTTTAAAATAGAAAGAAGCTTCTTATCTTCTGTGATACGCTGTGGGAACACCACGGGCACACGGCTAGCAATGCGAACCGTTTGCAAATTGGGATGCTTGCAAAGATACGAAAGTATCTCTTCCAGATACTCGTTGCTATTTAAAAGTGCATCTCCACCGGATATTAACACATTAGAAATCTCCGGATGTTGCCAAAGGTAGGCATCCATTTCTTGCCCTTGTTTTGCCACTTCATCGCTTTGTGCACCCACCATTCGTTTGCGAAAGCAATGACGACAATACATGGCACATTGGCTGGTAGAAAGCACCATCAAGGTTTGTGTATATTTGTGTTGAATTCCCTCTATAACCGTGCTCTGGCCTTCACCGCTTGTGTCGAAACTACCAGAAAGGTCTTCCTCCTCTAAAGAGGGAATTGCCATTTTCCGTATGGGGTCATCGGGGTCTTCAAAATCGATTAAAGACATATAATACGGTGTTATCGACATGGGGAATTGTTGCAAAAGTTGTCGCATTTTCCCCATTTCTTCACGATTAAGAGGCACATAAGGCAATAGATGTTCTGCTTCTGTGATATTCTTTTCCAATTCTTTCTTCCAGCTCATTCGGCCTCCCTGTTAAATACTAGCATTGCCACGATATCCACACTCAATTCTAAACACACATCAGCTCTAAAGAAAATTTCACAATAAAACAAAGTTTTCTTCCAGTAACCGTTTTTATCACTTCTATCCAAAAACAACAACGAAACACACAAAAAAACTCTTACTCTTTTTATTTACACCGTGACAAGCTCACTTGCAAGCACCCTTTATACCTTTTGTCTGTTGCAATATTCGCTGGCAGCCACAGCCGCCACGGCCCCATCACTAACTGCCGTCACCACTTGGCGCAATGTTTTCACTCGCATATCGCCTGCCACCCATAACCCTTTTTCAGAGGCAAGACAATCCTCTTTCGCCTTCACATAACCGCTGGCATCTAAAGAAACAATATCTTTTATCAGCTCTGTTTCCGGCACCATTCCAATGGCAACAAACACACCCTCCACAGCCAAAACTTCTCTATCATCGGCTTTATTAACAACAAGTTGCTGCACACGATCCAAACCCTCGATACGCTCCACTATGGACGAATAATGTATCTGTATATTTTTTCGAGCATGGATGGCCATCTGCTCTGCATGGGCGGCTCTAAAACGGTCGCGCCGATGTAGTAAATGCACTTTTTCGCAATGGTTCGATAAAAATAAGGCTTCTGCCAACGCACTGTTGCCACCGCCTACAATTGCCACGGTTTTGCCCCGAAAAAAAGCCCCATCACAAGTGGCACAGTAGGAAACACCGTGACCTGTAAATTCCGCCTCTCCCGGCACGTTCAGCAGGCGTCTCTTTGCGCCTCCGGCTACAATAATGGCATGACATTCTGTGGTGCCTTGTGCCGTGCGTACCCATTTTTTATCACTATCCACGTGAATCTCTTGCACTTCTTCAAAACGCAACGAGGCCCCCTGTGACATGGCATGATTGTATAAATTAGTGGCCAAATCTACCCCTGACAAACCTTCGGCACCCGGGTAATTGTCTACCTTATCTGTATAGCCAATCTGCCCCCCATACACCATCTTTTCGAACACAACCACTTCCATGCCGGCTCTTGCCGCATAAATGGCTGCAGAAAGACCTGCAGGCCCTGCACCCACCACCACAATGTCCACCATCACGCACACACCCTTTCTTCCATCTTAATATAGGTCTTATGCCTCTTAATCATTCTATTCGTATATCTTTATCATACATATGCATTCCATTATATCAAAAATATTGCGAAAACGCAAAACAGGCAGCTCTTTTTCAATTCCTGTCTATATCGTGTGATATTTTTTTGAAAAACATCGTGTCATATTGCACATAGTGACACTTCGTGGTAGTATTATAAAAGGGTTCTTTTTGGATATTTTATGCTTTTATTTTGATGGAGGTGAGCTTCCTGCGCAAGCGATTTCTTTCTCTTCTTAGCTCGTTTGTGCTCTCTCTTTTCCTTTTTGGATGTTCCCCCGTCAGCTTACAAAATATCACCGATTTGTTGCGTGCGCCAGAGTTAGGACAAGGGCAGGGAGAAATACAACAGGCATTGGCCGATTATTTGGGTGAACAACCTTCTTTTAAATATCCTAAAGAAGGTAGCTGGCAAAGCCCTTTAATCATAGAAGACTTAGATGGAAATGGAAGCGATGAAGGCATTTTGCTATACGGCCTCACCGATCCTGTTGCCGCAGAACGTAGCAACAATGTATATGTAGCTGTATTGGAACAGCATGACGGCGTTTGGGAAGTTGTTCAAGACTTGGAAGGCCTTGGCAGTGAGGTAGCCTCGTTTGAAGTAACCGACCTGTTTGGGGGAGACAAACGGCAGCTAATTATTGGTTTTGCCTCGGCTTCCAATTTAAACACCAAAACATTTTCCTTGTTCGAATACAACAACGGTCAACTGGAAGACATGCTAGCCGCCACGCCCTATTCTCGCTATGAACTGATAGACATCCACAACACCGGCCAAAGCGAGTTGGTACTCGTTTCACCCAACGACCAAATTGGCGGTTTGTATTTGCAATATATCCCCGTCGAAAATGGTCAGTTAAATGTAAGCCTTGCACCGGTACAGCTTGATGCCAATTTTTCATCTTGTGACGGACTTTACCCCAGCAGCTCGGCCGATGGCACTACCATGCTTGTGGTAGACGGTCTTACCGACACACAGCTTCTAGCCAGCGACCTTTTATATTTTTCGGGCGAACATTTTTACAAAGTGAACGATAGCGGTACCCTAGTGGGCGAAACAGCCCGCACCAACGCCCTGCTAACCTCACGCGACATAGATAACGATGGCATAGTAGAAATACCCCAACGCGTAGGTCTTTCCCCCATTGAAACACCCGCAGATGATAAAAACATGGAATACGTGCAGTGGGTAGATTTTACCGGTGAAGTTCCTGTTGTAAAAGAGTTTGGCCTTTTGGACTCTGGAAAAGGAACCTATATTCGCTTGCCGGACGCATGGAAAGACAATGTTACTGTTTTAGACGGCGCCGCACCCGAAGAGTGGAGTTTGCAAAAAAGTGAAAGTAGCGAAATCTTACTTCGCTTGCAGATAGTTGGTAATAGCGAATCCCCGCCTCCTGGCGGCATACTGGTTTCCCATATTTCGGGTGCCTATCTTACCCCTGATATTTCACTTTCTCAAGCAGAACGTAACATCATCCGAGTGCACTCTTTGCTTTAATTTTTATGGTTCCACATCACATTTCCAACGAGGATACACCGATGAAGAAAATTCTAGTAGTAGAAGATGAAAGCTCTATACGCGAATTAATTGTGCTTAATTTGCAAATGGCCGATTATGATATAGTGGGCGTGCCCACCGCCGAAGAAGCACTTGCTATTTTTAGCGAAGATTCTGAAAGTTTCGATTGTGCTATTCTAGATATCATGTTGCCGGGCATGAGCGGGTTTTCCCTTTGTGAAAGTATTCGCGCAGCCTCCCCTGTGGTGGGCATAATGATGCTTAGCGCAAAATCTTTAGAAACAGACAAGGTGTACGCCCTAAGCATCGGTGCTGATGATTACATGACAAAACCCTTCTCCATCACAGAATTAAAAGCACGAATCGAAGCCCTTTGTCGTCGAGTGGGTCGTAGCCATGCCTCCACAGAAGATGACGGTAGATTGGCCTGTGGGCAATTTGTGCTCGATGAAAAAAGCCGTGTATTATTAAAAAACAACCACGCTATTGACCTCACCCAGGTGGAATTTCAAATTATGGAACTTTTTTTGCGCAACGAAGGCACAGCATTGGTGCGTGAAAAAATTTTAGAGGGTGTTTGGGGTTCTAACTACTATGGTGATGTGAAAATTGTAGACGTCAATATTCGGCGTCTGCGTATGAAAATCGAGGATGACCCCAGTGCTCCGCAACACATCCTCACCGTTTGGGGATATGGATACAGATGGAACCCGTAAAACAAAAAAACCGCTCTTTTACCAAAAAATCGGGCACCACTTCCATTACAAAACGCTGGGTGCGCGGCAGTTTGCTCATCACCCTGGCCGTTTTACTTGTGGCATGGGGCTTGATTTTGTATTACATCATCACGGGTTACTATAACAATGCCAGTTCGGCCATGCAAGATCAAATCAACGCCTTGCAAACCCAACTTTCCCTGTTTTCTTCAACCTCTTCGGAAGAAAAACATTTGCGTCTTATTCGCACTGTTGAACAATTCGAAGAAAAAGAAGCCTTTGAACTCATGTTGGTGAATAGCTCCGGACACGTTGTATTAACATCTTCCAGCCTGCTTCCCACTTCAAGGGAAATCACACCTGATGTTTATGAAGCCTTGCGCGCCGGTTCCGGTGGCATAGGAAGCTACACCGGTGAAAATGAAAACGGCGAAAAAATTATGGCGTTTACGCGCCTCACACCCTATTCCTCCGGTGGCATAGTGGCCATGCGCCTTGTCACCAGTCTTACACGCGTAGACGCTGCCATCTACTCCTTTGTGCTTGCCTCTTTTATTTTGTTGGTGCTTGTTCTTTTGGCCAGTTTATTTTCTGGCCTATATTTTATACGTTCCATCGTTATTCCTCTGCGTAAAGCAGAGATAACCGCCACGCGCATTGCCGAAGGAGATTTTGCCACCCGCATTGATTATCACGTCAAGGACGAAATGGGAAGCTTGTGCAACACCATCAATCATATGGCAGAAGAACTGGGCAACACAGAGCGCATGAAAAATGATTTTATTGCTTCTGTCAGCCATGAGCTACGCACACCGCTCACCTCTATAAAAGGTTGGACCGAAACCGTAGGGCAACTGCAAAACCCACAAGATGCCACTTTGCAGCGTGGGCTTAGCATCATATCCGGCGAAACAGATCGACTGTATAATATGGTGGAAGAATTGCTAGATTTTTCCAAAATGCAAAACGGTCTGCAATTGCAGCCAACTCTCATCGATTTAGGTGCAGAAGCAGAAGAAACTGCCTTGCTAACCATGCAACGAGTACAAAGCTTAGGCCTTCATTTTGAAACCGATATACCGGAGTACCCTGTGCCCGTTTTTGCCGATGCACACCGTGTGCGCCAGGCTCTTCTTAATGTTCTTGACAACGCCATTAAATACTCAAGCACAGGCGATTGTATCCAGTTGCGCCTTACGCAAGATGCGCAATCGGCCACACTAATTGTGCAAGACGAAGGCCGTGGTATTTTGGCCGAAGATTTAGAGAATGTAACTGTAAAATTCTATAAAGGCAAAGGCGCTCTACGCGGCAGCGGAATTGGTCTTGCTGTGGTTGACGAAATAATAAATGCACATGGCGGCACTTTAAGCCTACAAAGCGAGAAGGGAACAGGCACAATTGTTAGCTTGCGCTTTCCCCTATCTCACACAAAACGTTTTGGCGATCCCTTGCCAAAATCACCACAAACAAACTAAGAAAGGACCTTTATGTCATCAAAAAAACCGTTTAAAACCAGTGTTGGCGGCCAAGCCGTAATGGAGGGCGTTATGATGCGTGGACCCTCGATGTGGAGCCTCGCTGTGCGCACACCCACCGGAGACATTGCATGCGAAACACACGAATTAAAAAAGAGACCTTGGGGCAATTGGCCTTTTTTGCGCGGAATATTTAGCTTTATTGATTCGATTATGTTAGGCACCACCACACTTATGCGTAGTGCAGAACTTGCTATTGGCGAAGATGAAGTGGAAGAACCTTCTAAATTTGACGCTTTTCTGGAGCGTCACTTTGGCGAAGTTGGGATGAAAATCAGCATGGGTATCGCCACAGTGCTTGGCTTTGCCTTAGCATTGGTGCTGTTTATGTTTTTGCCCACCTTTCTCACCGGCCTTTTAGATGGCGTTGTCGCTTTAGGCGCTTGGAAATATTGGTTAGAAGGCCTTGTAAAGGTGTTGGTCTTTGTGATATATTTGGCTGCCATGCGAAACATACCGGATATACGCCGCCTTTTCGGTTATCATGGGGCCGAGCATAAAACCATTGCTTGCTACGAAGCCGGGGAAGAACTAAGTATAGAAGCAGTGGCAAAACACAGCCGTTTTCATCCGCGTTGTGGCACCAGTTTCTTGTTTTTAGTGGTTTTAATCTCCATCCTCGTAGGCAGTTTTGTGCCCTGGGAAGACACTTTCTTGCGCGTGGTGTGGAAAATCGCTCTGCTTCCCCTTGTGATGAGCTTTGCCTATGAATTAATTCGGCTTGCAGGGCGCTACGACAACTTTGCTACTCGTCTAATATCTAAGCCCGGGCTTTGGCTACAACGCCTTACCACGGAAGAACCCGACGAAAAAATGATAGAAGTGGCCATCTCTGCTGTGCAACCCGTATTGCCCGCGAAACCCGAGCAAGCCGAATGGTAGATTTACACCCTTTTTATAGACAGGCGGTCGACACGTTGACCAGCGCCGGCATTGAATCCGCTTCATTTGAGCTGGATTTGATGGTAGAATTCGTATGCGGCAAGCATCGACTGCTTTTAGACACACTTACAACAAAACAAGAGCAATGTTTACAATTAATGATTGATAGACGCTGCACTCGGGAACCTTTGCAGTACATATTGGGTAGTTGGGATTTTTTGCAGCTGCGGCTCGCTGTGGGCCCGGGTGTTTTGGTGCCGCGCCCCGAGACAGAAGAACTTTGTCTTTTGGCTGCGAAATTTTTAAACCAAAGCGAGAACCCCACCGCCCTTGATTTATGTAGTGGCAGTGGGGCTTTAGCACTTGGCTTGCAATCCCTATGCAAAAATGCACACATCACAGCCGTGGAATTGATGGAAGATGCTTTTTCATACCTTTGCCAAAACTGCAAAGCGTATCTTGATATTTTCCCTCGCATCCCCACACCCATTTTAGCCGATGTCCACCGCTATCACCAAGACCTGGCAAGCTCTAGTTTTTCACTCATAGTATCTAATCCACCTTATCTAAAGATAGCAGAGTATGCCCAGCTTGAAAAAGAATTGTATTACGAGCCAAAACAAGCCCTTCTTGCCAATGAAGACGGACTTGTTTTTTATCATTCTATAGCGAAAAATTACAAGCGAATTCTCAAGCCACACGGCGCATTATTTTTTGAAATTGGTGCCACACAGGCAAAAGATGTTCAAACCATTTTGCTGCAAAACGGCTACCACAACATACAGCTCCACCACGACCTATATGGTCTTGCGCGCATTGTGCAAGCGCAACGCTAGCAATGCTGTGCCGTGCACAACCATTTTTATTCTTGTGAGGCCTTTCTTTTACAATAGGCTGCCATACTCTGGCCGGGTTCATGTGTCAACTCTTTGCCAAGAAAAAAGGGTGGCACAAAACGCTCGGCCTCTTCTTTTGTGGGGAATTCCACTTCTGCATAGTAAAAAGCGGTAGTTTCCCCTTCATCCACAGCACTGCACTCCAATTCTTCACCGCCCGGCAAAAGATATCGACGCAAACGTTTTTTTGCCATAGGCGCTACCAAAAGTTTTTGCAAGGCGTGATACTGAGCCGCCTGAAGGGGCAACTCCACCTCAGTTCTGCACAGTCCATCGCCTCCTTTCACCGTTAGCCAGTATTCTATTTTTCCCTCTTGTTCGGTTTTCCGGATACGCACAGCCGGGGCAAAAGAAAGATACCCTTGCTCCATATGTTCTTCGCTCTCATGCACAAGCTTGGGAAAACTGTCAATCCACCATTTACGTTCAATTTCTATATTTTCCATTGTTTCATCCTCTTGCATTTTGGGCTTGCAATTGTCTTTCCACCGCTGTTGCCGCCAAAGTAGCCACTGCTATTTTTAATAAATCCGGAATACAAAATGGAATAACACAAACCCATAGCGCCTGTATCAGATCCATTCTCGTTATCAAAACAAACCAAATCGTCCCCACAATATAACACAACAAAAGACCTACTGTTGTAAAAAGCAACCGTATGGGAAGCGTTCTTTTTCTAACCAACGATGCAGACGCAACCAATAAAAAGTAACCCATCAAGTAACCACCGGTGGGACCAAATAACACGCCGGGGCCTGCCGAGAAACCGGCGAATACAGGCAAACCAAAAAGCCCCAACAACAGATACGCCGCCACACTTCCCAGTGCCCACACAGGTGGCAACAGCGCCCCTGTCAGTGCCACCGCCAAAATGGATAAACTAAAGGGCACAGGTCCAATGGGTACCACCACCAAAGCCAGCACACAGATAACAGCACAAAGAACCCCGGCCTGTATCATATATCTTATATTTTTTTGTCTCCCCATCATTCTCTCCTTTTTTTAGCATAAAAACGCTATTTTATAGCAAAATATCATCGGCGCTTGAAAGGGGACGTATGCTCACTTCACCACTTCCCAAGCTACGTATCTCCCCGTCATCAAGCTTCACCAGTAAATGGGCATCATCGTCAATGGCAAAAGCCTCGGCCTCGTAGACCTTGCCTTGCAACACGCGAACTCGTTTGCCTGGAACAATATTACATGCCCGGTATTCATCTAAAAAAGCTCTATCCGGCAGGGCTTCATAAAGGAACATTAGCTTGCGATAAAGTTCGCCTATCACAACAGCGCGTGGATAAGGCGCGCTTTGTGGTGTATACAAAGAAGTTGCAATGTCGACAAGCTCATCTTTCCAGGTATGGCTGGGCAGTGCGTAGTTTATGCCAATGCCGCATATAAGATGTTCAAACCCACCATTTTCCAAGCTACTAACACCTTCTGTTAAAATACCCGCGCATTTTTTCCCTTTATAGAATAGATCATTCACCCACTTGATTTGTAGCTCTACAGCACACAGGGCTTTGATGCTACGGCACACGGCCACAGCGGCGGCGGCTGTCAGCAGAGAAACACCCTGTTTTTGTTCGTTTGGTCGCAATATCACACTTAGATAAAGCCCACCTTTTGGGCTGTGAAATTGCCTCCCCATACGTCCGCGCCCACCGATTTGCTCGGCCGCCACCACCAAGGCACCATGCGGTGCCCCTTCCTCTGCCCATCGCCGCGCTTGTAAATTTGTGGAATCCACTTTTTCATGCCATTGCAAAGGCACTTGAGGCAGTTCTTGTTGCAAGGCAGCTTCGCAAAACACATCGGCTTCTTTTAAAATTTGATATCCATGTGTGCGGTTTGCTTCTACCGGGATTCCCTGGGCACGCAGTTCTTGCACTGCCTTCCATATGGCAGCCCGTGTCACAGAAAAATGAGCAGCCAGCTCCTCCCCACGAAAAGCTTCTCCCGAAACCAATAGCGCCAACAATTCGTCTTTTAACTTTTGCAAATACGAATACCGCCTTTTCTACACGTTTTAAAATACCATTGAATTTTCATTTCTCGCAATTATATACTTTTCAGTATAACCAATCGGCTTCTTTTGTCAACCATTTTATAATTATTGGTTTACATGATTATTTTCTTTGTGTAATATTTGACGAATTGAAAAAATCTTGTATAATAATAATACTGTTCTATTTTGCTTGATGCATTTTATGGATTGTGTAAATCCATATCAACATACAGTATTACAACGTTTATCATTTTAGTTTAAAAGGAGCGAATTATTATGAGTAAGAAAGAGTTTGTTCAAACCGATAAAGCCCCCGCTGCCATTGGTCCTTATTCTCAGGCCGTTGTGTTCGATCAGTTGGTTTTCACTTCGGGCTCTATCCCGGTGCACGCACAAACGGGCGACATCCCCGGTGATTTTACCCAGCAAGCAGAGCTTGCCTTGCAAAACTTAGGCGAAGTTTTAAAAGCTGCCGGTGCCGATTATAACAGCACCTTAAAAACCATGGTTTTTTTGGCAGACATGAATGATTTTGCAGCATTTAACGAAGTATACGCTCGCTATTTCACAGATAAACCGGCGCGTAGTTGCGTGGCTGTAAAAACATTGCCAAAACAGGTGCTTGTTGAAATAGAGGCCATTGCCTTACGAATTTAAGGCGCACTTGGGCAGCTCGAATACAACAGTGCAACTGTAAAATGGGGTAAATTTTGTGAGGAATTTCTTTTATACTTTAGGCGGAAAAAAAGTAGCTTTTATCGGCGGTGGTGTGGCACACCGTGAGTTATTGGTTATGTTTACACAAGCCGGGGCGCAAGTCACTTTATGTGATGTACGTACTTTGGCTGATTTTGGGAACTTCGGCGAGGAACTGTTAGCACTTGGTGTGCGCCTTTCTCTTGGTGTAAATTATCTTAATGCCCTGGCAGACCAGGATATTATTTTGCGCACGCCTGGCTTTGGCTTTTACACGCCGGAACTACAGGCGGCAAGCCATGCGGGCGCTCTTGTCACCAGCGAGATGGAATTGTTTTTCGAGAACTGCCCTTGCCCCATTATAGGCATCAGTGGCAGTGACGGAAAAACCACCACCACCACCTTGGTGGCAAAAATGTTGCAAGCCACCGGCCTCAACGTACATCTTGGGGGCAATATAGGACGTGCTATGCTTCCCTTGGTAGACACCCTTTTGCCCACAGATATAGCCGTTGTAGAACTCTCTAGCTTCCAGCTTATTTCCATGCGCATTTCTCCATCCATAGCCATAATGACCAATATCTCGCCAAACCACTTAGATAAGCATCGTGATATGGACGAATATGTGGATGCCAAGCGTAATTTGTTGCGTTTTCAAAGCAAAGAAAATATCGCCGTATTAAACTTGGAAAATCCGATAACACATGACATGGAAAAAGACACTGCCGCGGAAGTTCGTTGGTTTTCCACACAGCGCAAGGTACAAAACGGCACTTTTTTGGCACCCGATGGCTTTTTGTGTGTTGCCACAAACGGCATCATTCGCCCCCTTGTACACAAAGATGAACTGGCACTTAGAGGTATGCATAATATAGAGAATATGTTGGCTGCCTTTGCGGCTGTATTCGGCCGCGCAAGTGATGAGGCCATGATAGAAGTTGCACGAACTTTTATCGGCGTCGAACATCGCTTAGAACCCGTGCGTCGCATAAACAATGTGATGTGGTATAACGATTCTATTGCCACCAGCCCCACACGAGTGATGGCAGGTTTGCGCTCGTTCGACAAAAAGCTGATTCTTTTGGCAGGTGGACAAGACAAAAAAATGCCTTTTGATGAGCTTGCTAACTTCTTACCCGAGCACGTTAAATTGCTGATTCTCACAGGACCCGCAGCCGATAAGATTGAGCACGCCGTACGCAAGGCAGACACCTATCAAGAGGGTGCGCCGGAAATTATCCGTGTGGAAAATTTAGAACAAGCTGTTCAAGAAGCACACAAACGCGCTACTTCGGATGATGTGGTTCTTTTGTCGCCCGCGTGCACCTCTTTCGATGCCTTCCCCAATTTCGAGGTACGTGGCCGCCACTTTAAAGATTTGGTGAATGCCCTGTGATTGTGCAACTGCTGCCCAATCGAAGACAAGACACACTTCATTTAAAACTCAATACTCATTCCCCTGTAGGGGGTACACTTTGCCGTATGCATTGGCAAATGCTTCAAGAAAACCCCGCCCTACCCCACCGCTTTTATCGCATTGACAATACCGGCCTTTGCAAAATCAGCGGTGGACGTGCTTTATTATTAGGCCATGCGCAAGACGCCGAAGAGTTCGGCGCCTTTTTACGTTTTTCACAGGTTTTACAGCTAACCACCAGCAACCCGCCGCCCCCGGGATGGAAAGTGGTAGAGAAAAGCCGCGTCTTGCTTCGCCCTTCTAATCGAATCTTGCCCGCATTTATTGAACATAAAGAGGTGAAAGGTTTTTCAAAAACAGTTTCCCCCTCAGACATATTAACATTACTAGAAAGCAGCGATGGCCCCATTCCACCTGCTGCACGAGATTATTTTTATGCCGATTTATGCGCGCGCCGCAACCATGGGCATGCTATTTTATACGGTATTTTGCAAAACAATGCCCTGCTTTCAACGGCCGGCATTTGGGCACTGTTGGAACACGAGGGTTATCTTGCAAACGTAGAAACCCACTTTTCACATCGAAATCAAGGCTATGCAAGTTTTTTGCTCTCCCAGCTTTGTCACGATTTTGGGAGCACACATTCCCTTTCTTTGCTGTGTCAGGAACCATTGATTGCTTTTTATTCCCGTTTCGGTTTTGCCCCAACAGAAGAGTATTCTTTTGTCAGTATCACGCAATGATTCCCCTATGGATTCCCAAAGTGAAACATGCTTTACAGGAGGCCTTTTTATGTATGAATTTTCAGAGAAAATACATGCTTTAGACCGTGCCATTATGGACGAAGTTTTACCACAATTTCGGGATATTGAGCGCATAAGAGATGAAAATCAGCTGCGACTATTACATGCCTTTCGCAAAACACGTGTTGCAAGCACACATTTAACCGGAAGTACCGGCTACGGCTACGGAGATATAGGACGTGAAAAACTAGAGGAAATTTTTTCTCTGGTTTTTGGATGCGAAGCAGCGCTGGTACGCCATCAATTTATGAGCGGCACCCACGCCTTAGCAACCATGCTCTTTGGTATACTGCGCCCAAACGACGTTATGCTGTCGGCCACAGGACGTCCCTACGACACACTACACAGTGTTCTGGGGCTATCCGATAGCGAAAATTGTGGTAGCCTTGCTGATTTTGGTGTGGTATACGAAGAGCTTGATTTAACAAAAGACGGGCCGGATCTTTCCGGCATTGCAGAGCTAGCACCTCGCTGCCGCCTTTTATACCTGCAACGTAGCCGTGGCTATGCAAACCGTAAAGCCCTAACCCTTGCTGATATCCAGGCCTGTTGCAAAGTAGCCAAAGCTGCAAACCCCCATATTTTAATTGCAGTAGACAACTGCTACGGCGAATTTGTGGAAACGGCAGAACCAACCGCTGTAGGCGCAGACCTTGCCGTGGGCTCACTCATTAAAAACCCGGGCGGTGGCATAGCCCCCACAGGCGGATATATTGTCGGACGTGCCGGTGCTGTAGAATTATGTGCACAGCGTTTAACTGCCCCCGGTGTGGGCTCCGAAATCGGCTGCACGGGGGATATGTTGCGTTCTTTATACCTGGGCCTTTATTTTGCACCGGGAGTTGTGGCAGAAGCCCTTAAAAGTGCGGTATATGCCTCTGCTTTGTTCACACGGCTTGGTTTTGCCACAACCCCTTTGGCCAACGAAGCCCGTGGAGACATCATCACCGCCATCACCTTGCCAAACGCCGAGGCCCTATGTCATCTATGCCGCACCATCCAAATGCACAGCCCTATCGACAGCTTTGTACAACCTGAACCATGGCCAATGCCAGGATATGACAGCGACGTCATCATGGCTTCCGGTTCTTTTACGAACGGCAGTAGTATAGAGCTTTCCTGTGATGCTCCATTGCGGGCACCATACACCGCTTATTTGCAAGGCGGCTTGCAGTTTGCCACCTCTAAAGCAGCCCTGCTAAGTGCCGTAGCCGAGCTTATACCCAACTTGTCATAACATACTCCAATATAGACAATTTCAATACATATAAAGTTATTTTTTGATACATTCACAGCTAACACTGTCTCGTTTCTTGCTTACTAAAACCAATCTATGTATTTTGTTTGATTTTAATGCAATTTTTTGTTAAAATGATGATAATCAGAAGGAATACTCGTTGATTAAATCTATTTGGGATTTATTCAACCCTAGCACACCATACGGCGGCTGTATAAGTGCTCAAATTCGAATTTTATAAGGTGTATTGTATGTTTTCTGTCACGTTTTTGCTTCTTAATCAAAAAGGCAAAAATAAAATCGCATGGTTTTGATGTAAAAAGTGGAAAACCCTTACACTTTTCCAAATCAAAAACATTTTTGATTTATCATATATCGGTTTTTGGTTGTTCCATAGACATAAAGCAAGCTCTGCAACCCCGATATTCCTAGTTTGTTGAAATGCTACCCCCCACAAAATGCGAAATACTAGATTTCATATTCTGTAAGGAGCTTTTTCATGAAACGAGTCTCCGAAAAAAAGAACTATGCCCTATCCTTAGTCCGTTTGATTTTGGCGTCTTTGTTTATTGCTTTGGTGGTTTTAGCTTCTCTTGTGGGCTACAGCCAAAGCCTGACATTGCGCCTAATCGACAGTTCTTTCGGAACCCTTGGCGAAGTCACAAACCAGCAAGCGCTTAATTTTGAGTCGCACATTGCCTCCGATATTTCAGATTTAAAAGCAATGTCTTATATCACCAATTTACTGTCTTTAGAAGCAGATGCTACGCAAGACATGCTGAATGGCATGGCCACTTTTTCAAACTTCGACTTTGTTTCTATGTATACCCTGGATGGCGAGGGCGTTGCCCCAGACGGAACCCAGATCAACCTAAATCAATATATTTTTTTAGACGAGGCAAAAACCGGACAAACCCTTGTGGGAGCTCCTATTTCTTTTTCTATAGACGAAGAACCAGTTGTGCCCATTATCACCCCTATCTACAATGACTCTACAGAAATTTCCGGCTTTTTACTCGGCACCTTTTCTCTCAAAAAATTGGAAAGCCTTATCTCATCTTCGTTTGAGAATAGCAGCTATTTTTATATTGTAGACAGCACCGGCAACATTATCCTTTCCACCACCAATGAAAATACACTTCTAGACCGTTCTCTAACAGGTAATCTACTGGAATTCATGGCCAATAGTGCACAAATTATTAGCTATGATGATTTTGTAACTGTGGCCGAAAAAATCAGAGACGGAGAAAGCGGCTATTTTAGTTGGAAAGCCGGCGATGAAGTACGCTATACCTACTACATGCCCACCAATATAAACGACTGGTATATTTTCTCATTTGTGCCTGAAGAAAACTTACTTTCTACCGGTGAAGAAATCACCCAAAGTACACTTATTTTCGCTTCTGTCGCTTTTGTTGCATTCCTTTCCCTATCCTCTTTCATTATGTTTTTACGCGTTCGCGATACGCGAAGGCAACGTAATCACGCCCAAGAACTTGAAAAGATTGCCTATTATGATGACCTCACCGGCTTGCCCAACCTTCTTCTCTTTAAAAAGAAAATGGCCCAAATGCTTACACTATACCCCCATACAGCTTTTGCGCTGCTAAAATTCGACATCAAGCAGTTCAAATTGGTAAACGAAATCCTCGGTTCCGACACAGGCGATAAAGTGCTCTGTACCGTTGCAGATATCAGCAAAGAGCTTTCTGATTCTCACAAAGATAAGTTGCTTGTCGCACGCGTAGGTTCTGATGATTTTCTAGTGCTCGGAGAAAAAGAGCTAATAGAAAACAATGACAATCGCTTTGCACTTATGGAAGCGAGCTTGCACGAACGTTGCAATTTAAAATTGCGTTATCATCTAAATTTCCGCTACGGACGTTATGTGTTAGAATCTAACGAGTATCCCATCGATACCATGCTTGAAAATGTTAATCTTGCCCACAGTTTGGCGAAAAAGAACGACCAACCACTGCTAGACTACGATGCAAAATTAAAAAGCGAACTTGTGCATGAAAATGAACTGGAAAACCGCATGCAACAAGCCCTACAAAACGGTGAATTTCTAGTTTATTTGCAGCCAAAATACAATCTTGCATTACGCAAAATCCAGGGCGCTGAAGCCTTGGTTCGATGGAAAAACGCTGATGGAAAGCTGATTTCTCCCGGCGAATTCATCCCGTTGTTTGAACGTAACGGTTTTATCACCACCTTGGACTACTACATGTTCGAGCAATGTTGTTTGCTTTTGTCCGCTTGGCGCAAAGAAAATCTTGCCGTGGTTCCCATATCGGTTAATTTTTCCCGTCTTCATTTGCAAAACCCCAACTTTGTAAAAGAGGTATATGCCATCGCCCAAAAACACTGCATCCCCTCGTCTTTACTGGAGCTGGAACTTACAGAATCTATCGCTATGGATAACGTCCATTTGCTTGAAAACGTTATGTGGGAATTGCACCAGTATGGATTTTTAATATCTATGGACGATTTTGGTTCTGGATTTTCTTCTTTGGGACTATTGAAAAGTATGCCCGTTGATATTTTGAAAATTGACCGTAGTTTTTTCACCACAGATGCAAACGACCTCCGCGCACGAACAGTGGTAGAAAGTGTCATGCAAATGGCGCAGCGTTTGGATATTCTCACTGTAGCTGAAGGTGTGGAACAAAAAGAACAAGCCGACTACTTGCAAAGCATCAACTGTACAATGTCACAAGGATATTACTTTGCACGTCCAATGCCCTATACCGACTTCGAAAATCTATTGAGAGAAAATTACGACAACCCTTTGGCTACCAGCGAAGCCCTAGCTGCACAACATCGAAAATTGGCCCCAAGAAAGGAGAAGCAACCAGGCACGCCCTCTTCCAAGTAACATTTCGCGCTTATACCACTGGATGTTTGTCCCCTAAAATTACTTATTTTTTAAAAATTGCATAAAAAGAATGTGCATATTGCTACAAATATAGACAAAACTTGACTTTTTAGAGGCTTAATTTCGTCGAAACCCCAAACAACTTGATTGAGGATTGCTTAATTCGTACAAAAGCGTTACAATAAATATAGTTTTATGATTCAATTTTATTTCTTTTCGGCTTTAATCACGGTGATTTAAAACGAGGAGGGGTTCGGTAATGAAGAATTTGAGTATTAACGCAAAACTGTTTGTCGCTTTTGGTGTAGTTGTGGCATTGCTTCTGATATTAAGCACCATGTCTCTCATAGGCATTGGTGTGGTGTATGACTTAAGCCATGAAATGGTAGAGGTTGCGGCCGAAGCAGAGGCCGGAACTTTTGATATCTCACAGTTTGATGCTACGGTAGAACCCGTAGAAATGATAATTCAAATTGTCGTTTTTGCTGTTTCAGCACTTGCAGTAATTTTAAGTGTCGTTATGGCACTTCTTATTCGCTCTTCCCTGATAAAACCGGTGCGCGAATTGGAAAAAGCCGCGCGCGCTATGTCGCAAGGCGAACTCAATTTCAAAATTCAATATAATGGCCGTGATGAACTTGGTAAGTTGGCAGGGCATTTGCGCGAATCTATCACTACCATCCAAACTTATATACGCGACATTTCCCGTGCAATGTCCGAGTTGAAACAAGGAAATTTCAACGTGCATCCCAGCCAACCATTCCTTGGCGATTTTGAAGAGATTGAACAATCAATCGGAGGCATGATCAGTCAACTTTCCGACACAATGAAGCAAATGGGTGAAGTTGCAGAGCAAGTAACTTCTGGCTCTGAGCAGGTTTCCTCCGGAAGCCAAGCCTTGGCTCAAGGTGCCACCGAACAAGCTAGCAGCGTAGAAGAACTCTCTGTCACCTTAAATGACATTTCTAACCAAGTAAAACAAAATGCTGAAAATGCCGAAAGTGCAAGCGTAAAAGCCGGCGGTGCCGTTAACGCCATCAACAACAGCAATCAGCGCATGCAAGAGCTAATGCTTTCTATGACCGACATCGAAAGCAAGAGCAATGAAATTAGCAAAATTATAAAAACTATTGAAGATATTGCTTTCCAAACCAATATTTTAGCATTGAATGCCGCTGTGGAAGCTGCACGTGCAGGTGCTGCGGGAAAAGGCTTTGCTGTAGTAGCAGACGAAGTTCGTAACCTTGCGGCAAAAAGTGCTGATGCCGCCAAAAACACTACCAACTTAATTGAAGGCTCTGTTTCTGCTATTGCTGAGGGTGTTCGTTTGGCCGGTCTCACAGCAGATGAGCTTAACAATGCCGTGGAAAATGTAACCAGTACCACGGGTATGATTTCTGAAATCACACAGGCCACTGAAGATCAGGCCACTGCTATTTCGCAGGTTTCCATGGGTATAGAGCAAATTGCCTCTGTTGTTCAACTCAACTCTGCTACAAGCGAAGAGAGTGCCGCTGCCTCTGAAACGCTTTCCGGCCAAGCCCAATCTCTACGTAAACTATTGTCACAATATCAGTTATATCAGACCTCAGGAAATTCTCAACTGCCTGTTGCGAGCGTCTCTTCTGCTTCTGCACAAAATCTTGGCGTTCCCGGTTTACCCCCTGCCCCTGCCCCCGGCGAAGCCCTATTTTAACCAA
>CAYJIR010000016.1:38212-47566 GCA_964370295.1 uncultured Oscillospiraceae bacterium
AAGGCGAAACCACAATATAGCATACCAATGTATACCTCGAAAAGTACTGTTTAGTACTCTTTCATAACTAGCGTATGTCGTGGTAGCACTGAATATATCCATTTTCTACTTGGTATCCATCCATTTTCACTAAACCTATAGTAAAAAAGCGACAGAGCCTTGGCTTTGTCGCTTTTTTATTATAGACGCATACATTCCCACACTAATGTCCACTGAATAAACAAAAAATAACATCTTCAAGTTTACAATCATTATTTTTCATTCAGGAAAACACAAAAATTTTATATCTTTTGCATCAGAACCTTGCGCTTGCGTTTTCGCCTTTTCATGTAAATGGCGAAAACACAGTGGATAGCACCAAAGTGTGCCCACAAAAGTGCTGCTTTAAGCACTTTTTTAACCACCGCATAGTACGGTGAGGTAGAATGAACCCCACAAGGGTTTATTCTGCAGACCTTACACTATAAAACCACAGCTACCATCATACAATACTATTCTGAATCACAAGAAAAAGCTCCTCTACCAACACTCTAATCAGAGGACTAAGCAAAACACTTCCCACAATCCCTAATATAACGCTTACCACATAAATAAAAGTATTAACCACTCCTATGATGATAGCGGCTAAAGGCATCCAATAATGTTTATCTACTTTACTATCAAAATTTTTCAGGCAAACCATGCCCAATACAATGGCTGCTATACTTAAAGCTGCAAACGGATTAAAGAGAAAGCTTACCACGCCAAAACAAAACCCAAGCAAGCCCGTCTTATTTTGCTTTTTGGCATAAGGTTCACCTTCAACCACTGGCAACGTAGTACGCTCGGAAACGGTCTCCACGACAAATTGCTGGCCGTCATCGCCTACCTGTCTTGACGTTAAACCTCCACCTGTCGTTTGCTCTTCCACTATTGGCACTTCCGCACCGTTTAAATGATTATCTTCCCATCTCGGATCACTCATCTTGTTTCCTTTCGTCGTCTATATGCTATCGGTTTATTCTTCTCCGTCGCAGAACATGATGACCGCAGAATGCCGATTTCGATTCATTTTACTGGGCATATTTTAATATTCACTACCCTGTTTATACCCTTAAAACTATATAATGCCCACTGAATAAGCAAAAAAGACATATACCTATTATAAAATGGATTTTTTTGTTTGAAAAAGTGCAAAGGTTTTTTTCACACAAAACCTTGCACTTTCGTTTTCGCCTTTTCATTTTAGGGGCGAAAACACAGTGGAAAGCATCAAGATATGCCCCATAAAAGTGCTTTTCCGAGCACTTTTATGGCCACCGCATTTTGCGGTGGGGCTGAATAAGCACCCGCAGGGGTTTATTCAGCAGGCGTTATTTATAGTATAGCACGCACAGACAACAAGCATCAAGTTTTCCTTTGATCTATAACACAGCGCAAAACCGCCCTGCCTTACGGCAAGACGGTTTTGCATCAGTTCTTATTACAGTGCTTTCAGCAGGCCAGTAGCCTCGTTGAACTCATTGATAAGCTCATCCACTTGATCTGCCTGTTTTTGTACACTAATGAAAGCCTTCTCTTGATCATACCACTGATCGTTAAGGTCTTCCACCGTACGGCCTTGTTGTTCCACCCATGTGTAATATTTCAGGTTGTGTACACGTTTTCGCTCTGCATAGGTAAGTTCTAACATGTTCTCTGTGCTTTGGTGTGCTAGGCTACCCGCATAGGCTGCAGCGGCCTTCAAGGAAGTGAACTCGCCCTCTTCCTCGCGCAACTCTTCCAAGCGGCTTTCGTACATCACAACACTATCTGTCATAACACTGGCCACCACATCGTTCTCTGTGAACTCATAGTATTTAGCCATTTTAATGGTCATCAGCATGTTGGCGATACCAGAAATGCCAAGCAAAGCCAGTTTTTCGATATCGGCTTTATTCATGCCAATTTCTTTTTCCAAGTACTCTTTGCCAGCCGGCTCATTAAACAAGCGCAACAGTGCCATGGTATCGTTATCGTCAATACCAATAGCCATATCGCTATTTTTCACATTATGTACCCAAGGGATGTGTTTGTCGCCAATGCCCTCGATGCGGTGTGCACCAAATCCATTGTCAAGAATAGTGGGGCACTGCAAAGCTTCGCCCACACTGATACGCAGTTGCGGATGCAGATTTTTCAGGTAGTCGCCCGAAGCCAATGTGCCAGCCGAACCACTTGTGAAGCAAACACCTGCAAAATTCAGACCATCGCCCAAAGAGCGGAAAGCTTCTTCAAATGCACTGCCTGTGCAATTATAATGCCACAAGTAGTTGCCCATCTCGTCGAATTGATTAAAGACCATTACCTCACCGGCACGGGTCACTTTCAATTCGTTTACTTTATCAAAAATTTCTTTTACATTGCTCTCGGTACCTGGGGTGGCAATAACTTCGTTGGCAATGGTGTTTAGCCAATCAAAGCGCTCGCGGCTCATACCCTCAGGCAAGATAGCCACAGAATCTACTGCTAATAATTTTGAGTTGAAAGCACCACCACGGCAATAGTTGCCCGTAGAAGGCCAAACAGCTTTTTGTTTGGTGGCATCAAATTGTCCGGTAACCAAACGCGGCAGCAAGCATCCCACAGAAGGCCCCACTTTGTGGCAACCTGTTGGGAAAAATTTACCGGCCATCATAATGATGCGTGCATCTACACCTGTTAATTTTTTGGGCAATTCAATAAAGTTAGGTCCAGAAAAACCGCCGCCACTTTCCACAGGTTCGTTGTGCCAAGTTACTCGGAACAAGTTTAGAGGATCAATATCCCAAAGACCCAAGTTTTTCAGTTTTGCTTTTACTTTGTCCGGCACATTGTTCACCGGGTCACTCATTTGTTTAATGGTGGGCATAATCACACCATTCTCTTTAGCCTTTTTGATGTTGTTTGCTAATTGTTCCTTGCAAATAGACAGATCAATCATTTGTACTTCTCCTTCTTTTAGACAATATTTGCCTTTGTTAATTTCGATCCAACCCTTTTTCAGCTTATAAAACGGCCTGAAACACCGCAAAGCTCGTATGACTAATTTTTGTTCGCCACACTTACCTATTTTAATATAAATTTTAAATTATTTACGCGTTAATGTCAAGGCATCCTTGCATCTTTTGTTGATACCAATAAGTTTTTTTTGTTTTTGAGGTGTTTTCTTTACAAATAGGTACTAAGAGGTTCTATTTTATAAAACTTTCACATGCTTCTCTGTTTTAAATCTTGCGAATGATATCCTCATATGCTATAATAGCACCGTATTATTTATATAGATTAATAGCTCTCGCACCACCCACTTTTCGCCCCAAAAAGAAAATGCAAAAGATTATGCGCCCTATTATAATGATAGGCAACAATCCCACACCGATACACAAATGCTTTTTACCGTTGGATACTTTTTTACTGTTTCCAGTAGGCACTACATCAAATAAATTTTCAACATACGGAAAGGAACAGTGTTATGGAACAAAATCAACCCCAAAACGGCCTTACCCCTGAAAATCAAACCCCGGTGTTTCCCCAACAAATACTTCCCCCACCTCAATCCATCTCTCCCCCCCTTGAGGCTCCTTCTATAGCAGCAACCATGGCGTCTGCACCTATCTACTCCCCGCCTCCTATTCAACCTACTGCGCCACAAGAAACAAGCTATCACGCAGCACAAAGCCAAACCCAGTACACTGCAAACCAGCCCACCTTTGATGTAGACACCACTAATACCTGGGATACTACTGCGGCGCCTGTAGCCAAAAACACCCAAAAGCCTATCAACCGCTTGGCTCTTATTGGCTTTTGTCTTTCCGTCGGGTCGTGGATTTTTAATTATTTAACCTTTTGCCTTATGGGTGTTGCCGGCATTGTTGTAAGCGTACTTGCCATGAAGCGCATGGATAAGGAAAAAGAAAACTACGCTTGGATGCCACTTGTTGGTATCATTGTGGGTGCTGCGGCCACCTTGGTGGATGGCATTATCATAGGAAGCCTTCTCGCCTTGTTTGGTTTACCCGTTCTAATAGGCTTTATTTCATCTTTAGGTTCTTTATAAGATTTCACACTGCACAAATATAAAAGTTTATGCTGTATTTAGGGCGTGCCCGCAAACAAAGGTTTCACAAAAAATGTGATCTATTTTTGTTTCGGGATACGCCCTTGTATTGATTTTATAAGATTAAAATTTGCTACCACAACGGCCTAAAATGTACAGTTATATACTGTATTCATTGCTTCTTGTTCTTCTTTGCTATGTGTCACCACAAGCAAAGTTCTCCCATCGGCATACATTTTCACCAATTCTATCGTTTGTTTTTTTGTTTCCTCATCGAGCCCTTTGAATGGCTCGTCTAATAAAATGATTTCTGATTTAAAAAGCAAGGCACGCAAAATAGCCACACGACGCTTCATCCCCCCAGATAGAGTTGAAACCGGAGCATAAATTTCTTCACGAAGCCCCATTTGACAAAGCCCTTGTTCAATATCCTGTTTTTTGGCTCCACTAGCCACGGCAATGTTTACATAAGCAGATAGTGTCTCACACAACCGATCTTCTTGAAAAACCATGGCGATTTTTTTGCCCTGCAGACCGGATATTATACCGCTATCCTGTATTTCTAAACCCATCAAAATACGCAATAATGTTGTTTTCCCTTTTCCGGAAGCCGCCATAATACTACTATTTTTTCCATAGGGAAATCGAGCACTGAACCCCGATAGCACCACTTTATCGCCAAATGACTTGTATAATTTATCAACCATTATGTCTTTGCTGTGCATGCAAACTACCCCCGTTGCAATTTTTTATGAAGCCCCCGTAAAAAAAGCAAAAAAATCTTCTCGAAACCAATGCTAAGACAAATGATAACCACTGTCCAAGCCATTAAAGACGGCGTCTCTAAAAAGATTTTAGCATTATATAAATTCTCCCCAATAGAATGTTCCGGAATGCCTATAACCTCTGCTGCAATTCCAGCTTTCCAGCTCAACCCAAGGGCGACCTTTACCCCGGAAACAAAAAAGGGAAATACTTCAAAAAAATATATGTATCGTATTTTTTTTCGTTTTTTCATATGAAAAACCCAAGCCATTTCCAATAGGCTTTTATCGGTATAACGGATACCCTCCAACACATTTGTATACACAATAGGCAACACCATTAAAAAACTGATAAGGATAGCAAGGTTTTGTGAGGAAAACCAGATAAGTGCCAAAATAACAAAAGAAACTACAGGAATCGACTTTATTGTAATTATAAAAGGCGCCAATAAATCACGCACAAAGGAAAAGCGAGAGGCAAGAACCGACAATAAAATTGCACAAGAGGTGCCCAATAAAAATCCTCCGACAATACGCAAAAAACTATAAAGAGTAGCACTCCAAAAATCATATGTGCGCAAAATTCTCCATAATTCTAAAATCACAGCTAGTGGAGATGCAAGCAAAAAACTTTGATTGACTATCATCGCAAGCACCTGCCAAAGCACAAGCGCCACCACCACTGCCCAAGGTTTTAGTTTCTCCATTTGTACTTCTTTGTTTTTTCTTTCCATAATAACAACCGTTACCGGCATGAAGCCTCTTTCTAAGAATCTTACTTAAAAAATCAAACGACAGTTCTTTTTCTTTGGGGCTTTTTATCGAATTTTTTGCCAAATAAAACAAAATCAAAGGCGATTCCGTATGTTTTTATGCTTATTTTTAAAATATGGCGAGGATTTTTTCGAAACTTTTTATAAAATTGATTTAGTTGACAACGCTGATATCGAGAGTTCTCTTTTAACATAGCACCTTTTTTCAAATTAATCAAATTTACTTTTCTTTGCAAAACCACATCCTTTTATTAGAATTAGAACATACTGTCTCCTAGCAAAACATATGTAACAAGAAGAGTTCATTTAAAGAAAAGAACCTTTTCCCTTGCACTTGGCAAACCAATATTTTTTTAGTTCTGTAATCTGCTTAATATACAATAAAAGTCAAAAAAACATAATTTATTATGCAATTGTTGCTTTTTGCACGAATTTGTGTGTCACAAATGGAACCCTACTTACATTCATTATGCCCTATGCAAATTATGCAGCTATTTTTTTAGTGCAAGGCTTTCTCCTCTTTTCACACAATACCGTGCTCTTGCATTTTCATCGTTTTCATTAACTATAAAAACACAAAGGAAAGCCTCAAAATCACCCCATACAAAACCAAAAAGCACTGTTGTAAAATAGTATAATTCTACCAAAACCTTTTTTATTGCTTATTTTTTTATTTCGATATATAATATATTTTATGGCAACAAACAGGAACTTTGATTGTATTATAAAAACAACTCTGGAAAATCTCAGCTTTAGGTATATACACATCTAAAGCAGTGTACTCATTCTTATTATATGTTCCTACAATAGAAATTTGCCAGCTATAACTAATGCTTTCCACTGTGTTTTCGCCCCTAATATGAAAAGGCGAAAACGAAAGTGCAAGGTTTCTGTGTGAAAAGCAGAAAAGCCTTTGCACTTTTCCAAACAAACAATTACATTGTACAATATGTATATGTCTTTTTTTGTTCAGGGGGCATTAACTACATAAATTAGATCCAAACCATACAAATATTCCGGAATCGTTTGTATGTGTCTTTTTTGGTAAACAATCATAAGTCATTAGGCGACAATAACAAAAGTCGCATTGGGAGGTCAGATGTGGAAAACATCGATAAAACACCGTTAATTGAGGATATTTCTGGCCTCGGGTTTGTAAACACGTACATCCCCGGTGGTATATTAAAAGCCAAATACGATCAATTTTTCACCATTGTTGAGGCAAACAGTGGCTATTTTGATTTGGTCGGATATTCAAAAGAAGAAATCAGAGACCTTTTCCTAAATAGAGGCAGTGCAACCTTGCACCCCGAAGACGCCGCGCCAGCGGCCGAAGATTTGCTTAGACAGATTTCAAACTCACCTTGTCAGAAATTTAATTTGAATTGTAGATTAGTAAACAAAATAGACGGCTATAAACATGTTCAGTTCAGCGGCCGTTTGGCCACTGAACATAGTGGAGAACAATTTTTTTATTTTCAACTCATTGATATCACTACTCATGTAAATACCTCTATCAAATTAGAAAAAGAACGCGAATTCAATATGCTTATAGCATCCTTTACAGAAAATGAATTCTTTGATTACAACTTAAAAACCAAGACCATGCGCTATTCAGAAAACCTCGCAAATAGGTTGGGGATCCCTTCTTTAATAGAAGATTATCCCAAACCTCTTATAGATATGGGCATCGTAACAGAAACCGACATGGATTCGCATCAAAAGAAATTTAACCAAAGTAATAAAGACATCTTTGAAACAGAAACAAAGTTTGTGCTAACAAACGGCGATGTGCTTTGGTATCTTTGCCACTATAAAATTTTATATACAGCCGGCAATAAACCCGAGCGTATTGTTGGTAAGATGATGGAAATTACGCTTCAAAAAACACAAATCAACGAATTAACACACAAAGCCATCACAGACCAACTTACCGGTGTATATAATAAAATGACAACACAGGCATTGATTGAAGAAACGCTAAAAGCATCTATTGCTACAGACACCATTGGTTCCCTTTTCATCATCGACCTTGATAACTTTAAAAAGATAAATGATACATTCGGTCATTCTTATGGAGACAAAGTTCTTTCAGAAGTAGCAAGTAAAATTTTGCATAGTTTTAGACAAGACGATATCGTGGGAAGACTTGGCGGCGACGAATTTTTTGTTTATATGAAGGGATATAACAACGATAATGGTATCCATTCCAAAGCCGATGAAATTTGCAAATTTCTTGCTAACACCTATACCTACAATGGCCTTTCTGTATCTATTTCTGCAAGCATCGGCATTGCCCACTTTCCTGAACATGGTAAAGATTTTGCACAATTATATGAAAACGCCGACATTGCCCTTTATACTGTGAAGTTCTCCGGAAAGAATAATTACAAAATTTTTTCCGGGGAAACACGCCCTGTGTAACATCAGGCATTCACCTCTCATTTATTGCTCCTCTCTTGCAGGATATCCCCTACGTACAGTTTGCCTGGAACATAACACTTATATAGCTTCTTACCAAGGGATGTTTTAGAGTATAACAAAGATGAAAGGCACAGAAATATAACCACTATAACCTTGATTTATTCGAATTAACCTTGGAACTCCACAAGATAGATATTCTTGTAAACAATGCCTGCCGAATAACTCCGAAATGGATTTATTTGACAGGCATTGTTTATTCGATTTACTACTATTTCTTTCTTTATGTGGGTTCACAATTACTTTCTTTTTAAAAACTCATCCAAGGTAAATGTATCCCCTTTAGGGAGTACCCAAAATTTTTCTTCGTTCCAAGTGTTTTGAAAAAGCGCTTTGAACACCAATATATCCCCTTTTTCTTTACGCGACAACAAGTCCAACTTTTCCGCTTGTGCTTTCATACGTGCATAGGTCGCCTCGACATCATAGACACCCGTATCCAAAAGACATAGATGCGTGTAGCCTTTCAACAGGGTTTTGTAAATGGCTCGCGCTTTCTTTTCCCCGTATTTCTCTATAGCCATTTCAAACCCAAACACAGAACCGGGAATTTCACTCTCTTTCAGCCATCCTTCAGTATAGTACATACTATGCACATCTCTCGCCTCACATAGCATCATTGCAATGCAATCGTCATATAAAGGGAGCACCAAACGCGCTGTTTCACAGCGGATGCCGTCAAGTGCTGTACCACAAAAACCAAAGCCCAACAGCACGGTGTCTACATCGTTTGGCAAGGTAGTTAGCGTTTTTTGAAGCTCTTCACGTAAGATTTGCGGCCGTTCATGCAAGCCCCTATCCAACCAAATCACCTCTAAATCCGGCGGCATAAATGCTTTTAATTCGTTTTCTATCATCGAGCAAGCCACAAGGCAGGTACGCATGGTGTTTCTCTCTTTCTCTTTTTCACGTCTAAAATGCAACTAAAAATTCATACTCCTAATGTATCTGTCCATAAAAAATTGATTTGTGGAAAGTTCCGTGTAGTCTGCATTTTGCGCCATGCTGTCAAAGGCGTTAAGCGGTACCACACCCAAAAGTGCCATGGCCGCCCCTTTGGCGGCCGTGTTGCCAAGCGCCATGATTTTTTCATCTCCCACAGGTGGTAGCAAGCCCACACACTGTGCCGAATGGCCGTCGATGAAACTGCCAAAACCACCGCCGAGCAGAATTTCGTCGAGATCCTCATACGAGAGTCCCGCCTCGTGCAAAAGCGTGTCGATGCCACCGCGGATGGCGCCTTTTGCAAGCTGAAATTCCCGAATGTCCTTTTGTGTGAGGC
>CAYJIR010000017.1:0-43854 GCA_964370295.1 uncultured Oscillospiraceae bacterium
TTATAACCAATGTCTGCTGAATAAACCCTTGCTGGGATCAGGCCGTCAAGAAAGTACCAATTGCGTCGTCAAACTGCAAAATGCCGCGGCAGTTACATATCAACTATATGCGCCTTTGCGGCATTTTTGGTTTCCTAGCACTTGGCACTTTCTTGCCGCCCTGTAGTTTTTTGACAGTCTGAGCCCCGCCGCATTCTGCGGTGGGGCTAAAAGTGCCTAAAACAGCACTTTTATGGGGTAAATCTTGATGCACTCCACTGTGTTTTCGCCCCTTAAATGAAAAGGCGAAAACGAAAGTGCAAGGTTTTTGTGCGAAAGATGGAAAATTTTGCACTATATCAACCCGAAAGCAACATTTTTTTATTTGCATATGTCACTTTTGGGTTGTTTCGTGGGTATTTACTATCATTTTTAAAGAAACTATACAATGGCAGAGTATTGTGAATGTTCGGCAAAGCTCTTTCTGTCTGTCGCTTTTTAAGAATACTCTTTTCTTTCTATAAAAAAGAATACTCTAAGTGGGAAGTCTTTTTTCTTGGGTTATATTATCGTTTTTAGAAAACCGAAAACCCTAAAATACAATGGGTTCTCTACGTTGGTTTGTTTTGGCGCAATGTTCTTTAAACAAGAAAGCGAAGCACTTGGCAAATCTGCCGCGTGTTGGCGCTTTAAATTGTAAAACACCGAGGTTGGATTTGCCAACTCTATATTTATATTGTAAGGATCGTGTCGGAAAAGAGCATGCCTTTTCTCTTTTAGGGCCTGTTTTAATGCGCTTGCCACAGAGTTTTATGTGGCAAAAAAAGACAATACTTTACATAAAGCAAGCAAAAATTCACTATTACATCTATACTACCTTACAGGTGTAAGATTGTCAACACTGGTCGTTTCATCATAGGGGCACAATTTTGTGAAAATGAAAATAAAATCATCATTGTGAAATCATCTGGCCTGGAAGCATTAAAGACAATTGGCGGATAAAAGAGGGCTTTTTGTCGAAAAAACAACATAAATAAATGAAATATTAAAGACGATTTGAAGCTACTAAAATATTTTTTTAAAAAACAATAAATTGTTAAAATTTCATGTACAAAAAATTGGGTTCTTTATTGTGAACTTTGACGATTGACAGAGAATGGTCTTTATTGTTAAAATGTGAAACATACTCATCCACAAAATAAGACAAAATATGACGATAAATTTAGGTGAGTATTAACAACGAGAGGATGAAAGCAAATTGCTGGCAAAAAAAAGTATTCATACAATTGATACGCATACTGGTGGGGAACCAACTCGGAATGTTATTGGTGGGATACCAACGATACCGGGAGACACCATGAAAGATAAAATGGCCTATATGATGGACAAGGGCGATTGGTTGCGGCAGCTGCTTGTGTTCGAGCCACGTGGGAATGAAGTGATGAGCGGAACAATCATCACACCACCATGCAATCCAAAAGCAGATGTGGGCGTTTTGTTTTTCGAAGTGGGTGGTTGGATGCCGATGTGTGGGCATGATACCATTGGTGTTGCAACAGCGCTGGTAGAGTCGGGGATGGTTGCGGTGGAAGAACCGATGACAAAAATTGTGTTAGACACGGCGGCCGGTTTGGTAGAAGTGAGTGTGGAAGTTGAAAACCACGTTGCAAAAAATATATCCTTTGTAAATGCACCGGCCTTTGTTATGAAACAAGAAGTGAAGGTGCAAACGCAGTTATGGGGAGAAGTGGTCCTGGATATTGCGTATGGTGGCAACATTTATGCCATTTTGCCTGTGAGTAGCGTGGGCCTACAAGTGGAGAGAGAGATGGCGTCTTCGCTGGTGCAAGCAGGCAACAAGCTTAGAAAAGAGATAAATGAGCAAGTGCCGCTTTCGCATCCGGAACTAAGGTTTCTAAACCAGGTCACACATGTGGAATTTTATCAGGCGGTGGAAAAAGGGCACATTCGAAATGCGGTGGTAATTCCACCGGGGGCGATAGATCGCTCTCCCTGTGGCACGGGAACTAGCGCAAAACTGGCGGTGATGGCTGCAAAAGGGGAAATTCAAATTGGCGAAAGCTTTGTGCATGAAAGCATCATTGGAAGTGAATTCACATGCAGCTATGTTTCAAAAACCGAGGTGGCCGGAATAGATGCCGTAGTACCAAGGGTTGAAGGAAAGGCCTGGGTCACAGGAATACATACTTTTTTACTAGATCCGGAAGATCCTTTCCCACAGGGTTTTCAGCTTTTATAAGTTGTTTTAGGAGGAGAAACTATTTTGAGCTTGCGTATTCAAGAGCACCCCATTTTGGGAGAGGACAAGCGAGAGCACTGGGTAGATATTACAATTGACGGAAATAAATGTAAGGCAATAGAAGGCGAAATGATAGCGGCGGCCTTGTTGGCACAAGGAATTGTGCTACACCGATATACCAGCATAAAACACGAACCAAGAGGGATTTATTGCGGCATTGGCCAATGCACGGATTGTGTGATGAGCGTCAATGGAAAACCAAACGTGCGAACTTGTGTAACCCCCATTGAAGCCGGTATGGTTATAGAAACACAGCAAGGGGTTGGAAAAGGGGATGAGCGCAAATGATAGAAAGAGAGGTCGTGGTTATTGGTGCAGGTCCTGCGGGTCTTGCTGCGGCCATTGAAATGGCGCGTTGTGGTGCACAGGTCTTAGTTGTAGACGAAAATTTGCAACCGGGTGGCCAGTTGTTTAAACAAATACATAAGTTTTTTGGCTCTAAAGAGCATAATGCAGGGATAAGGGGCGTAGACATTGGCAAGCGCTTGCTGCAACAAACACAGGAATATAAAGTGGAAGTGTGGTTGGGATGTGCGGCAACAGGAATTTTTTCCGAAGGCGTGGTTTCGGTCTTGCATGAGGGAACAACCAAGACCATCCATGCAAAACGGATTTTGGTTTCTACGGGTGCCTCGGAGAACTCTTTGCGTTTTCCCGGGTGGACACTTCCGGGCGTTATGGGCGCCGGTGCTGCGCAGACAATGGTGAATGTGAACCGTGTGTTGCCGGGGAAACGGGTGTTGATGGTTGGTTCCGGCAATGTGGGCGTAATTGTGGCTTATCAATTGATGCAAGCAGGCGCCGAGATAGTGGGCATTGTAGAAGGCATGCCCAAGGTGGGTGCCTATGGTGTACATGCAGCGAAAATAAGGCGAGCAGGCGTACCTTTTTACTTAGGACATACAATTGTGCAAGCAAAAGGTGAAGAGCGCGTGGAAAAAGCGGTGATCGCGCAATTCCAAAATGGAGAAGTGGTGGCCGGAACAGAAAAAGAAGCGCAGGTGGATATTATCTGCATTGCGGTGGGTTTGGCGCCGCTAACAGAATTGGCCTGGATGGCCGGTGTGCGGCATGAGTTTGTGCCGGAGCTGGGCGGTTGGATGCCTTGGCATGATGAAAATATGTGTAGCTCATGTCCGGAAGTATATGTGGCAGGGGATACGGCCGGCGTGGAAGAGGCCAACACTGCCATGGATGAAGGACGTCTTGCGGGCGTTTGTATTGCAGCCTCGCTTGGACATCTTAATGAAACACAGGCGGCGGCAGAAAAAGCCAAATTTCTTGATAGTTTGAACACTTTGCGTCAGGGTCCTTTTGGACAACGTCGCTTGCAGGCAAAGCAAAGAATTATACAAATGGAGGCAGGCGTTTGATGGAAGATACGATTCTGCAAAACGGATACCCCTCTTTATCGGAGATAAAAAGGGAAAACGGTTGGCCCAGTGAAGATCGTTTTGCGAAAGGACCTGTGGCAATCATTGAGTGCGTGCAGCAAATTCCTTGCAACCCATGTGAAAATGCATGTCCGTTTGGGGCCATTCAAGTGGGGACATTGATCACCGGAATACCACAGTTGGATCGCGAGAAATGTACGGGTTGTGGCCAATGTGTGGCCGCTTGCTCGGGGCTTGCAATTTTCATAGTAGACAAAGGGTATTCCGAGCTTGAGGCCAGTGTTAGTTTTCCTTTCGAATATCATCCGTTGCCCCAAAAGGGAGACAGTGTGCAAGCGGTGAGCCGCGCGGGAAGTTTTGTATGTGAGGCAAAAGTGTTGCGGGTGATTAACAGCAAAAAAAATGATCATACACCGGTGGTGACACTGGTCATCCCCAAAGAACATGCCGACGAAGTGCGCAGCATGAGACGGTTAGATGCGGCAGAGCAAAGTGCGGGTTTTGTGGCTGTGGAAAATGAAGGATTTCTGGCGGATGATGTGATTGTATGCCGCTGTGAAGAGGTGACGGCCGGAGAAATTCGCAAGGCAATTCGGGAACATAAAGGAAGAAGCGTTACGGAAATTAAGAGACGCATTAGAAGTGGTATGGGGCTTTGTCAAGGAAAAACTTGTGGAAGACAGGTGGCGCGAATTCTTAGTGAAGAGCTAAACTTGAAACCCGAGCAAATTCCGCCGGCAACAGATCGCCCGCCCGTACGCCCGATCACCTTTTTAGAACTTTGTGGGAAAGAAGGTGCTCTGGATGACTAAAAATGTAGATATAGCGGTGATAGGAGCCGGGGTCATTGGTTGTGCAGTGGCCTATTATAGCGCAAAAACCGGCGCGAAGGTACTATTGCTTGACAAAGGAGATATTGCAGAGGGTACCAGCAGTCGCTGTGACGGAAATATTTTGGTTTGCGATAAAGCACCGGGCTTTGACGCCCTGTTTGCCAGAGAGAGCCAGAATATGTTTCCAAAACTCAGCCAAGTGCTTGATTATCCCATTGAATGGAAGCAAAAAGGAAGCCTTTATTTAGCAGAAACCGAGCAAGAGCTTGAAATTGCGGCAGATTATTGCCGGAAGATGGTGGAGTTAGGGTTTCCAATGCGCATGTTGGATAAAAAAGAAGTGCAAGAAGATGAACCTTTTTTAGCCAAAGATATTCCGGGAGGCCTAGAAACAGGCTGCGACGGTTCGCTTTACCCCATAGGTCTGTGTTATGCACTGGCCTTGGGCGCAGAAAAACTCGGTGCGGATTTGTTGCTTCACTGCGAAGTGACACAGCTGGAAAAAATCGAGAACGAGTATAAGATCACAGCCGGCGGCGAAACCATAGTGGCTAAAAATGTGATCAACTGTGCCGGCGTTTGGGCCCCAAAAATTGGTGAAATGTTAGGGGTGTCAATCCCTATACAAGCTAGACAGGGACAAATTTTGGTTTCCGAGCAAAGTTTCCAGGTGGGAAAACGCAAAGTACACGAGTTTGGTTATATGCTTGCAAAATTTGGCGAGGGCAATTATCGACGCCCCGTTTCAGAACGGGTGGAGAGAAATGGCGTGGCGTTTGTGTTTGAACCAACAGATTCCAATAATTTCCTGATTGGTTCATCAAGGCGCTTTGTAGGGGAAGATATTCGCAGTGATTTGGAAGTGATGCAAGCCTTAGCAGAGCGGGCAATACGGTTTTTCCCCATCATCCGCGATATTAAGGTGATTCGCTCCTACAGCGGGGTGCGTCCTTTCACACCGGATCACATGCCCATTGTCTCCGGCACGGATTTACCGGGTTTTTACGTTGCGGCAGGGCACGAAGGCGATGGCATCGGGCTAAGCCCGATGACGGGGCTGTGCATGGCAAAAATGATAGCGGGAGAGCCTTTACCTATGGATATTTCGCCCTTGTCATTAGATAGATTTTCAAAAGACACACAACATTAGAAAGTCTGTTAAAGCATAAAAGGAGGATTTTGAAAGATGAACCCAATGTTTGAAGGTGTATTCGTGGTTGCGGTGACACCGTTTCTACAAGATGGAAGCTTTGATGCCCAAGGTATGAGAAAAAATTTGGATTATCTTATTGAAAGTGGTGTGCATGGCGTTTGTTTGCTAGGGGCTACAAGCGAATACATGAGTGTGACAAACGAAGAGCATAAAGCGATTGTGCGCGAGATGGTTCCGTACATTGCAAATCGAACACGTGTTATAGTGGGCGCCACAAGAGAACGTGCCGACGATGTGGTGGATTTGGTAGAAAATATCAAGCAAGCCGGCGCCCATGCAGCAATGATTTTAAGCCCGCCATACTGCCATCCTGCACAGGATGAAGTGGTGGAAAATTATAGATATATCATGGAAAAAACCGATTTTCCGATTATGGTATACAACAACCCCGGTTCTTGCGGAATTGAAATTGAAAGAGAGACCTATCGGCAGTTGCTTGCGCTGAAAAACACAGCCATTATCAAGGAATCCAGCGGGGAAATTCGCAAGTTGGGTGAAGTGCTTGCAGATGCGCCGGAGAGTGTGTCGGTGTTCTGTGGTTGCGACAATATTTCCTTTGAAAGCTTTACCAAAGGTGCCAATGGCTGGATTAGCATGTTGGCCAATGTGGCCCCAAAGGATTGCGTAGCTTTGTTTGATGCCGTGTATAAAAAGAAAGATATAGAAGCCGGTTTGAAAATTTACAACAAAATTTTGCCTGCGCTTAACGTGCTGGAAAGTTATGATAAACCGGTACAGGCATTGAAATATCTTGTAAGCCGCAAAGGTTTGCAAGGGGGATATGTGCGACGTCCACGCATAGAACTAACAGAAGAAGAACGTGCTTATGTTGTATCCGCGATGAATGCGGACGAAATACAGTAAACAAAAAAGAAGAGGAGGAAAACATGAAAAAGACAGGAAAGAGAGCAATTGCATTATTGCTAAGCGCCGCATTGTTGGCATTGACAGCTTGCGGTGGTGGCGGTGTACAAGAAGGTGGCGCCGAAGCGCCGGCAGCCAGTACAGGTGCTGAAACAACAGGTGGTGCAGCGGTATCCGATACCACACTTCGCATTGGTGTTTCCGGCACACCCGACATAGACCCTGCCGTGGCGGCAACCAACTCGAGCACGATGACAATGCCCAATATTTACGACGGATTGGTAATTCCGAATGCCGAAGGTGGCATAGACCCACACTTGGCAGAGAGCTGGGAAGTGAGTGAGGACGGCTTAACTTATACTTTCACTTTGCGCCAGGGCGTAAAATTCCACGATGGTAGCGAGCTGAAAGCAAGCGATGTTAAGTATTCGATGGATCGCTTGATCACCATTGGTGAAGGCTATGCATATCTCTTCGCAGACGTGCTTGACAATGTGGAAGTGATAGGAGACTACGAAGTTGCATTCCATCTAAACCATCCTTATGGTCCTTTTGTAAGCGCTTTGGTACGTTTCTTTGTGCTAAGTGAGGCGATGGTAAGCGCAAACTATGACGCAAGCGGACCCTATGGGGATCATGGCGACTATGGCAAGGCATGGCTTGTATCGAACGATGCCGGCACAGGCGCCTACATGACCTCAGAGCTTGCACCACAAGATTATTACCACGCAGTAAAATTTGATGACTGGTTTATGGGTTGGGAAGGCCGCGACGATGCTCCCACAGAATTCCGTTTGATGGCTGTTCCAGAGCCTGCCACCGTGCGCACAATGATGAACAACCGCGAAATGGAAATGACCGACCAATGGCAGAGCACAGAGAACTTAGATGCAATGGCCGCATTTGAAGGTGTTAGCATTGCAAACTACTCTACCTATCTTGAGTACAATATGTACATGAACTCGCAAAAAGCGCCAATGGATGATGTGAACTACCGCCGTGGTGTTGCTTGCCTAATCGACTATGAAAGCATTGTAAACGACATTTTCATCGATTCTGAAATTTCGATTGGCCCCGTAGCCGCTGGCGTGGCAGGTGCTGCTGAAACAGCTGTTATGGAATATAACATAGAGCAAGCCAAAGAGTATTTTGCTCAATCTGCCTATGCAGACCAACTGGCCGACTATCCCATAGAGATGCTTGTAAACTCTGATGTGGCAAACCTTGAAAAAGTTGCATTGTTGTTCCAAGCTGCTGCCAGCGAAGCAGGCATCACCGTGGAAATTAGCAAAGCTCCTTGGGTTTCCATTGTTGACCGTGTGGCAACAGCGGAAAGCACCCCCCATATGTTGGCAATCAACTCGGCACCGGCGTTCAACGAAGCAGGTATTTACCTGGCCACACGCTATGGCACCGATACCATGGGAACTTGGGAAAATGTAGAATGGTTGGACAATGCCGAACTGGACACAATGATTAACGATTCTTTGACAATTGTGGACGAAGAAGAACGTTTTGCAGAGTATGCAACCATCCAAAACTACATTGTAGATGAGCTGTATCCCACCGTATTCCTGTGTGATTTGACAGAACGTGTGGCATACCAGTCGGCTTATGTAAGCTGGCCGTTTATAGAAGAATTTAGTGGCGAGGGTGTGCCTAGCGAGCTGATTGGCTTTACGCATATCATGGCAGACATGGCTATCTACCCAGACCAGAAATAAGATTTATCTCCTACTAAAGACGGTGTAGCTTAGGAAGTGCGCCGTCTTTGGTGGAGCAATGAAACCCGGCATGGAAGGGGATGGTTTGAATGGTTCAATATATCGGAAAGAGGTTGCTTTTGGGCGTTCTGGTTTTGTTGGGAACTTCCATGCTAATTTTTCTTATAGCACGCGTGGTTCCTGGAGACGTGGCCACAATTGCCTTGGGCTCAAGGGCAACAGAAGAAGCAAAAGAAACCTTACGTGAAGAGTTGTACTTAAATGATGCACTACCTGTTCAGTATGTGAAGTGGTTAGGCGATGCGTTGGTGGGCGATTTTGGAAATTCGTTTATCACAAAACGTCCGGTTTCAGAGGACGTGTCGCAGTTTTTTCCGGCAACTTTGGAGCTGGTTTTAGTATCGGGGGCCTTTATCCTTATAGGTACTTTTGGGTTGGGGCTTCTGGCAGGGCGGTATAAAAATACATGGATAGATGGCTTGATTCGGATTCTATCCTATATAGGTATTGCGCTACCGGCCTTTGTTGTAGGTGTTTTGTTAATTTTACTTTTTGGATACGAATTACCCATTATTCCTGTATTGGGAAGGCTAAGTTCAGATATGGTAGCCCCCCCGCACATTACAGGCCTTTATGTTATTGATGGTATTCTTACCGGAAATTTCGCGGTGGCGTGGAATGCATTTTTGCACTTGCTTTTGCCGGCCTTTGCCTTGGCTTTGGGCCCAATTGTGCAAGATGCGCGTGTGTTGCGCTCTTCTTTGGTCGACAATTCAAGCAAAGAATATATGGCCGTTTCCACCGGTTATGGCTTGCCAAGTGGAATTTTGAACAGAAAGTATCTACTTAAACCGTCGGCCACTTCAGCGGTCACTGTAATGGGGCTTGATTTTTCGGCTCTTTTAGGCCAGGCGTTTCTTGTAGAGCAAATTTTCAATTGGCCGGGGCTTTCTCGATATGGAATGAATGCGATGCTAAATAAAGACTTAAATGCCATCTGTGCGGTGGTATTGATTATTGGAATTATATATTTCACAATTAACTTGTTGGTTGATCTGGTTGTGGCTGGGCTTGACCCGCGGATGAGGATTGGGAGGGCGACATAATGGCAAAAAACAATTCAGCTCTTAAAAGCGGAGAAAGAAAAAGTTTGATTTCCCCCTCAACCATAGAAACATGGAAGATTTACCGTTATAAATTTACACGCAACAAGCTGTCTGTGGTGGGTTTGATCTTAGTGGGCTTGTCCATATTCTTTGCTATATTTGCGATGTTTGTGGTGCCGTACCCAGAGCATATTGGCGCATTTGTAGATTATGGAAATGCAAGCCAACCCCCAAGTGCCGAGCATTGGTTTGGCACAGATAACGTGGGACGTGACGTGTTCTCCCGTGTGATTTTTTCCTTCCGTGGTGCTTTGATTATGAGCATTGTGGTGCTGGCCATTTCCGTGCCGATAGGAACCTTGCTGGGGCTTATTGCAGGCTATCATCATGGTACTTGGATAGATACGGTAATCATGCGTATTACAGATGTTTTCTTATCGGTTCCGGCTTTGATTTTGGCACTATGTATTGCCTCTATATTGGAACCGAACATGATGAACAGTATGTTGGCAGTAACCATTATGTGGTGGCCTTGGTACACAAGACTTGTTTATGGACAAGCCAGCAGTATTTCTCGCGAGTATTTTGTGCGCAATGCAGAACTTGTGGGAGCCTCTAAAATGCATATTATGATGCGAGAGATTTTGCCAAATTGTCTTTCGCCAATCACAACCAAAATGGCATTGGATGTGGGCTGGGTTATTTTAATGGGAGCCTCGTTAAGCTTTGTGGGTCTGGGGGAACAACCTCCCACTCCGGCTTTTGGCCAAATGATTTCCGATGGATCTAAACTGATGCCGGATATCTGGTGGATGACAATTTTCCCCGCACTTGGTGTTGTGTTTATGATTTTAGGATTCAACTTCCTTGGAGATGGTGTACGAGATATGTTTGACAAGGGGGGACACTAAGTTGACAAATACCAGTGTACAATTGGAGAATCTTTCCATCGCTTATAAAACCTATCGCGGCAATGCAAAGGTGGTAGACAGAATTTCCCTAGAGGTTGGGAAAGGCGAGAAAGTGGGGCTCGTGGGCGAGTCCGGCTGTGGAAAAACCACTACGATGAAAATGATACTGCGTGTTTTAGACCAAGGCAGTATCGAAGTGGGAAAGAATAGCAAAATTCTATTCCAAGGCGAAAATGTGCTGGATATGAATAGGGAGCAACTTTTGCAGCTGCGGCGGCAAAGGGTGTCCATGATTTCACAGTCGCCGATGTCGGCGCTAAACCCGGTATTGACCATTGGCACACAAATGCGTGACATTATTCGTTATTCGGGGCTATATCCCAAAGCGAAAAAAGATGAACTGAATGAGATTGCAAAAGAGGCTGTTCTAAGCGTAATGTTAAGCGACCCCGAGCGCATCTTAAAAAGTTATCCGCATCAACTTTCCGGCGGCATGCGCCAGCGTATTTGTATTGCATCATCCCTGGTGACACCACGCGATCTTTTAATAGCAGACGAACCTTGCACGGCTTTGGATGTAACCATTCAAGACCAAATCCATAGGATGCTACGCGATTTGGTGGAAGAAAAGGGACGTAGCCTTATTATGATTACACACTCGCTGGGCGTTGCAAGAGAATTGGTAGATCGTGTGTATATCATGTATGGTGGAACCATTGTGGAAAGTTGTTACACACAGGACTTGTTTCGGAACACGGCGCATCCTTATACAAAAGGTTTGATGGAATGTGTGCCGCGGCTGTATGGCGGCGGATTATCCACAGGCATTTATGGATATATCCCGGATTATGTTAACCCACCAAAGGGTTGTCGTTTCTGCCCACGTTGTCCAAATGCTATGGATATCTGCCGCGAAGAACGACCGGCTTTGATGGAAATTGAAAATGGACATAAAGTGGCCTGCTTCCTGTATGGCGATCAATGCTTTACAGAGTCGAAAAACGAGGAGGGGCAGACGTCATGAGTGAGAGGAAAAAACTGATTGAAGTAAAAGAGCTCAAACAGTATTTCCCTGTAGGAAACAAGCAATTTGTTAAAGCGGTGGATGGCATCAATTTTAACATCTATGAAGGCGAAGTGCTTGGAATTGTAGGCGAATCTGGCTCTGGAAAAAGCACCATTGCTTATACAATGATGGGGATGTATAAACAGACAAGCGGAGATATCTTTTTCGAAGGAAAGCCCATCACCAGCAAGAAAAAAGGACGAGAACAAGAGTTTTACAGAGACGCCCAAATTGTGTTCCAAGATCCGGGATCTTCGCTTAACCCCCACCAAGATGTGCGTCAAATTCTCAGTTTGCCTTTAAAAGTGCATAAGGTTGTGCCTAAAAACGAGATAGACGATAAAATTTTAGAACTTTTAGAGCTTGTGGAATTGCCACCGGAATTCCTTTATAAAACCCCTAACTCTATCGGCGGTGGAGAGCGGCAACTTGTATCCATTGCAAGGGCACTTTGTAGCAATCCCAAATTCATCATTTTAGATGAGCCGACTTCTTCTTTGGATGTTTCCATTCAAGCAAAAATTCTTAATATGCTTATGAAACTACAAAAAGAAAACAACATCACATATATGTTCATTACACACGACATGGGTGTAATGCGCAATGTGTCCAGCAGAATTGCCATTATGTATCTTGGCAAAATCTGCGAGATTGCTCCAACAAAAACCTTCTACGAAAATCCAAAACATCCGTATACACAAATGCTGCTATCCTCTATTCCGGTTATCAGTGAGGAAGAGGAAGCCATGAAACCCAAGCGCATTCGCAGTGAAGGTGAAATTCCTTCGCCGGTGAACTTGCCCAGTGGATGTGGGTTCCATACACGTTGCCCGTTTAAGAGCGAGCGTTGTATGAAGGAAGATCCCAAAATTGTAGAACTGGAACCGGGACATGAAGTACGGTGCCATTTGTTTGAGAAAGCCTAATTAATAATTTTTTTGGAGGTGTTTTACAATGTTAGAGTACGAATTATTGAATGCGACCTTAAAGCTTTTAAGGGACATGTTCCAACTGCAACCGGGAGAAAGCATTGCTATTACAGGCGACACAGAGAGTGATGGCCGTATGATGGAAGCCACTGCACAAGCGGCGGTTATCTTAGGTGCCAAGCCCTTGGTGTTAAAAACAGCCGCGGCACGTGCCTGTGGCAAAGCCGGCGATATCGACATGCCCAGTGAGGCTTTGGTAGCCGCCATCAAAGGTTGTGATGCTTGGGTGGAATACAATGCAAAATACATCTTCTATTCCTCCACATACGACAAAATTATGGCAGACCCCAACGATCGTCCACGCTACATGAACCAAAATGACGTGAATGTGGAGCAATTTGTGCGCAACATTGGCCGCACAGATAACATCCTGCTTAACAAGTTTATTGTAGCCATGGAAAAAGCCACCAAAGAGGCAAAACATGTGCGTGTGACCAGCGAAGCCGGCATGGACATTGAATTTGAAAACGAGCCCGGGCGCGATTTCTTAACCGCAGACGGTTTTGTGCGCAAAGGCGAAATCAAAATGTTCCCCGGCCAGATTGCTTGGGCACCCCGTTTTGAAACCATCACAGGAACGATTGTTGTGGATGCTTCCATCAGCCCTCCGCTTGGTTTGATTCGCGAGCCAATTGTCTTTAAAATTGAAAAAGGCGTCACCACAGAAATCACCGGTGGTTCCGAGGCCAAACAAATGAACGATTGGCTAGCTAGCTTTGATGACCCACAAATGTTTAACATTGCCCACTTGTCCTATGGTTTTGGGCCAAATGCAGAGCTACACGGCTTTGTTGTGGAAGACGAGCGCATTTGGGGCTGTGTTGAATGGGGCTGGGGCAATGTGGGAGGCATCTTAACCTCTGATATTCCCGGCGGCATTCCCGGCGCTAGCCATACCGATGGCATGTGCCTAAACGCCAGTGTGTGGCTGGACGGTGTGCAAGTGCTGGACAAAGGCGTTGTGGTAGGTCCCACACCCGAGATTGTTCAGTTGGCACGCGACCTTGGCAAATAAGCATTATACAAAAGGAGAACAAGATGCAAGCTGAAAAAGAGCTGATGCAGCGGTTGTCCGACTTTAGGCAAGAGATGGTAGACAGTCTTGTAGAAATCAGCAGAATCCCAGCTGTGAACCCTGCTATGGAGGGGGAAGGCGAATATGCACGTGCCCAGTGGGTTTGCCGTAAACTGGAAGAATGGGGCATTGAATATGTGTGCCATGATGTGCCGGATGACCGTGTGAAAGAGGGCGTGCGCCCCAATATCCAAGTACGTTTTCCCGCAAGGGAAGAAACGGATAAAACGCTGTGGTTTATTGCACATCTAGACACAGTGAGTGCAGGCGACATTAGCCTTTGGGAAACAGATCCTTTCGATCCCGTTGTGAAAGACGGGAAGATATATGGCCTTGGCTGTGAGGATAACACACAGGCAGTGATAGAGGGTTTATATCTTGCAAGGATTCTACAGGAAAGTGGATTTCGTGCGAAGAAGGCGATATCATTCCTTTTTGTAAGCGACGAGGAAACAGGAAGCCAGTATGGTTTGCATGCGCTGATAGAGAAAGGGCTGTTTTCGGCCCAAGACGAGGCCTTGGTGCCGGATGGCGGGTGCCCGGATGGCAGTTTTGTTGAAGTGGCGGAAAAATCTCAAGTTTGGCTGCGCATCACAACAAACGGGAAACAAGGGCATGCTGCCATGCCGCATTTGGCCCTCAATGCTTGCTCGGCGGGTATGCATTTAGCAGTGGAAATAGAGGATAGCTTAAAAGAGAAATTCTCTGTGCAAGATCCCCTGTTCGAGCCACCCGGGTCCACTTTCGAGCTAACACAAAAGTTTTCTAACGTAGCAAGCCCAAATGTATTGCCGGGGCAAGATGTGTTTACCCTAGATATGAGAATATTGCCGTGCTATACAGTTGAGACGGTGATGGAACATATCGACACAATTATCAGCAAGTATGAGCAGAATTTGCCAGGCTTGCGCATCGAGAAAGAGTTTGTGACCTGTGTGAAGGCACCACCGCCAACACCAACCGATGCGGATGTTGTGGTTCATCTAATGAGCGCACTTAAGCAATTAGGAATTCCGGCTCGTACGGGTGGCATTGGAGGGGGAACCTGCGCTGCCATCCTACGTGAACAAAACATTCCGGCCGTTGTTTGGAGCCATGTGGACGATTTGTGTCACCAGCCAAATGAATATGCTGTAGCAGAAAATCTATATAAAGATGCACAAGTCTTCCTAACAACATTTTTTTTCTAAGATAGAATTACATTTTCATGTAAAATGGAGGAGTTAACCATGTATGAGTATGAACTGACAAACGCCTGCTACAAACTGCTTAAAGATATGTTCCAATTGCAGCCGGGCGAGACCATTGCCATCACAGGCGACACAGAGAGCGACGAGCGTATGATGGAAGCCACTGCACAAGCAGCGGTGGCCCTGGGTGCAAAACCCTTGGTGATGAAAATTGCCGCGGCACGTGCTTGTGGTAAAGCCGGAGATATCGATTTTCCGCAAAAAGCGCTCGTGGATGGCATCAAAGCTTGCGATGCTTGGGTAGAGTATAACGCAAAATATATTTTCTATTCGTCCACATACGACCAAATCATGGCAGATCCCGATAACCGCCCGCGCTATATGAACCAAAACGATGTGAATGCAGAGCAATTTGTGCGCAACATCGGCCGCACAGACAACGTCTTGCTTAACAAGTTTATTATGGCCATGGAAAAAGTGAACAAAGAGGCAAAACATGTGCGTGTGACCAGCGAAGCCGGCATGGACATTGAATTTGAAAACGAGCCCGGGCGCGATTTCTTAACCGCAGACGGTTTTGTGCGCAAAGGCGAAATCAAAATGTTCCCCGGCCAGATTGCTTGGGCACCCCGTTTTGAAACCATCACAGGAACGATTGTTGTGGATGCTTCCATCAGCCCTCCGCTTGGTTTGATTCGCGAGCCAATTGTCTTTAAAATTGAAAAAGGCGTCACCACAGAAATCACCGGTGGTTCCGAGGCCAAACAAATGAACGATTGGCTAGCTAGCTTTGATGACCCACAAATGTTTAACATTGCCCACTTGTCCTATGGTTTTGGGCCAAATGCAGAGCTACACGGCTTTGTTGTGGAAGACGAGCGCATTTGGGGCTGTGTTGAATGGGGCTGGGGCAATGTGGGAGGCATCTTAACCTCTGATATTCCCGGTGGCATTCCCGGTGCTAGCCATACCGATGGCATGTGCCTAAACGCCAGTGTGTGGCTGGACGGCGTTCAAATTCTTGACAAGGGTGTTGTGGTTGGCCCCACACCGGAAATTGTGCAGTATGCACGTGACCTTGGCAAATAATACCTACAATTCAATAGAACAAGCCTTTGCAAAAGTGCAAGGGCTTGTTCTATCGTCATTATAACATTTGAAAGATGGTTGCAAACAGAATATGAATACGATAAAATAATATAAATGGATTTTTAGCCGGCGACGGGCAACAGAGAATGCCACTCTTCCACGAGCAGAATGTGTTGAAAGTCTATAATCGTTATTTCTATTTAGGAGGTAAAGCTATGTCTGAAGTTAAAAAATGTATGACAAAAAGAACTTTTATTGTCAACGGCACCGAAATTAGTTTGATTGTAGAAAATGGAACAAAACTTTCTTCGCTTATTCGGGAACAACTTGGGCTAACCGGAACAAAAGTGGGCTGCAAATTAAACCAATGCGGTATTTGTAATGTGATTGTAAATGGTGAGGTTGTGCGTTCTTGTGTTAGCAGTGTGGATAAGATACCAGATGGTTCTAGCATTCTCACCATCGAAGGTATCGGCAACACAGGTAATCCACATCCTTTGCAACTGGCATGGGCAAAATTGGGTGCGGCGCAGTGTGGTTTTTGCTCGCCGGGCTTTATTATTTCGGCCTATGCGCTTTTACAGAAAAATTTAAGTCCAAGCCGCGATGAAATTCGCGATCATTTTAAGAAGACAAAGAACCTTTGCCGGTGTACAGGCTATAAGCCCATAGTGGATGCCGTGGAGTTGGCTGCAAAGGTGATGCGAGGCGAAGAGAGCTTAAGCATCGAAAGTTTAGAGCAGAAAGAAAACCTGTTTGGCAGCGAGGCAGTAAGGCCTTCTTCTTTGCCAAAGGCGTATGGTACCTGGGATTATGGTGCAGACACCTTGCAAAAGATGCCCGGCGAATTCCTGCATATCGCTTTGGTGCAGGCCAAAATATCCCATGGTAATATTTTGGATATCGATTTCGAGCAGGCAGAAAAAATGCCCGGTGTGGTTAAAGTTATTACCCACAAAGATATCCAGGGCATCAATAGAATAAACAACATGATTTATTATTCATGGGATAAGGGCTCTGGGTTCGACCGTCCTATATTGTGCGACGAAAAAGTCTTCCAATATGGTGATGTTATTGCACTTGTGGCAGCGGATACAAAGGCAAATGCAGAGGCGGCGGCTAAAATGGTGCAAGTGAAGCTGGAAGAATTGCCGGCATACATGAGCGCACCGGAGGCGACGGCCGATGATGCAATGGAAATTCATCCGGGTTATCCAAACATTTATTGCGAGCAAGATACCATTAAGGGCGACGACCCCAAAGAGCTTTTCAAAAGTGAAGATGTTGTGACAGTAAAGGCAGATTACTATACGCAAAGGGTGCCACATTTGGTGCTGGAACCCGATGTGGGTTATGCCTATTATGATGAAAATGGCTTGCTTACCATCCACTCTAAAACGGTGAACGTCTATCTCACCAGAGACCAAATTGCGGAAGGGCTTGGCCTAGAGGCAGAGAAAATTCGCATCGTGCAAAATAACACAGGCGCCACATTCGGCTACAAGCTTATCGCCACATTAGAGGGCATGTTGGGGGCTGCTGTGATGGCAACAGGCAAGCCGTGCTATTTGGAATATTCGATGGAACAGCAAATCACATACACCGGCAAGCGCTCTCCCTTCTTTATGAACTTAGAGTTGGGGGCAGACAAAAATACGGGCAAATTGGTGGGTTTGAATGCACGGTTTTTGGTAGACCATGGTGCCTATAGTGACCTTGGTGGTATGTTGATGACACGCGGAAATCAGTTTATTGGCCAAGGATATGATATTAAAAACCTGCGCAATCATGGTGCGATTACAACCACAAATCATGCCTATGGTGCGCCCATGCGTGGTTATGGTGGCCCACAATCGTTGTTTGCAACAGAGAGTATCATAGACGAAATGGCTAAAAAACTGGGCGAAGATCCCTTCGATTTCCGCATGAAGAATCTTTACACAGAAGAAAGCACTACGCCATTTGGTGATGTGCCGGATATTTTACCATACAATGAATTGATGGAGATGATACGGCCGTATTATAACGAGGCCGTGAAGCGGACAAAGGAAAACAGCACACAAACCAAAAAGCAGGGCATTGGTCTTGCCTTGGCGGTTTATTGCGTGGGGGACGAAACTTGCGATGTTTCAGACGCCGCCATGGAACTGTTGCCGGATGGCCGTTTTGCCATGTACAATACCTGGGAAGAGCATGGACAAGGCGCAGACATCGGGGCGCTTACACTTACACAGGAAGCCCTTTTCAGAAATGGAATTCATGTAAAACCAGACGAAATCGTGCTTATCAGTAATGATACGGCAAAGTGCCCTAACTCGGGCGGTGCGGCAGGTAGTAGAAGCCAGGTTATCACCGGAAATGCCATTTATGAGGCTGCGCAAAAGTTGGCAGAGGCTATGCGCAAAGAGGATGGCAGCTTCCGCACCTATGAAGAGATGAAGGCCGAAAATTTAGAAACCTATTATTTAAGCACCTTCTCCACGGGGCAAATTTGCAAACCTTTAGATCGTCACACCGGCATGTGTGAATATCCACACGTGGCCTTCATGTATGGCGTGTTCTTAACCGAGGTGGAAGTGGATATAGAAACCGGCAAGACGAGAGTGGTTAAAGTTCGTGTGGCAGTAGACGCCGGGAAAATTGGCAACAAATTGGTGGTAGACGGACAATATTATGGTGGTATCGCACAGGGAATAGGCATGGCACTTAGCGAGGATTTTGAGGACATAGTGAAACAAAATACATTGCTGAAATGTGGAATTCCTACCATTGATATGATACCCGATAGCCTGGAAATAATCTATTTGGAAACACCGAGAAAGAACAGTAAGTTTGGGTCTTCCGGCTGTGGCGAGGTGGTTTTAACCAGCCCGCATGCCTCTATCATCAATGCCATTGATAATGCCTGTGGCATTAGAATTCGTAGTTTGCCGGCTTATCCTAAGAATTTGTTGGAAGAGCTGAAAAAGCAAGAGGAGAGTGCTCGCTAGAGTCATACCTTGCAATGCACACATTACATAGGGTTTCCACCATAACGTATAAAGCAGCGTAGCTATGCGGCTAGTGTCGCTGTGTGTGGTGTTAGATACAAGGTGTTTTCTTTAAACCGAAAAACCATGTATTTTGGGTGGCATTTGCCACCTTTCGGATGCCCTGTGTGCGCTGTGGTATAAAAATCTAAGGATGCATCAGGTTTTATACCACAGCGCATATTTTTACATGTTTATGCCGTTTTTGCTTCTTCGGTTGAGCTTTAACAAGAGTGGGAGAACCGGCTTGAAGCAAACACAGAACAATAGTACATAGATATAAATATGGGGGTAATGGCGTGCAAAGAGCTCGAGCAGTTCTTTGTGCGCTATTGCCCTAAAAATGTATCCGGAAGTGGAGGCACCATGTATGGGCGCTGTAGAAATGCGAAAAGACATGCGGGCATGTACAGAAACACATGCACCGGAATGCAATGCATCGTGTCCTGTGCATGTGGATGTACGGGGGATGCTATCGGCGATGGCACAAGGTGATTATGCCGATAAAATGGCAGAATACCACAAAAAAGTTTTGCTTGCACATTTGGTTAGCCATTTTTGCAAGGCACCTTGCGAAAATCGTTGTGTGCTGGAAAAAAAAGAAAAAACAGTATCCATTCGTCTTTTAGAAGAAAGTGCTTGCCTTCACCATGATTTTAAAAAATTATCCTTAACACCGTTTTTAAACCTGTCTAAAAAGGTTTGTGTTATTGGCGCAGGCGCCAGCGGGCTGGCTGCTGCCTATTTTTTATATGAAAAAGGCTACGAGCTTGTTGTTTTTGAAAAAGAAAGCATGCGCTTAAGTCGTTTTGCTTGCCAAGAACCGGATTTGGTTAAAAAAGATTTAGAGCTTTTGGACGAGATGGATATTGAGGTTCGGTATAATACAAGGGTAGGGGTGGACTTAAGCATTGATGAGCTGTGTCAAGCGTATGATGCGGTATATGTCAGTGGCGATGATACATTAACCAACGCGTATACATGGGACGAAACCACTTTGCAAACAAAGGAAAATCCAAAAGTGTTCGTGGGGGGCAATATCCTAGTAGATAACGAGTACTCTATTATACATTCGATTGCAAGTGGACGTAGGAGCGCTTTGTCCATAGACAGACATCTAAAAAGTGTTTCCCTCACACAAGGACGAGAGCTAGAGGGGCCCTATCGAACGCAACTTTTTTCCTATGTGGATGAAAAGCTTGTTTTGCAAGAAAAGGTGGATGCGACCGAGCAAAACTTTTTGCGAAAAAACCCTACCTTTTGTTTTAGCAAAACACAACTTACACAAGAGGCAAAGCGCTGTTTGCAATGTCGCTGCTTGCAGTGCGAAAAGCAATGTGTGTATATGCAACACTTCAAGTCATATCCATATGCACTTATTTTGGAAATGGCCACACACATTCGAATGATTGGTGGCCAACGGCAAGGTGGGGTTGCCATCAATTCGTGCAGTATGTGTGGCTTGTGTAAAGAGATTTGTCCAAATCATATAGAGATGCCAAAAGCGACCTTGTCGGCGCGGCAGGTTCTTGTGGGAAAAGAGCAAAATGTGGCGGCTTTACATGATTTCCCAATGCGGGACATGCAGTTTTCTAACGGGGAAGCGTTTTCCCTTTTTGAAAATGCCAAAGATAAAGAGCAAAGTCGTTATTTGTTTTTTCCGGGGTGCCAATTGTCGGCCGTGCTGCCGGAGCTTGTGCAAGAGAGCTATGAGTATCTCCTTGAAAAGCTGGGGGATGAGGTTGGCATTTATTTGGGGTGCTGTGGCGCGCCGGCTTACTGGGCGGGTTATGAAGATATTTTTAAAGTGGCTATGAAAGACTTTCTTGACAAATGGGAAAAAATGGGGCGCCCCCTTATTGTTAACGCATGTTCCACTTGTCAGAAGTTTTTAAAACAGGTAGATGAAACCATTCCCATGATATCTCTTTGGGAGGTTTTTGACGAGCATGGATTGCCAAACAGGGCACAGATACAGGATAAAACTTTCTCTATACAAGATGCCTGCACGGCCAGGGAAAATGAAAAGATTCATATGGCGGTTAGAAGTTTGCTGACGAAAATGGGTCATTCTATAGAAGAGTTGGAGTACAGTAGAAGAAAAACAAAGTGCTGCAATTATGGTGGCCTGGTAAGCTATGCGAACCCTACACTTACAAAAGAGGTTTTGCAGCAACGCGCCAAAGAGAGTGATTATGATTATGTGGTGTATTGCGGGGCTTGTAAAGAACAGTTTCAACGCGTCGAAAAACCAAGCTATCATATTTTGGAATTGATTTTTGGGAAGATTTCGCCCAATTTTTGCGATGTTTCACAAAAAAGAGAGAATCGCATAGCTCTTAAAATTCAAATGCAAAAATTGCTTAAGAAAGAAGGGGACTTCCACCAGGAAAAAAGGCTTGCCTTGTATATGAGCGAAGAGATAAGAAAACGCTTGGATGAGAGATTGATTTTAATTTGCGATTTGGAAGAGGCCATCTTGTTTGCCGAAAAAGAAAAATACAAACTGATGAACCCTGAAAGCAAACATTTTATTACGCATAGAAAAAAAGGTCATTTAACCTATTGGGTGGAATATGGGCAAAAAGACAATGGGTTTGAAATTTTCAATGCGTATAGCCATCGTGTAGAATTGTTGGAAAAATAGAAATTATTGGTGAAAAATATGAATGAGGAACAAAACCGGAATATTGTTAACACAGAGGGGATTATTTGCTGCAAATGCGACGAAACCCTTGTGCCGGGAAAAATCTTTATCAGCTATATGCGAAGCAGATTTCCCACCACATTGCTTAGGTGCCCGATTTGCGGGCAAAGCTATTTGCCGCAAGAGCTCGCGTTGGGGGCAGCGCGTGAGGTGGAGGAAACATTGGAGGAAAAATAACTTGTCTTTATATGAGCAACGTTCCTTTTGGGAATTTGCCGAGAATTCTTTGCATCCGGGTGGTCTTGAATTAACAGAGCATTGGCTGAAGCGCTTACAGCTTGCGCAGAAAACCAAGATAGTGGATGTGGGGTGTGCGCTGGGAACGGGAGTGCAACATTTGATAGAGCAAGGGCATTGCGCTGTGGGGATAGAGTCTTCGGCCGTGTTGGTGGAAGAAGCGAAAAAGCGCTTTTCCAAGGCGGAATTTTTGCAAGGCAGGGCAGAAGAGCTTCCCTTGCCGGATGCCAGTGCGCAGGTGCTTGTTTGCGAATGTAGTTTTTCCTTGTTTGAAGATAAAGAAAAGGCGGCGGCAGAAATCAGGCGGGTTATACAACCGGGCGGAAGTTTTGTGATGATGGATATTGTGCGCCTGCAAAAGAAAATGGAGCCGGCCGCCGGGGACATCAACACTTGTGCTGCACAGGCACTTACAAAAGATGAAATTCTGCGTTTGTGTGAGAGGCAGGGTTTTTATTTGCAAGAACAAGAGGATTTAAGCGAGCATCTACATGGATTTGTGGCTAGAATGACTTGGGAGTATGGCTCTGCACAGTTGTTTTGGCAAAGTTTTGTGGGCAAGTGCTTTTTAAAACAACAAGAGAAACCCAAAATGGGATATTCATTATTTATTTTTAAGAGGCGATAGAATGGGGGATGCGCAGCAGGAAATGATGAAAACAGAAAGCATTTGTCCCGTTTGTCTTGAAAAAATAGTGGCAGAGTACTGCGTGGAAAATAAGAAGGTATTTTTGAAGAAGAGTTGCCCAAGGCATGGGATGTTTAAAACCTTGATTTGGGAAGATGCCGATCATTTTGATGGCTTAGGAAGCACACACAGTGGCGAAATAGCAAACACACAACAGAAGGCACAGAAGGGCTGTCCTTATGATTGTGGGCTTTGTGAAAAGCACGAGCAAGCCGCCTGTTGTGTTTTGATAGAAATCACACAAAGGTGTGATCAGTATTGTCCTTTTTGTTTCGCAATGTCGGAAAAAGAGGCAGAAAGGGAAGATTATAGCCCAGAAGACATGCAAAGAATCCTGCGGTTTTTAGCAGCACAAAACCCGGGCAGCAAGTATAATTTGCAACTTTCCGGTGGAGAGCCAAGCTTGCATCCGAATTTTTTTGAAATAGTCAGGCTGTGCAAGCAAGAGGGGTTCCCCTATGTACAGGTGAATACGAACGGAAAAAAATTGGCGCAGAGCTTAGCCTTTGCCCAAAACATGAAAAGTGCCGGGGTAGATTGTGTTTTTCTACAGTTTGACGGTATGGAAGACGAAATTTATAAAACGCTGAGAGGGCAAGCCCTTTTTGCACAGAAAGAAAGGGCTTTAGAGCATTGCCGAAAGGCGAACTTGCCGGTGGTGTTAGCGGTGACGGTGGTGCCAAATGTAAACGAAAATTGCCTGGGTGATATGATTCGGTATGCGGCAAAACAGCTTCCACATGTGCGTGGGGTTCATTTTCAGCCGGTTAGTTATTTTGGCAGATACCCAAACTTGGGCGCCGAAAACCCAAGGCTTACCTTGCCGGGCTTGATAGAAAAAATAGAATGGCAAACAGCGGGAGAAATGGGCAAAAGAGATTTTGTTCCCCTACAAACAGGGCACGAGCGTTGCTCGATACATGGGAATTTTCTTTTCGAAAACAATCACTTTATCGGGTGTTCGGAGGCCTTGGAAGGCGACGTGCATAGCATTGAAAAAGCGCGCAAATACCTTGCCAGAAAATGGGGCACAGCCTGTTGCAAGAAGGCGCCTGCACCCCAAATAGAGCAAGGGGCAGCGGAGGGTGACGCCTATGATGTGGCGCAATGGAAAGAATGGTTGCACACATTGAATCGTAACATTTTGTCCATTACGGCCATGGCGTTTCAAGATGCATACAATTTGGATTTAAAAAGGCTGAAAAAATGCCGTCTTCATGTGGCAACCAAAGATTGCAAATTGATTCCTTTTTGTGCCTATAATATCACGTCGGAGGATGGGAAAACCTTATATCGTTAAAGTGGAAAAGGGAGGGTTGGCTCTATGGAAATAGTGGATACTTTGGGCATGAAATGCCCAAGACCGCTTATTCTAACAAAACAGGCATTAGATGCCCTTGAAGAGGGAACGGTTTGCACCTTGGTGGATGATGCGGTGGCACTGTCCAATTTGCAAGATTTTGCACTGTCTTGTGGATTTGCGGTGCATGACGAGAGAGAGAATGATGCTTGGAAAGTTTTTATTACGAAAACAAACGAAAAGCACCTGCAACAGACAGCTGGTTCGGATTATGTATTGCTCATTACGAGCGATAAACTTGGCAAGGAAGAAAATGCCCATGAGAACATGCAAGATTATTTTTTTCAGGTGTTGCAACAAGAAAAAAAACCGAACATAGTTATATTTATGAACAGCGGGATATTTTTGAATGTGGAAGGTGCCGCAACGGAAGAGTTGGTTTTGAAATTGGAAGAAGAAAATGTGGAGCTTATTAGCTGTGGCGCTTGCTTGGATTATTACGGAATGAAAGACCATCTTTTGGCGGGGAAAATCGGCAATATGTTTACCATATCGGAAAAAATTTGCAAAGCGGAAACTTTTATCCATTTGAAATAGCTTAAAGGGGCAAGGCCATGGTATCAACTAGGCTAGGATGCATCAAATTGCGATAGGTGTGCTCGGAGCTTGCTGTAAAATAAAGCCAATAATAATTGTTTATAAATTTTTATGTAAGGGGTCGGTGGTGAAAAATGTCGAAAAAAAGCAACAACAACTATGTACCGGAGATATTCAACGACGTTCTGGGACCTATCATGCGGGGCAATTCAAGCTCTCATGTGGTTGGTGCGTATCGAATGGGTAAAATCATTTACAGCTCTGTACAGGGGAAGCTAAAAAGCGTTGATCTAACGGTGGATAAAGAAGGTTCTTTGGCGGCCACCTACTATGGGCATGGGTCTCATATGGGCTTGGTGGCGGGCTTGTCGAATGTGGAGATAACAGACGAGGCGATTATTGACACAGATGAGTTGTTATCGAAACAAGATTTTAAATTTTCCTTTCATATCAAAGAAACCACTTATAGCCATCCAAACCACTATCATTTTGTGGTTACAGATAAAAACGACAAGTTCCATTCTTGGGATATGATATCCACGGGTGGAGGCATGATTGAGGTTGTATCCGTGGATGGTTTTCCTGTGTGTTGCAAAGGAGACACGGACGATGCTTTTATTTTTTGTGACGCGGATAGTATAAATGAGCTGCAAAAAATATTTCAATCGTCAAGCATAAGTTCTTTAGAAGAAAAAAGATTGCTGCATGCAATAGGCACACAAAAAAGTGTGGTTGCCTCTGCCAATATTGCAAACGGTTGCGAGGTTTTGTATATTCCAACAGTGTTGCCGATAGCTTCCACTCCTCTTGAAGATTGCGAAATGCCCACCGTGGATGATTTACAAGAAGCGGCAAAGACAAGCGGCAGATATCTATGGGAATATGCGCTGGATTACGAAAAGAAGAGAACGGGTTTAAGTGAAAGCCAAATATTCGAGAAAATGTTGGAAATTTGGCATACCATGGAAACCTCCTGCGAGGTTGGTAAAAAGGTGGAAATCCCAAAAAACAACATCTTACCACATCAATCGCATTTAATCGAGGCGGGCATCAAAAATAAGTCGCTGTTTCCAAGCGACTTAATCAATAACCTCATTGGAAATATCACAGCCGTTATGGAATCAAAGGCTGCCATACAAGTGATCGTAGCAGCACCAACGGCTGGTTCTTGCGGGTGCCTACCCGGCACAATTCTTGCGGTGAAAGACCAATTTTCTATACCGCAAGACAGCATTATCAAGGCCTTGCTTTCGGCGGGTATCGTTGGTGTTGTCATTGCAAAACGTGCAACATTTGCAGCCGAAGTGGCGGCGTGCCAAGTTGAATGCGGTGCGGCTTCGGCCATGACCGCAGCGGCGATAGCAGAAATTTTTGGTGGCAATATGAAACAAAGTATCGACGCGGCATCCATTGCCTTACAAGCCGTAACAGGCCTTGCCTGCGACCCGGTTGCGGAAAGAGTGGAAGTTCCCTGTCTTTGGAAAAATGTTATGTGTGGCATGAATGCAATCTCATCGGCTTCCATGGCACTTGCGGGTTTTGATGCCGTTGTTCCATTGCATGAAACAATCGATGCAGTTTATAAAATTGGTCTGTTAATGCCGGCTTGTCTGCGATGCACTTATGGCGGTTTAGGCGAAACACCCACCTCCAATAGAATTAAAAAGGAATTGGATGATATGGGTTGTTACCAATAGATACTTTTCAAAGTGGGGCTTGCTTGATACAGGTGTTGCAAGTGTTTTAGAGGGCCACTTTTGGAGCGGCCGGTTTTGGTGTGCAATGCCATGCTTTCGTGGGATCTAAATTGGATGATGGCCGTGTTCTTTGGGCGGCATCTTTATAGTTGGCGCTAGAGAATATTTTATCTTTTACTTTGTTTTTCTGCCAATAATTTCAACAATTCCTGTGCTGTTTCACCGGATGAATTTTGGTTTTGCCCCGTGACAATATTGCCATCTCTCACCACCAAAGTTTTAAAAAGGTCGCTAATACCGCTTTTGTTCTTATAGTTTGCCCCCAATTTTCGCAGCTCTGTTTCCGGGTGCTGTGGTGTTTTTGTTATGCTAAGTTCTTTGATTTGCTTATCTGTGACGGCTGTTATTGTTTTGCCCTCCACCAGTGGTTTCCCATTGGTGTCTTTCGCCATTAAAAAACCCAAGGCCCCATGGCATACCGAACCTAACAGCACATCATGGGCATTTGCGTCGGTTATTTTCTGCCCAAGGAGTTCGCTTTTTCCTAAATCGTAAGCGGCACCCCAGCCACCGGGCATATAAATTATATCGTATGAGCTGAAGTCTAAATCCTCTATTTTTAACGAATTTTTTGTTTTTTTCCTGGCGGTTTCGTCTTTTAAATAGCGCCTGTCTGCATGGGAAGCCAATGGATACATCAAACTTATTTTTTCAAAAGGGATGTTTCCGCCTTTTATGCTTGCCACATCAACCTGCAATCCGGCATCTAAAAATTCATAATAGGCGATGGTTAATTCCGAGGCATAAACGCCCGTTTGTTTTTTGCTGTCGCCCAAGGTTTGTTGGTTGGTGGCCACAATCAACGCTTTTTTTTCGCGCATTGTATAGTTTATTTTTTTGTAATCGGGATGATAACCCATGGCTTTTAGGAAAGTGGGTAAAAGCAAAGCGATAATAAGCACGAATAAAAGTATGGATATTATGATAATGGCCGTGATAGAAATAGGCATGGTTACTCCTTTTGAAGCAGATTTATTATTCGTTGTGCCGACCATAAAGCAGACAGTGGCAATATAAAGTCATTTTTTACTATTATCATAATATAACGCTTTGTAAAAAATAGCAATAAGCTTTGTTTGTACCATAGAAGGTATAACACGGTTTTCTATTGTTTATCAGTCTTTTTTACTTTTATCCAAAGAAACACAGGCACCACAGACCTAAAAAGCAGGTGCAATTTTTTATTTTTAAAACAAAAGGTGTACAAGGATATATAAAATGATATAATATGTTTACTTTTATATTTGTTCTTATGGAGGATTTTATGCATGGAAACAAAAGGGAAACGGGTTGCCTCGGTGGAAAAAGCCGTTCTATTGCTGGAATGTTTGCATGAAACGGGGCGCTGGTTAACATTGGGCGAGATATGCGAGCTGTCGGGCCTAAGTAAAAGCACTGTGCATGCATTGCTTACCGCGATGATGGTTTCACATATTGTGGAGCAAGACAATACAACGGGAAAATATTATTTGGGGTACCATTTGTTTGAACTTGGCTGTGGGGCAGAGGAGTGGTGGCATGTTAAGAATGTGGCCCTGCCGCATATGCGGAAGATAACAGATGAAACGGGCGAATCTATTTATTTGGCTAAAAGATGTGTCCATGATGTTTTATTGGTGGTGGAGGCCTCTGAAACTTCGGATTTTTTTCGCGTTTCGGCACCGGTGGGTTCTAGGCTACCGCTATATTGTTCCTCGCAGGGTAAATCAATTTTGGCACAGTTGCCAAGGGAAGAGCAAATTTCGTGTTTGCGCAGAATGGATTTAGTGCAACTTACGCCACACACCAAGGTGGAAATGGAAGATATCCTGCAAGACTTAGAACAAGTGAAAAAACTGGGGTTTTCAATGGAACAGGGTGAGGTGGTAACGGGGATGGGTTCTATTGCAGTGCCCATTTATGACAGTGAGGGCTACTGCGAATATGCTATTGCGGTGGTTTATATGAGCCACAAAGAGATTTCGGCAGAAAAAATGAAGGCCACTCAAAAACGGATGCTATACATGTCTCAAAATATCAGTGCCGCCTTGCAAAGCAAGCCCGGTTGGGTGTCAAGAAACGAAAAAAAGGCAAGGTTGATATAGGAATTCGCAAAAAATGGAACAAAAGCCGTGCGTCTCCCAAAAGTGCACATCGGGAAATGCAGGGCCTATATTTTGGCAAAATTGGCTGTGCATTTTCGGCCACAGGCCAAACGAAAGCCGACATTTTTTGTATGTTGACAATTGCTTGCAAAAAACCCTGCTTTTGGTGAATCATTGTTCACCAAAAGCAGGGTTTTTTTGTCCTGTTTAGGAATGTTTGTTGGGCAAAAAGGGGGGGAAGTGGGCGTATGCAAAAAAATTGCCCAAATGGAAAACCTTTACTTTGGCAAACTGCGCAAAAAACTGTCTTTTTGCATCAAAAGGCATATCATAATTTGGCATTTTTTACTAAGAAAAATTATCTTTGTGATAGGGATGGGAAAAAGCAAAAATCTTGACAATAGGTGCAATTTTGCCTTAATATTTTCATAAGTTGATGGGTGCAAAAGCAATAACAAAAGAAAATGCACCAATAAGAGGGGAACAACGAAAAGCTAGGAGATAGGAGGACAGCATAGTAAGGGGAAATGGATGATCTTAAGAATGAAAGAAACTTATAAGCGTTTTACCATACGTGACATTTAAGAAAAGAGGGTTGAATGATGAAAAAAGATTTACTGATGAAGCTGGAAGGTATTCCCAATTTTTTTACCATGCTGCCATTGTCATTGCAACATCTTATTGCAATGATAATGGGCTGTGTTACCGTGCCTATACTTGTGGCCGGTGCCAGTGGCGCCAGTAATAACGATCTGGCCATTCTTATCCAAGGTGGGCTTGTTATTTCTGGTATTTCCATCTTGTTTCAGGTGTTACCTTTCGGAAAATACTTTGGATCTAAACTTCCTTTAATCACCGGTTCTAGCTTTGTGTTTATCCCAGCCTACATTGCCATTGGCAGCGAGCAAGGCCTGGCGGTATTGTTTGGCGCACAAATTGTAGGCAGTTTGGCGGCCATAGTATTTGGATGTTTTGTAGGCAAGTTACGAAAGTTTTTTCCACCCATTGTCACAGGAACAATCATCATCACCATTGGTCTTTCACTATATACTACGGCCGTAAATTACATGGCAGGTGGTCTTGGAAGCCCTACTTTTGGCAGTACCACAAGTTGGTTGGTTTCTATTTTCACCATGATTGTTGTATTAGTATTGTCTCATTTTTCTAAAGGTATTTTTAAGCTAGCCTCTGTGTTTTTTGGTATCATAGCTGGATATGTTCTGGCCTTTATTCTTGGCATAGTAGATTTAAGCCCTCTTTATTCTGCGGCCTTGGTGCAACCACCCCAGCCGTTTTTCTTTGGCCTAAGTTTCGAGTTTAGCTCCTGCATCACACTTGCCTTTGTATATATCGTAAACGCCATAGAAATGATCGGTGATGTCACATCTACCACCACCGGTGCATTAAACCGAGAACCAAAATCAAGAGAGCTTTCCGGCGGCATCATCGCCTCGGCCACCGCCAGTGCACTGGGTTCTTTTATCGGCGGCATCGGTGTGGGCTCTTACAGCCAAAATGTGGGCATTGTAATTTCAAACAAAGTGGTTAATCGTGCTGTGTTTGGCCTATGTGGAATCATCATTATATTGGCCGGCATGATGCCAAAATTTGCTCAACTGTTTACAACCATTCCGCAAGCTGTTTTGGGTGGTGCTATCGTAGCTGTTTTTGGCATCATCACCATGACGGGCATGCGCCTTGTAAGTTTAGAAGGCTTTAGCTATCGCACCATGTATATTGTGGGGTTGGCGATTGCCCTGGGTATGGGTGTTTCTCTAGCGCCCGACACATTAAGTGGCCTGCCCAGTGTGGTTAAAACACTTTTTGGCACTTCTGCCGTGGTTTTGTCTGGCTGTGTGGCCATAGTGCTTAACTTGGTTATCCCCAAGGAGAAGAAAAACGAAAATAGCAATACAAGCGATGAAACAGTGCTTGAAATATCGCAGAAAGAAACAAAAGACTCCATCTAAAACAGGGTTTAGGTTTTAGCAGGCGGGCACAAAGCTTCGTGAAGAGTAAGTTTTATATTATTATCTCATATATTTAAAAGGAGAACGCTATCATGAAAACTACTTTAATAAAAAATGCAGACTGGATTATCACCATGAACGGGCAAAAAGAGCGCATTCGGCACGGGGATATTCTGGTGCAAGGCAAGGAAATACTGGAAATTGGAAGTGATATCACAAGTGCGGCAGACGAAGTGATAAATGCAAGTGGTATGGTGGTAATCCCCGGTCTTATCAATACCCATCACCATTGCTGGCAGTCTTTGGTGCGCAACATTCATGTGGCCAATGGCCTTACGCTGGAGCCATGGCTGGCCGTTGTATACGAAATTTTCCAAGAGATTAATGAAGATGTGGTGCGTGCCGGTGCCTTTGCGGGCCTTGGGGGCTTGCTGAAAACAGGATGTACCACCTCTATGGACCACCATTATGCTCACCCTAGAGGCCAAAAGAAATTAATCGATGCACAAATTAAGGCCGCGCAAGAAATGGGCATACGTTTTCACCCTACAAGAGGCAGCATGAGCATTCCACACTCCGAGGGCTCTCATGTGCCAAACTCGCTTGCCGGCGATGTGGATGATATTTTGGCAGACAGTGAGCGCTTGATAAAAACATATCACGATACAGATAGATTTTCGATGTGTCGTGTTGCTTTGGCCCCTTGTTGGCACGAGTTCGACTCAAAGCGTGAGGTGATGGATGGCTCTGTGGATTTGGCAAAAAAATATCAGGGCGTTAAGTTGCATACACATCTTGCCGAAAGCCGCCAAGAGGTATTAACGGCAATGGAAAAATATGGTTGCCGTCCGGTGGAGCATCTGCGTCGTATCGGTTGGCTGGGTGAGGATTTTTATCATGCACATTGCGTGCAATTAAATGACGAAGAAGTGGAATTGATGGCCAAAACCAAAACCGGTGTGGCACACTGTCCGGCTTCGAACATGTTTTTAAATTCCGGGGTTTGCCGCGTTTCCGAGCTATTGGCTCTGGGAGGCCATGTTGGACTGGGTGTAGACGGTGCCGCCAGCAACAATGCCTCCGACATGATAGGTGAAATGCGCATATCATATTTGGCCGGCCAGCTTATGTATGGGAAAGGCGGCCCCAGTGCCGAGCAAGTTTTGGAAATAGCCACCATTGGTGGTGCTCGTGTGCTTGGGCGTGAAACCGACATTGGCAGCTTAGAGCCAAGCAAAGCCGCCGATATCGTGCTGTTAAACTGGGATCAGCTGGACTATGCCGGTGGCAAAAACGACCCTGTGGCCAGCATAGTGCTCAGTGGCGATAGCCGCATGGTAGACACAGTTTTCGTGAATGGTGAAATTGTGTTTAAAGAGGGTGCCCTAACCAAAATAGACGAAAAAGAAACTAGAAATTTTATCAATGAAGTAGGGCGCGATATGCTGAAAAAATCGTCTGTAAGAGTGCCGGAGCTAAAAAGAGACTGCGACTAGGCTGTTTGATAGGGATATAGAAGCGGTTCTTGCAAAGGGTCAGAATTTTGTTTGCGCAAGGTTTTGTGTGTAATACACAGAGCCTTGCGTTTTTGGTTTTATAAATTAATGCCTGCTGAATAAACCCATGCAGAGTTTATTCAGCCCCACCGTATATCACGGTGGCCATGAAAGTGCCAAAAACAGCACTTTTATGGGGCATATCTTGATGCACTCCACTGTGTTTTCGCCCCTTCAATGAAAAGACGAAAACAAAAGTGCAAGATTTTTGTGTGAAAAACAGAAAAAACTTTGCACTTTCCCAAACAAAAAATGATATTTTATAATATGTATATGTTGTTTTTGTTTGTTCAGTGGGCATTAAATTAGCTGTATGGTTTCGCGTATTTTTTGACGCCTTGTGGTGGATAAAACGGGTAAAATAGGCAGTGTTTGCACTTTTTTAACAGGCGGTGCTACCTCGCCGGCAAAAAAGAGTACAAATGCTGCCTTGTGATTTGGCGTAGCAAAGTAAGCTTGCCACACGGACATATGATGAAAACAAATGGAAAAATTAGCCTAGCTCCCACTGGGCATCTATTAACATAGATTTTGCTTTTTGCACGCTAAAACCCCGGTTAAGCTCGGTTTTTTGCGAGGTATCCCGAGGGTTGGAACCGGCCTCGGCATAAATTTGGTTGGCACCTGCAATTAAAGAAATGATTTCGGGTTCGTGCACGCCCATTGCCCTTTTAGGGCGAACACACAATACAGAAACAGCGCAAACCAAAGCCAAACGGGCCGCCGAAATTTCGCCTTTTTCCTGCATGGGGCTGTTTTCGAAATTAATTCTTCTCATAACAGCCATTACATCCACTTGGTAATCTTTTGCCCTAAATATTTCTTTGGCAATTTCTTCGGCCGTGTGCTCGGGGCCAATGGGCTCCACACAGTAATACAATTCAAGCCGGGCCTGTTTTATGGCGTCTAAAGTTGCAATTCTGTTTTCCAAAGACACTTGGGTGTCTTCGCCTTCTCTTAATCGACAAATATGATAAACACCGGTAAAACCCGCACGGGCCAATTTATGGGCATAGGCGGTATCAAAATCGCCGGTGTTGGCCACCATTCGCATATTTTTTGGCAGGACGTGGCGCACCTTGCGACCGGCTTCTAAAAAGAAATCTTTATCGATATCGGCCGTAGACATAATGAATATTTCGTTTGCACCCTCGCAAGCCAAACCTTGCGCTTGGCTTACAATGTCTGCGTGGGAAAGTGTTTGCCGCTGGTCGTTTTGATAATTGTCGTGACCCAATTGGCAAAAAAGACAATTGACAGAACATGGCAAGGCATCAATACCGATTTGTGCAAAAATGACAGCTTTGTTTAAGAATGTTTTGCGCGCATAGGCATTTGCCGCTTGAATAATCGTATAGTAGTCATCGCTCAGCAGCTTTATATTCAGCAGTTGTATGGCATCGCCTTGGGTAAGAGTGTCTTCGGTTTTTAGTTTTTTAAATATATCTTGCATAATTTCCCCTTATATAAAATCAATCCCTATAATTTTTGATTTTATAACAGTGGATATAAAAAATCTACAAAAATCGAAAAATTTGGAAAAAATCACAAGAAAATCATATAAAATGGCTTAGGCCTTGGCCAAGGCCCTGAGAATGAAGTGCCGGTATTGCGCGATCATGTGTGCCAACCCCTCTTCTTTTGTTTTGGGTATGTTTGCGGTATCGTTTTTCGTGTTTTTTTCTAAAAAACAAAGCAAGGTATGCCCGGTCGTCAGCGCTTCTTTGGGTGATAATAGACCCCACATCAGCTGGTCTAATAAGTGTGCGTATAGCGAGGTATAGCAAAGAAGGTCTTCTTGCACAGCCAGCGTTTCTAAAGCGCACACAAACTGCGGTTTGGCCAGTATTCCGCCTTCCTTTTGGTAGTCTTTCCAAAGGCTGTCTATGTCTAGGCCAAAACGCCCCATTCTGCACAAAATATTGTGTTGAGACCGTTTTGTTAGGTTGGATTGTTTGGCCAAGGCCTCTTCCAGGGCGGTTTTCACGCTGGTGCCAATCAACTCGCCCAGCGTTGAGTGTTTGCCTGCGTCGCATAGGCGATGCTTGGCCGCCGGGTTGGCAATCAAGATGGTGCCGTCTGTGCCTGTGCCCGTGGCAATTCCCATAGAATAGCAGCTGGGGGCTAATAGTTCTTGCAGTAAAGCGGTTTTTGCCTCGGTGCATGTGACAAGCGCTCTTGCCAAAGTGCCGGGTGGTAGATTTGCCTCTATACACAGCAGAATGTTGATGGTACCCGGGGTTTGCAAGGCCGTGGAACGGTTGGTTATTTCGTCCCATGTGGCCGCATCGCCCACGCGGCCACCATTGATTTCAACACCTGCGGTTACCACGGCTGTTACGGATAGTTCGCCGCGGCTATGGCAACAAATGCTTACATTTTCCATGTCGGCCGCGGTGGAAAGCCCTGCCGTGGTATCGGGCGGTAGCCCCAGCTCTTTCGAAAGGATGTTCATGTGCTCTTCGTAGCTTGGCGCCTTTAGGGTGCAGGCCATGCCGGCCCCCGGCTTTTCGTCATGGTTAAACACATGCGTTAATTTTTCTTGATAGCCACCGTTCGCCGGCGCGGTAGACAGCACCTGCCGTTTTCCGTGAAAGCACATCACCAGAGATTGTTGATATAAATGCAAAGTATCTTTGGAAGGAAATGTATGTAGCAACATATTTTTACACTCCATTTTCATCGCCTTTTATCGTTTTCATTTGTGTGTTTAGGTGCATTTCGTGCTGTGCTAAATCGCATGATATCAGCTCGTGTATCAAATATGCGGGAGATACTTGTTTTACAAAGTTGGCAATGCGGTTGTCTGTGAAAGGCAAGTGGGCATCCACTTTGAAGATGTGTTCAAAAACAGGAAGCCCTTTTGCCGCATTCTTTCGAGTTTGTTTCACATAGGCACCGCTTAAGGTTTGGTGAAGATGTATGCCGCGAATAAAGTGTTGCAAATAGGGGTCTTTGGCGTAGCCGTCGCATAAAAATTGTATGGCCTCTTCCTGTGTGCGAAGCTCTACATTGGTGTGTAGCCAATGTCCCACATCCAGCATGATGCCTTTTTTTTCGTAATGGATATTGTCCATCAGCAGCCTTGTCATCTCGGGTTGCTCTAAATTAAAACCGGCCCACCACAAATTTTCGCATAAAAAATGAAAGCTGTATTTTTTTGTGCAAAGCAAGCGGTTAATCAGCTCGCAAGCCTCCAATATCACTTCTTCATCTGTGTGTCTTCTTTGGGTGAGGTAGACATCCTCCGGTGCGATTTCGCACACATGAAACACCACATACTCTGCGCCAAGCTGCTGTGCGAAATCCAGCTGATTAAGCAATTTATTAAAGAGAGCATCGCGATTTTTTCCGCCATAATAGGCTTCGTAGGCCAAGGCGCTACCGTGGCGTTTTAGCAAAATCGATGTGTTTTGCCTGTAAAAATCCAGCCAAGTGGGCCAAAAATAAAGATGTACACCCACAATTTTACCGCCCTGCAAGGTGGTGTGCAAAGGGGGCGCGTTTTCCACAAACATCACTTCCAAGCCGTCAAGCCCTTTTTCTTCGTAAAATTGTCTTAAATGGGCCGCATCCTTAAATCGTTTTAAATCAAGGCTACTGTTTGTCATGTTGATAAGTGTTTTCAAAGCAGCTACCTCCTTTTGCATAAAACACAGGCGATCGCTTTAAAAATTTCTTTCCGTGTGTGCTTTTAACAAAGCGGATGGGAGGGTTGTTTATATGGAAGCCAACGGAACAACAAAAACAACCCATATAAATTTGAAATTAGTGTTTGTTATCTAGAAAAGTATAAGGTTTCTTTCGGTTTTTACGCAAAAATTTTGCACATTCATGTTGTCTTTTTGGCTTAGGGATGAAAATACAGTGGAGAGTGACACGTTATCTTTTTAGCTAAAAGATTCAAAAGGGAAGATGAAACGTACCCACTAAATTTTTAGTGGAGCTTTTAGGGCAATGCAGGGTGCTATTCGTTATCGATGAGGGCAAAAAAGAACTTTTCTTTTACGGCGGTGTCGATGACGCGCACCGGTATTAATTGGTTGTCGGAAATGCCTCGTGCCACTTGGATATCTCGATACAGGGCATAAGTTTCTTGTTGTAAAACTGTACTTCAAAAGGCGATAGTGTGCCGTTTTCCAGTTTGATTCCAATTGATGGGTTTGCAGCGGCAAGTCCTTGTTCCACAATTTTGCGGTATTCTTCGTGCTTTTCTTTGGGGAGTTGTTTTTCCGGCTCTATAAACAGCATATAGCGTCCGGGGGAAACATTGGTGTCGGCATAGATGCTAAAGTCGCGCACAGCTTCACCACTCTCTTGCTCGAAGTGTTTTACCACACGCGCAATACAGCCTTCGTCTGTTTTTTCTCCGGCGATGCTTACCATTTGTTTTTTTCGATACACAAAACAAATTTTGGGAGATTCATGGTGATAGCCCGTGCAACGGATCACATCGCCCAGACGATAGCGATAAAAACCGGCCAAGTTGGTTAGCACCACTTCATAACAGCGGCCCTCCTCCAACTCGTGTAGCAGTTTGGTTTTTGGGTTGTCGTCTTCAGGTTCGTCCGCTTCCGGGGTTCCGGCACGGGGATAAATTCGTAAAAACTACTGTGTGGCAAAACAACATATTCGCCTTTTTCCATTTCTATCGCCACGGCCATCATAGATTCCGAGGCGGCATAAACGGAAAAATAAAACGGGATATCGCCGGCATATCGGCGCATTTTTTCTGCATAAATGGTGAAGCTACCGGTGCCGATACCCCCAATGAAATCCATCATTGGGAAAATACGAGGCAAAATGGGGATATCGAAACCTTTGGCAAACTGTTGCCGCAATTTTTCGGCGCGTTTTGGCATAGGTTTAAGGTAGGTTTGTAGCTCGCGGCGTAAATCGTCGGGCAGGCGGATGGAATCATCGATGCGCCCCAGTTCTATATCGCGCACGATTAAGTCGTGATAGCGTTCCATATAATACATCATATCTGCCAAAGACGTCATAAAAGGTGTCATCAAACAGGGAAGGCCCTACATGCCCGGCAATTTGCTCACCAAGATAAACTCGTGCTGGGGGTATTGTTTTGCCAGTTGGTCCCATTCCGTGCCACGTTTTGGATAGCAAGTGTTATGTTCACAGTTTCTGTCAAAAATATTGGACATCGTGTTGTAAAATACAATCCTCAAGGTTTTCCTCCTTTAATTTTTGTGTGTACGAATCGCGTTTTCCGCCATTTCTACCAAAGAGGAAAACGCAGAACATCGCATCCAGAGGAACACTTTTAAAAGCTTGATTTTGTACGAGCAGAATCGTAGCTCTCTAATGCCTACTGAACAAACAAAAAACGACATATGCAAATTTAAAATCGTCCTTTTTGTTTGAAAAAGTGCAAGGGTTTTCCCATGTTTCACATAAAAACCTTGCACTTTTGTTTTCGCCTTTTATTATAAGGGGCGAAAACACAGTGGAGTGCATCAAGATATGCCCCATAAAAGTGCTGTTTTTAGCACTTTTATGGCCACCGCGTACCGCGGTGGTGCTGAATGAACCCTTGAGGGGTTCATTCAGTAGGCATTATATTATAGTATAGTATACACAATTATGTTGAAATTTGGAAGAACTTTGCCCTAGGGTTTCTTAAAGAAGATGAGGGGTGTTTTGCATTCGTAAATTTGACATACAGGGCCATACCATGCTAAAATCAGCGGGCACGAAACAGAAAAACCGCATTTCGAGACGTAACAAAAGGGGTGAGAGCAAATGGCGAAAAAATGGGCATGCACATTTTTTTATGTGCTTTCGGCGCTGTTGTTCGGCTGGCTTTCTTTTGCGGTGCTGTTTCAAAATATACATTTTGCGTATCACTGGTATGTGGTGTTGCCGTTGGCCGTGGCATGGCTGAGTGTTTTTTATGGATTGTTGCGACTGTGTCAAAAACATGGCAAATGGCTTATACACAACCACAAAAAGATTCTGCTGTTTTTTTTCCTTTTGTTAACGGGCACCCAAGTGCTGTTTTATCTACTTTGTGCAAGCTATCCAACGCAAGATTTTGAGCGGGTGTTCACAGGCGCTTACAATTATGCCATCACCGGCGAAATTTTAGACCCTTACCTGGATTATTTTTATAAATTTCCCAACAATCTGCCCCTGACTGTGCTGCTGCAATTTGTGTTTCGTGTAGGTCATCGTTTTGGCGTAGAGAATTTCTTCGCAGTGGGTGCGGTTCTAAACGCTGTGTGCATACAGCTGGCCTATCTTTTTGTGTATCTCATCACAGAAAAACTGGCGGGAAAGACGATGGGCTTTTTTGCACTTTTCACCCTGTACCTATGCCTGCCCTTGCAAAGCTACATTTCCATTTTTTATACAGACACAACGACCATGTTGTTTCCTTTGGCCATCGTGTATTTTTTTATTATGGCGACGCAGGCAAAGAACAGAAAAAAACAGGGTTTATACATCGGTCTACTTTCGCTTTTTGCAGCTTTTGGCACAGCGATAAAATACTCGGTGGTGATAGCGCTTATAGCGGTGTTGCTTGTGCTGATAATCAACAAAGCTTTTAAAAAAGCAGCGGCCTGTCTGCTTGGTTTCGTCGTGAGCTTTTTGTTGATAAATATGGGCGTGCAAGCCTTTGTATATCAAAATATTTTAGATGAAACTTTGGCACAAGACAAAGCCACACCTTATCTTGCCTGGATAGCCATGGGCATGCAGGGTGACGGCTCGCACAGCGCAGAGGAAAACCACTATATCTGGTCTTTCGAGACCAAAGAAGAAAAAGAGCAAGCGGCCTTGGAGCTGGTGCAAATACGCCTTGGGCAGAAAACTTTGCCAGAGCACCTGACATTTTTGGGCCAAAAGGCCGTGCGCAGTTTTGGCAGTGGAGGATTCGACTATCAAAGCACGGTGTCCGGCGCGCCTATGACGCAAAATTTTATGATAGATGTTTTAAATCCAAGCGGGGCATACAACGCCGTATACGACAATGTGATCCAAGGCTACCATGTGGCCGTGCTATTATTGATGTTTGTTGGTTTTGTGCTTAGTTTGTATTACAAAGAAGAGCGTTTTTTGCCATTGCAAATTGCAAGCCTTGGGATGTTTTTGTTTCTACTTTTGTGGGAGGCAGGCACCAGGTATCTACTGAATTATTATCCCGTGTTTCTCTTATGTGGTGTGGTGGTGGTGGCAACGTTGCTGGTGGAAAAGAAAAAAATATTATTTAAATCATAAAAAAACTTGCTATTTTTATTTTTGTTTGATATAATTATATGGCGCTTAGGGGTATAGCTCAGTTGGTAGAGCAGCGGTCTCCAAAACCGCGTGCCGAGGGTTCAAATCCTTCTGCCCCTGCCATTAGCCTTAAAACCTTTGTGTTTTAAGGTGGTTTGGCCCGGTAGTTCAGTTGGTTAGAACGCTAGCCTGTCACGCTAGAGGTCGTGGGTTCGAGCCCCATCCGGGTCGCCATTGCTGCTATGGCTCAGTCGGCAGAGCACGTCCTTGGTAAGGACGAGGTCACCAGTTCGAATCTGGTTAGCAGCTCCAAAAATCCCGAATGCCTTGTGCATTCGGGATTTTGTGTGTTATAAGAAAAATTAGAGGTAAAATATGGGTGCAAGCATTGCGAAATGCTTCTGTTTTTGCTATGATATAAGAGTATGTTTGGTGTATTTTTTTCTCTGCAACACGTAAACTTGGGCCGCTTCCCGTCTTACACCGCCTTGTGTGTTATCCGGGTGCAAAGCTTTTGTTTGTGAAACCGTAAAAACCGGATATGCTTGGGTGGCATTTTCCGCCCGTTGCTTGCCAGGGTTGTGGGCTACCGGCATAAAAATAAAACAGAGTATTGGTTTTTACACTCTGCGGGGCTTCTTTGGCACACTGTGTTTTACAACCTTTTTTAGCAAAGGTTGCAAAGCAGATGCTCATGGAATAATCAATGGATACATATCAATGGGAGGATTGTCTTTTGCAAACGAGCTCCACAACAAAAAAACGACTTGTAGTTTTTGGTTTGCTGTTTACCTTTTTGCTAGTGCTTGCCGCCCCAGGCACGGTGGTGGTTGCCTCGTCGCACACAGTGCGTGTGGATACGAGCTCGGGTTTGGAGGCCGCGGTTACTGCCTTGTTGGCACAGGAAGAGGGGCTTTTGGCAGAGGACATCACACGGCTTTCCATCACGGGCAGTGGGGAATTGACACCGCAAGACGGTTTGTTCTTGCGCGAGAACTTGCCCTCTGTGCACACCCTGGATTTGCAAGAGTTTGCAGGGGTTGCCGAGGCACAGGCCTTCCGTGGATGCACATCGTTAACCACAGTGCGCCTGCCGGAACATTTTGTGATTGCCCCGGAGATGTTCTACGGTTGCGCTTCTTTGGAAGAATTGGTTTTGCCGGTGCATTATCAAATCAGCAAAGATAGTTTGGCCTATTGTGCGTTGGATTTTTCAAGGGGTTATCCAAGCCTTTTAAACGATGACAATGTGCTTAGTTTTGCGGCACATCAACGCCCGAAAGTATATTTTACTATGCCGGATGGGCACTACGGCAGCATTTCGGCCGGTGAGGTATTTCAAACGCCCTATCATCTGGAAACACTGAATGGATCTTCCTATCAAAATTTGGTGCAACGTGCCCCGGATTGGCTGTTAACACGCGATGAAGACTTGCAAGTGGAAGCGCTTATCTATTTTGAGGGAGAGCATGTAAACGAGGTGGATACAAACCGGGAAGGCGTGTATACCATCACATACACTTTGCCATATGGCACAAATGCCACACCTAGCAGCCAAACCTATCGCTTGACGGTGCAATCCAGCGAGGATGCTCTGCCCTCTTTGCTGGAAGAGGCAAATGACTTGCAGGGCGAGCATTACAGCGAAGACTCGTGGCAGCTCTTGCAAGACACGGTGCAAGAGGTGGAAGACGAAAATATTCGCACGATGTCCGACGCGCGAAGAAACACCTTGGCCGATGAGTTGTCGCAGGCTTTGGCAAGCTTGGATATCCGAATTTTAGGTGTGCAAGATAACACGGTGGCCAGCGGGGAATCTTTTCGGCTGCAACCTGCCGTTGCACAAGACGATAACTTAGAAAATTGGGAATATGACGAAGCCGTACTATCGGCCAACTTTGAAGAGGGCGTGCTTGTGTTCACGGCGAACGAAGAAGGCGTTACCGAGGTGGTATACACCGCACCAGATGGCAAACAAGGCAGATTGGTTTTGCAAGTTTCGCAAGAGGCTGGCGTGGGCGCGTTTAGTAACCGGGACCTTCTGGTGCAAGTGCCCTCGTGGCTGTGGCCCACGGTAATTGCCCTTTACCTCTTCATTGTTTTCACTTTGCTGATAAGCTGGTATTATCATAGGCGCGCTTCGTAAAAATGAATGTAAGCATAGTTCGAAAAAATAGAAGTGCGAACGCTTTGGTTACTATATCATAATGTATATAAGGGGAATTGTAATGCATGTAGAACAGTATAAGCGCTGGTTGGCGCAAAATTTGGAAGATGCAGATTTGCAAGCAGAGCTTGAGGGCATCGCAGGCAACGAAGCCGAAATTGAAGACAGATTTGCGGTGGATTTGTCTTTTGGTACCGCCGGCTTGCGTGGGGTTTTGGGTGCCGGCACCAACCGCATGAACATCTACACCGTGCGCAGAGCCACCCAGGGCTTGGCGGAATATTTGCTGCAAACAAAGAAAACACCCAAGGTGGCCGTCGCCTATGATAGCCGTTTAAAAAGCGATTTATTTGCCAAAGAAGCCGCACGTGTTTTGGCGGCAAACCACATCACAGTGCAACTGTATCGGCAGCTACAGCCTGTGCCGGCCTTGAGTTTCGCCGTGCGACATTTACACTGTGATGCCGGCATCATGGTAACGGCCAGCCATAATCCTGCAAAATATAATGGCTATAAGGTGTATGGTGCAGACGGTTGCCAAATTCGCACCGAGGTGGCGGATGCTGTGCTACAGGCCATAGAAGGCTGTGATATCTTTGAGGGCGTTTCCTGTGTTTCTTTTGAAGCTGCCTTGCAAGATGGGAGCATTGCTTATATAGAGGATGCGGTTTTGAATGCTTTCTATGCCGAGGTGAAAAAACAGTGTGTGTACCCCGGGGTGGCGCAAAAAACAGATTTAAAAATTGTGTATTCGCCGTTAAATGGCACGGGGAATTTGCCGGTGCGTCATATATTGGCCGACATTGGTTTTCAAGATGTTGCGGTGGTGAAGGAGCAAGAATTGCCCGATGGCAATTTTCCCACGGCGCCATACCCAAACCCTGAAGTGCGCGAATCGCTGGAACTGGGCTTGCGTCTTAGCGAAAAAATGGAGGCAGATATCCTTTTGGCAACCGACCCCGATGCAGACCGTGTGGGCATTGCCGTGCGCGATGAGGAAGGTGTATATCGTCTCTTAAGTGGCAACGAAGTGGGTGTGCTGCTGCTGGATTATATCTGCACGGGAAAAAAGACACAAAGTGCATGGCCAAAGCAGCCGGTGGCCGTGCGGAGCTTGGTGTCTACGCCCATGGCCGATGCTGTGGCCAAGGCACACGGTGTTGAAATGATAAAAGTGCTTACCGGGTTTAAATATATTGGGGAAGAAATTGCAAAACTGGAAGCGCAAGAGGAAAAAGAACGTTTTGTATTTGGGTTTGAAGAGAGCTATGGTTATCTTGCGGGCAGCCATGTGCGCGATAAAGACGGTGTGGTGGCTTCCATGCTCATTTGCGAAATGGCAGCGTATCATAAAATGCAGGGAAATAGCCTGTTTGCAGCCATGCGGGCCTTGTATCAAAAATATGGTTTTTATGCGTCGGTTATAGATAGTTTTGCCTTTGAAGGGCTTTCGGGCATGGATACAATGCGTAGCATTATGCGGCGTTTAAGACAAGCGCCGCCCCAGGAAATTGCAGGCCGAAAATTGATGGAGCTCACAGATTACGAGAGCAAGCAAACAACAAATTGTCTCACGGGAGAAACAAAAAGTATCTCACTGCCGGCTTCTGATGTGCTGGAGTATCATTTAGAAGGCGGGCACAGCGTCATTGTGCGTCCATCCGGCACAGAGCCGAAACTTAAAATTTACACCACCACTAAAGGGGCGAGCTTGCCAGAGGCACAAGACATACAAAAACAATTGGCCAAGGCCGTGGCCCCGTGGATGCAGTAAAAAATTCTTGCTTTTAACACAAAACCATGCTATACTATTTAAGTACGTTAAAGTGAATGGTATTCCGTTTGCTTTGAATCCCGTGTCCTCTTACGCTGGATAAATGGCGGAGAATACGGCAAATAATGAGGTGAGACAGATGAAAGAAAAAATCCATCCTAAGTACGGCCCCTGTGATGTAACATGCGCTTGCGGAAACAAGTTTGAAACCAGTTCTACCACAGAAAGCATCCATGTAGAGGTTTGCAACAAATGCCATCCTTTCTACACGGGAAAACAGAAACTTGTGGATAGCGGCGGTCAGGTAAGTCGTTTCAAAAAACGCTTCAACATTTCGGAGAATGCCGGAAAATAAGCAAAAAACAGAACCGGTGGCCCTTGGGGCTGCCGGTTTTCTATATATGGATAGTAAGGGGGGCTCTTTATGCAAGCCTACACCAGCATACAAAAACCGGCAAGTGCTAGCATTATAGAGAAAAAAAGCGAATTTATTGGATATGCTGCGCCCGTGTGCAGTGAAGAGCAAGCGCTTGCGGTTTTGCAAAGTGTGAGAACTCAGCACCGTGCGGCAAATCACAATGTTTTTGCGTATCGTTTGTTAGAACAGGGCAAACAGCGCTGCTCTGATGATGGAGAACCGGCGAAAACCGCCGGATTGCCCGTGCTTACCGTGCTGGAAGGAGCTGAGGTGTGTGATTTGATTTTGGTGGTCACACGATTTTTTGGGGGCACACTTTTGGGCACCGGAGGGCTTGTGCGCGCGTATACAAGCTGTGCCAAGGCCACTTTAGAAGCCGCTGTTTTGGTGCATGTGCGCCCGTGCGTTTGCCTTGAATTAGAGTTGCCCTATGCCTTATATGAACAAGTGAATCGCATTTTTGTGCAGGCGGGTGCCCGCTTAGAAGAACCCTTGTTTCTAGACACGGTGCAGATGAAAGCGATCTTACCACAAGGGGAAGAGATAAAACTGGCAAAGCAGCTGGACGAAATTTCCCG
>CAYJIR010000018.1:0-37718 GCA_964370295.1 uncultured Oscillospiraceae bacterium
CTTTGTTTTATATGGGGGGTTTTTATCCAGCTTTGCTATGTTTACATTTCGTTGATACTAAGAAATTTTTCTGATTTATTGATTTTGGGTTTTCTGCATAAACCTTTTGCTTTCTTAGCAAGAGAAGTTTCAAGCAGATACAATCTTTTAGCTTGTGGTTAAACAATAAAATATAGAGCATAAACAGGCATGAAGCGCCTAATAAAACAATACCTAGCCAGCCACTGTTTTGCAAGAGATATAAATCTAAGTAAGGCACGCATATAATAAAAAGTAAAACAACAAGACAACGCTTTATAAAAGAACGGATGATTTTCAACATGACGATTCCTCCGAAAAACAACTTTTTGTAGTAATTCAATAATAACACCACAAATGGTTGTTTGTCAATAGAAAAACAAAAATTAGATGTTTTTATATTGACAATACACTGAAAAGTAGTATAATGAGGTTGATCGTACGATTCTTTTGATAGAGAGCGCAGTGTTAAGGAAGGGAGCAGATGCTATGTTTGGAGAACGTTTGCGTAAACTGCGTAAAGAAAAAAAAATCACACAAGGTGACTTGGCCAATCTTTTAGGAATCTCGCAGCAAGCAGTGGGCAAGTGGGAAACGGATAAATCTTTTCCGGACAGGGAAACATTGATGTATTTGGCGGACTATTTTGATGTTAGCTTGGATTCTTTGATCGGAAGAAAAGACTCAGGTTATATGGCTGTATCGCCCTACGCCCCCAATGATGAAAATCTAATACCCGTGCTGGGCAGTGTTCGTGCAGGTTATGGCTCTTTGGCGTTTGAGGAAGATATGGGAAGCGCATCGGCCACTGTTAAAGATCCGCAAAATTATTTTTATCTTATTGTTAAAGGCGATTCTATGGAGCCGCGCATACATGAGGGAGATTTGGCCCTTGTTCGGCGTCAGCCGGTGCTGGATGACGGAGACTTGGGCGTGGTAGTGTATGGCGAGGGTGAGGGTACCTTGAAGCGGTTCTTACGTAAGGGGAATGCGGTGGTGCTGCAACCCTTCAATCCGGCTTACGAGCCCATTATTGTGGCCGGGGAAGAACTGGAGCATTTATTTATTGCAGGAAAAGTGGTAGAGACGAAAGCGCAGTGGTAAACTCGATATAGCTTTATTGAAGGTTTGTTTTCCCGGGGGTAAAATAAGTGGAGCTTAATGATAAGTTGAAAATACTAACCTTAGGGGCAAAATACGATGTTGCGTGTACATCGTCAGGGGCCAATCGGCGTGATGGCCAAGGGATGGGCGCTGTCTTGCCTACCGGTTGTTGTCACAGTTTTTCATCAGATGGCCGGTGTGTTTCCCTTTTGAAAGTTTTGTTGAGCAATGAGTGTATTCACGATTGCAAGTATTGTGTAAACCGAAGAAGTAATGATTTGCCTCGCGCCACTTTCACAGCAAAAGAGCTCGCCCAGCTTACCATTCAATTTTATAGGCGTAATTATATCGAAGGGTTGTTTTTATCCAGTGGGGTTGTGAAAAATCCGGATCATACCATGGAACAAATGATTCGTGTTTTGCAATACTTGCGCACAGAATATAATTTTATGGGTTATATTCATGCCAAAGCCATTCCGGGAAGCTCGCCGGATTTGATTCATAGCTTGGGCCTATTGGCAGACCGTTTAAGCGTTAATATTGAGTTGCCTAGCGAGAAAAGTTTGCTACGATTGGCGCCAGGAAAAAGCCGCAAAGCAATTTTAGAGCCAATGGCTCAAATTCATCACGAGTGCATTCAATCTCAAAAGGACCTAGTACAATATCGACATGCTCCAAATTTTGCGACGGCGGGCCAATCCACGCAGATGATTATTGGTGCCAGCGCAGAAACAGACTATGCAATTTTACGTCTCACGCAGGGGCTATATAAAAAGTATTCATTAAAACGTGTGTTTTTTTCGGCATACATTCCCGTGGGAGACAGCAGATTTCTGCCAAGCCCTCAAACAGAACCGCCGTTACTGCGCGAGCATCGACTGTACCAAGCCGATTGGCTGCTTCGCAAATATAACTTTAATGTCGAAGAAATTTTAACCGAGGAAACACCGAGTTTTAACCCATATCTAGACCCGAAATGCAACTGGGCCATACATAATTTATCTTTTTTCCCCGTTGATATTCATAAAGCTTGCCGAGAAGAGTTGTTGCGCGTGCCGGGCATTGGCCCTACAGGTGCGCGACGAATTTTGGCCGGTAGGGCCTACGGAAAATTGGGGCTTGCAGAGTTAAAAAGGATGGGTATAGTGTTAAAACGTGCACAGTATTTCATTACCACTAAGGATAGTCGCCCAAGCTTAGCTTGCAACAAAGAGCAATTGGTTCGTGCTTTGATAGATCCCGCCGTTTTTTCGCATGGAGTGGAACAACTTAGCTTTTTCACACCGCCGTCGTTAACAGAAAGACAGCTACAATTTCCACAAGCGAATTCACAATATACGGGTTATGAAGCGAGTATGGAGGCTGTAAAATGTCTGGCACAGGCTTTGTGATGCCGCCCAAAGCTACATTGGAATATATATACGATGGCAGTTTCTCCGGTTTTTTATGTTGTGTATTTGAAAGCGTGTACGCAAATGAAGTGCCATCTGCTATACATACGGCACAGTTGGCACCTGTGAGTTTATTTCAGCAAAAACTAGTAGAAACAGACCCGGAAAAAGCGCAGAGAGTTGCAAAGTCTATTCCGTGCAAACTTACAAAAAGAGCAGTTGAACTTTTGAAAACTTGTTTTCTATCGTATTTGCCGGAAAAAGAAATATATATGCTTCGTTTTTTGCTACGAGGATATCAAGAGGGCGCCTCATTTATGGGGCAACTGGGACACGAAGACCTTGCCCCATTGTTAAAAGCGGAAAAGCATCTTTTAAACGAAGCACATCTTCTAAAAGGGTTTATTCGTTTTCAAGACAGCAATGGGTATTTACTGTCTACCATCACCCCGAAAAACTTCATTTTGCCTTTTGTTGCTCCTCATTTTATGGCACGGCTTTCACAAGAATCCTTTTTAATATTTGATAAAACGCATGAAGCCGCTTTCGTTTATGAAAAGAACCAAGGGCGCGTGATTCCCTTAACTGGTCTTGTTAAAAATCCAAGCTCTGCCGATCCATATGAAGGGCTTTGGAAGCTTTTCTACCATAGTGTAAGTATAGAGGAGCGTGAAAATGAGCGTTGCCGCCGAAACAATATGCCGAAGAGATATTGGGGAAATATGACGGAGATGAGTGAATTAACAAAGAAAGAATCACTTTTATGTTATGAAAAAGAGGACAAATTCTTAGCCTTGAAAACAAAAAAACAATGTTTGTAAAATGAGTGTCTTATTACATTTCTATTGTGAAAGGGCATGTTCGTCCACATATACACTCACACTGCCGTCGCGTGTGGGAAAATTGGCACAACCATCACTTTCTACTTGTATTTTACTCTGGCAGTTTCCAAGGCAATCTATGAGCGTTTTGCCTACAAAAGATGATCCCATACACATGCGGATACTACCACCTTTGCCATCGGTTAGAACAACAGCAAGTCCTGAATGAGGGTGTAGCTTATCGCCCAAACGTGTAAATCCCACGATATTTGCGTCGTTAAAATAATCGATTTGTTCGCCATAGGCTAATTTGCTTCGCACCTGTAGCAGTTTTTCCAAACCGTGTCCTACCGGTGCAATGCCATTATTTTTAACACCATATAAATCGCCGTAAAATACACAGGGCAAACCTTCTTCCCTAAGCAATGTAAGGGCATAGGCGTGTAGTTTAAACCAACCATCTACCCAACTTTGTAGGGCTTGTCCAGGCTGTGTATCATGGTTATCTACCAAGGTGACCGCTCGCTTAGGGCGATGTTTTACCAAAGTATCATCAAACAATCTTCTTAAATCGAACTGGCCGCTGCTCGTGGATGCCTTATGTAAATTGTAGTGTAGTGGTACGTCAAAAAGACGCATGCTGTGGCCTGTTTTGTCTAAAAAATATAAAAGTGCCGAAAGATTTTGATTCCAATATTCGCCCACAGCAAACAGGTCTTTTCCTGCGTGATTGCGCATTTCTAAAACCCAGTCCATTAATTTAGGAAAATTAATATGCTTTACGGCATCCAATCTAAAACCATCAACGCCAGTGAAATCTAAGTACCACTTCCCCCAGAAGAGAAGTTCAGCATACGTTTCAGGATTGTGCATGTCTAAATCAGCGCCCATCAAATAGTCGAAATTTCCATTTTCAAGGTCTACTTGATCTTCCCAGTGCTTTCCTTCAAACAGGTAAAGTGCTTTTTGGCTCGTGCGGGCATCCCAATCGCAACCATCAAAATGGGTGTGGTTCCAAGTGAAATTGGAATATTTCCCCTGTCGATTTTGAAAGGTGAATTTTGTATAGGCTTCGATTTCCCTCTTTCCAATTTGATGGTTTCTGTTGGTTAGATCATACACATTGGCACAAACGCATTCGGTGCTATCTGCACCAATTCTATGGTTAAATACAACATCGGCATGCACCAGAATATTCAATGAGTGTAAGGCTTGGATGGCTTTTAAATATTCGTCTTTGCTTCCATATTTTGTGGGTATGCTTCCTTTTTGATCGAACTCACCCAAATCGTACATGTCGTAAACACCGTATCCCACGTCTTCTTGTCCACCGGCCCCTTTATACGCAGGCGGCAGCCAAACATCGGTGAAGCCAAGATGTTTTAGCGAGGGAGCTTTTTGGGCTACCTCTTGCCAAAAGAGGCTATTTGTCGGCAAATACCATTCGAAAAATTGAATCATGCAACGGTTCTCTTTCATCGTAACCTCCTAATATGTTAAAGGGCGGACCCATTTTTGAGGTGTCGCCCTTTTTTTGTTATTGTACAATGTAAGGAATCTTTTCAATCAGGGTGATTCACTTTAAAGGATATACATTTGGAAGTGATGAAATTGAATCAACCCTTGCAGGGTTCATTCAATTTCATGATGTATTGCCTTCTTAGCGAAAGGGTAAGGCTTTTGTTATAAAACTAGACCAAACAAAGAGTCCTACGGGCATTCAGTGTAGAATAGCTGATGGTTTGTATAGAGCGCTATTTTGTGCGTGCTTCCTCTGTTTCAGCAGGCGCATCTTTTGGCAATTTTTTAAAGAAGAGCAAGAATAATCCCCCCAGCACAGCCAAAGATACCAGCATGGCCAAAACTCCGTTTTGCGTAAAACCGACAATCAGGTAACCCACCAAACAAGATGAAGCCACTACAAGAGCATAAGGGATTTGGGTGCTTACATGTGTCACATGGTTGCATTGCGCTCCTGCCGATGCCATGATGGTGGTGTCGGAGATGGGAGAAATATGGTCACCACAAACGGCACCGGCCAACACGGCAGCAATACAAATCACCAGCAGGGGATCTGTTTCTGCAAAAACATCGGTGACAATCGGTATTAAAATACCAAAAGATCCCCATGATGTTCCTGTGGAGAAAGCAAGCCCCAAAGCAATTAAAAAGAGCAAAGCAGGAAATAAACTGGCCAAGGTGGACGAATTGCCCAGTACAGAGCTAACATATCCGCCGGCATCTAAATAATCCCGGCATATGCCTCCCAGGGTCCACGCAAGCGCCAGCACCAAAATGGGCGGTACCATAGCCCGAAAACCGGCGGGAAAACAAGCTGTGAACTCTGTGAACGAAAGGATTTTCCGAGGGATATAAAGCAAAAATGTGAACACTAAGGCAAAGAACGAGCCCAAAACCAGCCCCATAGAGGCATTGCTGTTTGCAAAGGCATCTATAAAGGAAATGCCCTCGCCATTAAAAAAACCACCTGTATAAATAAGGCCCAATACACAAAATGCAATTAAGGCTACCACTGGCAATACTAAATCTAGCACAGACCCCGAACCGGAAACCACTTGGGCATCTTCGTTTTCGTAGTCATTCTTTCCGCTGAATAGATCTCCCTTTTGAGCGGCCTCTTCATGTTTTTTCATCGGCCCAAAATCTCTTCCGGTTACAGAGATGGTGACCACCATAAGTAAGGTGAGCCAAGCATATAAATTGTATGGAATGGTTTGTAAAAAGAGGGAAAAGCCATCGCCGGAAGTATAGCCTGTAACGGCGGCTGCCCAAGATGAAATAGGCGCGATGATGCATACGGGTGCCGCTGTGGCATCTATGATATAGGCAAGTTTTGCGCGTGATATATTTAATTTATCGGTTACAGGACGCATCACACTGCCTACGGTAAGACAATTGAAATAGTCGTCTACAAAAATAAGTGCACCCAAACCAAAGGTAGCCAAAGAAGCTCCGCGCTTTGTGTGGATATGCTTTTGGGCAAAACGACCATAGGCGGCGCTGCCGCCTGCACGATTCATCAAAACCACAATAATACCTAAGAAAACAAGGAAGATAAGTATGCCGATATTCCATGCATCGCCCAGCCTTTCCATCAAGACTTGGAATACCATTTCTACCGTACCCATGAATGAGAAGTTTGTGTAAAGAGCCGCTCCGGCCAAGATGCCGATGAATAAAGATAGGTAAACCTCTTTCGTGATAAGCGCTAAGGTGATGGCAATCAATGGCGCCAGCAGTGCCCAAAAAGTACCCACAAATTCCATATTAGTGATCTCCTTCTTTCCTTATGTTATTCCGAATATATTTATGTGGATGTTTATTGCTTACTGGACTGTTAGATAGAAGAGAAAAGAAAAAATGCATATATTTGGCAGGTAAAGGCAAACTATAGGAATGGGGATAACAGCTTTGCTGCTATCTGTATAAGTCGAACATGAAAAGGTATTTGCGTGGCCTCTTGCCAGCTTACTTCAGAGGCATCTTTAAAACAATCTACAAGATCATGCTTTATGTTTCTGATAATGGAACCACCATAGAACACCACCGAGTTTTCAAAATGGAGATAAAAACTTCGATAATCCATGTTTGCCGTTCCGACAATGGCCGTTTTGTCATCTGACACATACATTTTGGCGTGATTAAAACCCGGTGTATATTCGAAAATACGTACCCCATTTTCCAGCAAAATGGGATAGTAACTTCTACTAATCCAGTAAATGGTGCGTTTGTCTGGAATGCCCGGTGTTAATAAGCGTACATCTACGCCACTCTTGGCGGCAAGACAAAGAGCCGAAATCATTTCATGGTCTAATATAAGATAGGGTGTGGAAATGTACACATAGTCTGTGGCTTGCGTGATGGTGTTTAGATAGGCATTTTCTGAAATGTTTTCCGTGTCTAGTGGAGAATCCCAATAGGGTTGTACATAGCCGTGTCCCAAGCTAAGCATTGTGAATGGTTCTGGTTCCGGCAAAAATTTTGGGATGTCGCTTACCGTCCCTGTGACAAAATCCCATCCTATTAAGAAAATACCGGCAAGGCTTGCAGCCGCTTCACCACGCACCATAACGGCGGTGTCTTTCCATTGGCCAAAACGTACTTTTGCGTTGATGTATTCATCGGCAAAATTAATTCCGCCGGAAAAACCAACCTTGCCATCTATTACTGAAATTTTGCTGTGGTCACGGTGGTTAAGCATGGCATAATCGGACACGTGTGCAGTGAAAGCCACTGGGCTGAAAACTGCGCACTGAATGCCCATGGCGCGTAAAGTTTCGGGATAATCCTCGGGCAAGGTAAGCAAGCAACCAAAACCGTCCCACATGATACGCACATCCACGCCCTCGGCTACTTTCTGCTTTAAAATTTCGAGCGTACGTCCTAGCATCTCCCCTTCTTCTATGATATAGTAGCGCATAAAAATATAATTTTTCGCTTTTTGAATTTCCTGCAGAAAATCTTCGAAAAAATCTTCACCTAAGGGGTAGTAACTTACACCATCGGCCGGATATACAGGGCTTTTCCCCATCTGTAAGAGATAGTTTGCATTGCGATGCAGCATTACGTTATCTGCTTCGAGCGCTTGCATCACACGCTCGTTTTGTGGCAAGGCCAAAGCCACATTCTGCGTGGCGATTTCCATTTGCCTTAGGCGTTTTTTGGGTACCGTTCGATGCCCCCACATCAAGTAGAATAACACACCAACAACCGGTAGGAGGACGAACATCATCAGCCACACCAATTTATATGCCGGGTTTAGATCGTCACTGCTAAGTAAAAAAAACATTACCAGCGCAGAAAAAATGGTGATGATGGTGTAGCCGGCTATGCCCCAATTAGCCAAAAGGATCATCAAAACAGCGAAAAACAGAACCTGTAAAAGTGCTACAATAATCACAGCAAATCTTTTTGAAAAAATCACACGTTTCAAAAAAATCATTGAACAATCCCCTTTTTAAATTTTGCGTGACTTTTATTCTCTTTGGTTTCTTTGTCTAGGCCACACTTACAGAATGCAACGTAATATCTTTTTTGGGTGTGTCGTTGTCGTCTGTGTCCACTTGTGCAATGCGGTCTACTACGTCCATGCCAGAAATAACTTGTCCAAATACTGTGTCTCGGTAATCGAGGTATGGGAGGCCACCGGCCTGTTGATAGGTGTCGACCACTTCCTGTGGGTATCCGGCTGTAGTTAAGGTGGTCAAGGCAGCTTCATCCAAATTCGCCGGGGGGCTTGCCACAATGTAAAATTGAGAGAGTAAGCTGCCTTGCGCATCGTTGGCCCCGGCCATACACAGTGCACCTGCGTAGTGATGTAAAGAGGGGGTTATTTCGTTTGGAAAAGCATGGTTCCATATGCTGGTGCCACCAAGACCGGTGCCCTCGGCATCTCCTCCTTGGATAACAAAGCCCTCTTTTGCGCGATGAAAAAGGGTTTCATCATAGTAGCCGGCTTGTGCAAGGCCAAGAAAGTTTTCGCATGCCATTGGGGCAAGCTCGGGATAGAGCACAGCAGTGATAGTTCCCTCGCTGGTTTCTAAATATACCAAAACGGCATCTTCATTTGGTGTCGTAAACTGTAGTACACTGCTTTCTACAGTACCACGTTCGTTTGTGACTCCTGTTTCATCAGTACTTGCACATCCCAACAATAGCAGGGAAAGAACAAGGCACAGGCAGGTTATATATTTCAATCCTACTCTTTCCTTCCTAAAAAAATATCAAGCAAAGTATAGAAAATATAAATACGATTCTATGTGGATTTAATTCCTTAGACAGGGTTAACATGCCTGTATTCGTAAGCTATAAAAACTTGCCTGCGAAAAGGCTTGACCTCACCCAATTTTTGGGATATCATTAAGGAAAGCCTGTGGGCAAAAAATAGTTAGGAGTGCTCCATTTATGCGTGAACCTCCCTCAACAAATGATCCAAAGGAGTCTTATGGGCCTAGTCTATTGTCTTTGACAGATGAGGATGGCCTTGAACACCTGTTTGAAGTGGTTGACGAGGGCGAAATAGACGATATTTCGTATCTTGCGGTGCTTCCCTACGAAAATGATCCCCAAAAAGAACTGGAAACAGATGCCACTTTGCTAATAATGCGCCTTGCACAAGAGGAAGAGGGCGAGGATAGTTGTTTTGATATTGTGGAAGACGAAGCCGAATTGGCTAAAGTGATGCGTATGTTTCGTCCGCGTTTAAGCGCCCTGTATGATATTGATGAAGATGAATTGGTGTGATAGTTCATTTTTATGTTATCATTGCCAGACAAAAAATGATATTGGTTTGCCTGCCTTGTTCGATTTGATGTGGCCATAATTATCCTACTGGTTATAGAAAAGGAGCTTGGAGTCGAGCTGTGAATTGCAGACCTCCCGGCATTGCCGGAGGAAGGGAGCATGCAACATCTCGCAGAGCACCGCCCTACTTGTAAGAGTGGGTGATAACTAGGCTACAGACGACAAGGTGGGCCAATTTATAATAAAATTGAAGAGGCTGCAAGGGAGTATGAGTTCCCTGTGGCCTCTTCTTTTATTATTGAACTGCCAATTTCTCTATATACTCACCCTCGCGTTTAAAGCGTACTTTGCCAAACTTTCTATCCGTCACGTATTCCCGCGTGTCGATGCTGATGAGCACACCGGGGAATACACGGTCTCTTGCTACAACACCAGCCGAGCTCATGCTGTCCATTTTGCGTTTGATGTTTTGGCGCTCTAGCTCTAGCATTTTCAGAACTTGCAAAGACGCCATTTTTTTCTTTTCCATGTCCTTATATTCTGGTAAATCTTTTCCTTTGTTTGGTTTTTGGCGGTTGAGTTTTTCAAAAGCGGAAAGGCTTTGTATCATTCGTTGCACATCTTGATTGCGTTTTTCTATGCTCTGCGCCACTTCCTGACCGCGTTTTAATAAGCTCTTTTCTAGTCCCACAAATATTTCGGTGCTTGTGTCTTCATCGCCGCCCAGTATTTGACAGATAAGCCCACCCTTTGCGTGGATTTCACAGCCCACCACCAGGCCCTGCCTTCCCAAAGCGCGTACCTGGCCACCTGCCACAACCTCGCACCCGCGAAAATGCTCGGCAGAGATGTCTCGTCCGGCCTTTAAGTCGGCCCGTTCAAAATGCTTTGCCCAAATATTATCTTTCGCCTGTAGTGTGCCGCGGCCATATAGGGGGCTTATTCCGCCGCATAGCACAATATTCCGTTTCGCTTCTATGGTGGATTCTTGGCAATGACCGGCCACGTAAACACTGGCTCCCCCTTTGATAACACTGTTTGCCAGCACGTCCTTATCTATCACAATGTCCCCCTCAAATTCTAAGGGGCCATCTTGTTCACAAAGGCTTTCCACATGTAAAACAGGGGTAAGCTGCATACTGCCATCGATAAATCGAATATGGCTGTCTACAGGTACAAAGTATTGTAGGCCGTCTTCACTTTTTTCGAACCCAAAGCCGTCCAAGTCTTTTGTGGGGGGCAATGTATTTTTGGGTGGCAATACCCTGCCGTTTACTGTGCACCCTGGTATTCCTTGCACCGGTAACATCGTTTCGGCCAAAACAGTGCCTGCTTTAAGCTCTTGTAAAAAAGATAAATCGTCTAACACCAGGCCGCCATCCAGCCCTGTGCGTATATTTGCATTTTCTTGTTGGTCCACTTTATAAACAAGACGGCCGGGCGTTCCTTCTTGCGCTTCTGTGCCGCGTGCCACCTCCATAAGCTCACCATTTATACGGTTGTGTAATGCAGCTTTTATCATATCGTCACGCACACCAAAGGTGACACCGTTTTGCAATAGCCAAGCTTGCAATCCTTCTTCGGTGTAGGGGTGATCTTTTTGGGGAGACGGCAACATTACCCATGCGCGCATCTCATCCGGGCTGATAACCACTTTGCTTTCTTGTGTGAACATTTGCGCCAAATCATCCATAGATAGTTCCTCTCTATACGTCTCATGCATCTTAGAAGATATTATTTCTAATTATAGACTAAGAATAGAGGAATACGCAATCTTTTTTTAAACAAAATAAAGACAGGTGTGCCTACTCTATGGTATTATTAAGAAATAAAGTAGAGAGGAGCTTGGCATGAGCGAGTACCAAAAACCCTTAAAGGATTTTTTGCAGGAATGGGAAACCCCAATACACGAGGGGCTCTCACAAGAGCAAGCGCAAGAAAAATTGCTGAAATATGGCGAGAACCGTTTGGCGCAACAGAAGAAAAAGAGTCTTTTTATACGGTTTATTTTTCAGTTTAAAGACCCAATGATATTGATTTTGCTGGGTGCAGCTGTGGTGAGCTTTGTGGTGGCCTTAGGTGGGCATGACCCCAACGAGTTCTTTGAACCTCTTCTGATATTGCTAATTGTGGTTGCCAATGCTGTTTTAAGTTTAAGCCAAGAGAGCCGTGCCGAAAAGGCCCTGGAAGCCTTAAAAAATCTTTCGGCGCCTCATGCACGTGTTTTGCGTGATGGAGAAGAACAAAAGGTGGATGCGCTCACCTTGGTTCCCGGGGATATAGTACTTATTGAGGCAGGAGATTTCATTCCGGCAGACGGACGGCTTTTGGAAAGTGCGAGCTTAAAATGTGAAGAAAGTGCGCTCACCGGTGAAAGTGTTCCCAGCGAAAAGGATGCAAACGCAGTGGTGGCGGAAGAGGCTCCTTTGGGCGACCGTCTAAATATGGTATATACAGGGTGTTCGGTAAGTTATGGGCGCGCACAATTTTTGGTGACAGGAACCGGGATGAACACCGAAATGGGACGCATTGCAGGCCTTTTAAATGCTGAGGAGAGCGGTGCGACGCCCTTGCAACAAAAGCTAGCCCAATTGTCACGTTTATTGGGGATTATGGCACTTGTTATTTGTGTGATTATTTTTGGGTTGGGTCTTTGGTTTGGCATGGCCTGGATTGAAATATTTATGACGGCTGTGTCGTTAGCGGTTTCGGCCATACCGGAGGGCTTGCCGGCCATAGTTACAATTGTTTTGGCCATTGGTGTGCAACGTATGGTGAAGAAAAATGCGGTTATTCGTCGTTTGCCTGCGGTGGAAACGCTGGGCTCTGCCTCTGTGGTGTGTAGCGATAAAACAGGCACATTAACACAGAACCGCATGACCTTAACCAAAGCGTTTAGTGCGGAATCGTCCACCTGGGAAGACATTGGTGAAGAGAATGGAGAAGCCATACGCAAACTGTTGGCCCATGCCACTTTGTGTTGTGATGCCAGCGTGCAAATAGAGGAGGATGGCACACTGCAACTCCTTGGCGACCCCACCGAAACATCTATTGTGCAAGCGGCTTTGCAAAATGGCCTACCCAAGGAAGATTTGGCAGAGTTGTATCCGCGTGAGGGTGAAGTGCCCTTTGATTCCGACCGTAAGCGCATGAGTGTTATTTGCAAGTTCGATGGGAAATTACGCGTTATTACAAAGGGTGCTTTTGATTCTTTGGTGCCATGTTGCAATTCGTTCGACGATAAAGCCATGGCTGCAAAAGTGGATGAAATGAGTGAAAATGCCCTGCGAGTTTTGGCCGTGGCTTATAAAGACATCAATGCTTTGCCAAAAGATTTAAATAGTGAAACGGTGGAAAATGGTTTGCAGTTTTTGGGGATTGTGGGCATGATAGACCCCCCAAGGCCCGAAGTTCGCGATGCTGTGGCCGTTTGTCGCAAGGCCGGCATTCGTCCGGTTATGATTACGGGCGATCATGTGGTGACAGCCCAAGCCATTGCCAAAGATCTTGGTATGCTTCGCGAGGGCGAGGAAAGCCTAACGGGGCAGCAACTTGCTCAACTGAATGAAGAAGAATTAGATGCGCGTGTGGAAAACATTTCTGTGTATGCGCGCGTGTCGCCAGAGGATAAAATCCGCATCGTGAAAGCCTGGCAAAAACGTGGCGATGTGGTGTCTATGACTGGGGACGGTGTAAACGATGCGCCGGCACTTAAGGCGGCCGATATTGGTTGTGCCATGGGTATTACAGGCACAGATGTGGCCAAAGGTGCCGCCGATATGACCTTGATCGATGACAATTTCACCACCATTGTAGACGCGGTGAAAGAAGGACGTGGCATTTACGACAATATCCGAAAAACAGTAGGTTTTTTGTTGGGAACCAACATCGGCGAGGTTTTTACTGTTTTGCTGTCGATGATATTCTTTCAGGTAAGCCCTTTGCTTAGCATGCAACTTTTATGGATAAATTTGGTCACAGACAGTCTGCCGGCCATTGCTTTGGGACGCGAAGCTGTGGATGATGAAGTGATGTTGGCCAAGCCTCGCCCGAAAGACGAGAGTATCTTTGCCCATCAATTGGGCGCACAAGTTCTTTTGCAGGGTGTGATGTTTGCGGCACTTACCCTAGGTGCTTTTGCCATTGGGTATCTTATATCCGCGCCACAACAAGCACTGGATGTGGCACGGACGATGGCGTTTTTAACTTTGGCACAGTCTCAAATTTTCCACGCATTTAATATGCGCTCGCGCCATAGTATTTTTCGCATTGGAGTATTTTCCAATAAATATTTAAATGGGGCTTGCCTACTTAGCTTAACGCTTACGTTATTGGTTGCTTTTGTTCCTCCCCTTGCCACGGCATTTTCGTTGGTGCCACTTCCGCTTGCGCTTTATTTATTGGTTTTGGCTTTTTCTCTTTTGCCGCTTCCTATTTTAGAAATTGCCAAAGCTACCGGATTATTAAGGCACGAGAAACACCTTCGTAAATAGGGATTTCTCCACAACACACAAACCTGTGCCGCTATGTGGCGAATGCCGTTTTGTGTGTTGTCAGATTGTAAGATTTTTTTGCATAAGCGAAAAACTTATATTCTGGGCGACATTTGCCGCCCGTTGGTATAAGAATTGAAGAATGGGTTTGAGTGCTATACCTTCACAGCGTATGTTTTTACGATATGATTTTGCAATCTTTATAAACCGGGCTTGCAGTGCGAGCCTAAATAGAAGTTTGGATAATATATCAATTTGTTTTGTGCGCGTTTATTAAATCAATGTTTTTGTTTTTCGTCCCGGAGGACATATGTACCATAAAACACTGTTTAAAAGTTTGCGTCGAGAGCTAAGGGGCAGCTTGAATCGTTTTATTTCTATTTTTGCCATCACGGCGCTTGGGGGGAGCTTTTTTGTAGGGCTTACCTCTATTGGGCCAGACATGTTGCTTACGGCGAACCATTATTACGAAGCAAACCAATTGGCCGACTATCGGCTATTGTCCAGTTTTGGCTTTACAGAAGACGATATCACCGCTTTAGAGGAAAGTGGCGATTATTCTGCGGTTTCTGCAGGATATGGCCTTGATGTACTGGTGGAAGGTACGCAGGGTCCTGTTCCTGTGCGCATACATAGTATACCGCAAGGTGCTGATGATACATCCCAGCTCAATCGCCCGGAAATTTTGCAAGGTCGCTATCCCGAGGCCGCTAACGAGTGTTTGGCCGATGCTACCGGTGGCGAAGCCATTGGCGATGTGGTGATGCTTTCGCCGGAAACCTCTGAAGATGCGCAAGATTTATTAACCACACAAGAATTCACTGTAGTGGGTATAGCAGAGTCACCCTATTATATATACCATACCCGAGGCAATACCGAATTGGGTGATGGACAACTTAGCCGTTTTTATTTGGTTTTACCATCGGCGTTCGATTCTGAATATTATTTGGAAGTTTTTTTGCGCGATAGTGCTGCCGAGGGCTTAGACAGTTTCGATGATGCCTATGATGCAACACAAAGCAGTGGAGAAGAGCGTCTGGAAGCTTTTGCCCAAGAGCGCGAGAGTATACGTTATAACGAAATTATGCAAGAGGCCGAAGTGGAACTTGCCGATGCACGGGAAGAACTTTTAGAGGGGCAAATAGAATTGGCAGATGCCAAAGCCGAGGCGGAGGTTGAATTTGCCGATGCGGAGGCCGAACTGGCGGAGGCTAAAGCAGAACTGGTGGCTGGGCAAGACGAGCTGACAGCCGGGCAAAATGAGCTAGTGGCTGCACGTGAGGCATTGGAAAGTGGTCGCAGAGAATTGTCGACCCAAGCGGCCTTATTGCAAAACGGGCAAAATGCCCAGGCGGCCGGTGAGGCAGACCTTGCTGCCGGACGTGCCTCTTTAGAGGCCGAACGCAATGCACTGCTGGAGGGTCAAGCAGCTTATGAGGCAGGGCTTTCTGAGTATAATGCAGGCTTAGCCACCTATCAAAGCGGGCTGGCCGCCTGGCAAGAGGCAGAGCGTGGTGTTCTCGCTTTGCGTTCGCAGTACGAAGCGAGCGAGCAGGCGTATCTGGCCGCAGAATCCCGTTTAAATGAATTGAAAAATGGAACGGAATCCCTTGCGGCAAAATCGGAGACTTTGGGAAGTTATGTGTTGCCTGCACAGGAAGCTGACTATCGAAGTTTGGGCACAGAGGCGGCAAATCAACTGGAAGAACTTCTTGCCATTTTGCCAGAGGACTCTGCCCAAAAAACTGCCTTGCAAAATGCTCTTGTCGGCATGCGTAGCGCTTTACTCCTTGCGTATGATGCCGGCTTGATAGAAGTGAAAACGTTGTTGGATGACACCGTTTTGCCCTTGCTAGACACAGAAATTTCCGATCAAAGCACGGCTCTTGTTAGGCAAAAAACTGAATTAGATGGTTTTTTGTCTACGGTGCAAAGCGCTGAAAGTGCGTTAGCCGGGCAAAAAGAGCCTTTGGAAATTGCACGTGTGCAGTTAGAGCAAAGTCAAGTTGCTTTACTCACAAGCCAAGCACAATTGCAGGCGGGCATGGTGGCCCTTGCACAAGCAGAAGCAGAGTTGAACGCCGGTGCCGAGCAACTGCAGCAGAGCGCGCAGCAAATCGAGCAGGGGTCTGCTCAGTTAAATGCAGCCAGTGCACAGCTTTCCGGTGCGGAAAGCGATATCCAAGTTGGCGAAAGCGAGTTGTCTGACGCAGAAACTGAATTGGCAGACGGGTGGGCTGACTTTTTCGAAGGACAGCAAGATCTTGCGCAGGCACGGGCCGAAGCCGATTTGGAATTTGCCGATGCCGAGGAAGAATTGGCCGATGCTGAAGCGGAACTGGCCGACGCCGAGGCGGAGCTTGCAGATTTGGAAATGCCGGAATGGTTCGTGCAAACGCGCGAAGCACAACCGGGATACAGTAGCTTCGAAAACAGTGTGGATAGCCTGCGCGCCCTTGCAGGGGTATTCCCGGTATTTTTCTTTCTTGTGTCAACCTTGGTTTGCCTTACCACCATGACACGTATGGTAGAGGAAAAGCGTACGCAAATAGGCGCCTTAAAAGCACTGGGTTATTCCAAAGCGGCCATTGCTTTTGAATATTTGTTCTATGGTTCGGTGGCCAGTTTGTCGGGGGCTGTGGTGGGTGCCGCTTTTGGCATCACGGTATTTCCCATTATTCTATGGGAAGCGTATTCCCTGATGTATAACATGCCCAGCTTAAGTCTCGCCATTCATCCCGTATATGTTCCTCTTAGCATTGGAGTTAGTGTTTTAAGCACAGCGGGAGCCACACTGGCCGCTTGCCTGGGTGAACTGCATAGTGTGCCGGCGATGCTGATGCGCCCGAAAGCCCCAAGGGCAGGTAAGCGCATTCTTTTAGAGCGAATACCCTTTTTGTGGAAGCGCATGAATTTCATTCAAAAAGTGACCAGCCGCAATATATTCCGCTATAAAAAACGGTTTTTAATGACGATCATTGGTGTTGCAGGGTGTACGGCCTTGCTCCTTACCGGCTTTGGCTTAAACGATACCATTGGCCGCGTTATTCCCTTGCAGTTTGAAAAAATAAACAATTACGATGCAACCATTATATTATCAGAGCCATCCTCGTCACAGGAGGATAGCCAGCTAAATGAGACTTTGTCTACTTTTGGCGAGGGGCTGTATTTTGATCAGTACAGTGTAGAAGTGGATTTTGAGGATAAAACAAGCGGAAATATGGCGGTGTATTTATTTGTGCCGGAGCAAACGCAACAGTTACAAGATTTTTTGCGATTTTATGATCCTCAAACTGAAGAACCTTTTTATTTAGGTGACACAGAAGGCGTGGTTCTTACGCAAAAATTGGCCGATGTACTGGGGATCCAGGCAGGAGATACGGCCACCTTGTATTATGATGATGCGCCCTTGCAAGTGCCTGTAGCGGCCATTGCGGAAAATTATTTTAGCAACTATGTGTATATTACGCCGGAATTCTACGAAAATATCTTCGGAAAAAATCCGGAATTCGACAGTGTTTGGTTGAAAACAGCAGAGGATGTTGAAACACAAACTGCCTTGGAAGCTATTTTGCAAGATGATAATGTTTTGGGTGCTTTAGATACAGTAGATTTCCGCCGTGAATTTTCGGATATGATGAGTGGTTTAGATGCGGTTGTTCTTTTGGCTATTGTATCGGCCGGAGCCTTGGGCGTGGTGGTGCTGTATAACCTCACCAACATCAACATTACAGAGCGCACCAGGGAAATTGCCACCCTAAAAGTGCTGGGATTTTATCCTAGGGAATTTGCCGCTTATATTTACCGAGAAAGTTTTTTCCTTACTCTTTTGGGGTCGTTGTTTGGGCTTTTGCTTGGTGTGGCTTTGCATCGTTTTGTGATGCAGGCCGCCATGGTAGATGACCTTTTATTTAGCCCTTATATTGCACCGGGCAGTTATTTTCTTTCGGTGGTATTCACCCTGTTTTCGCTGGCTATAGTGGATGCCTTGATGTTGCGGAATTTGTACAAGATAGACAGCATTGAAAGTTTGAAATCTACAGAATAGATGTGTTTTGCTCTGTATAGCAGAGAGTAAGGTGCACTATTTTTAGGGGAGCTACATTTGAGTGTTATTAAAGGATACTTCTATATGAAAAAAATCTTATGCATTATACTTTGTGTTTTAATTCTTGGCGCCTTTTCTGCCTGCTCGGCCGTAGAGGCAGAAATTATACTCATCACCGATGCCGCTGGTTTGGAAGAGGACGCGCGCAGTGCAGGGCTTTGGGAGGGGATACAATTGTATGCCGATATTCATGGCAAAACCGCAAATTATATTTTACCCAGTGGGTCTACACAAGAGAATTATAATCAAGCCATTGAAAAAGCCGTAGATAATGGTGCTTCTTTGGTGGTTTTGTCCGGCGAGTCCTTTGCCTTTGCAACAGAAATGCTGGACGAGCAATACCCAAACACTTCGTTTGTTCTGATGGATGCAGGCGAGGTGGAAAACAGCCCCGATAATCTATTTAGTTTGCAACTGTCGGAAGAGGAGGCTGGCTATATGGCGGGTTACATGGCAGTGCTAGACGGCCTGCAGTCCCTTGGGTTTATGGGGCTTGCGCAGGATGAAAAATCTTTTGGTTACGGATTTGGCTTTGTGCAAGGTGCTGCCGCTGCCGCAGAGGAACTGGACATTCAGGTGGATATGCACTATGCCTATACTGCCCAAGATAAAGAAAGTGCAAACGAAGCGGCACACGCTTGGTTTGCACAGGGCGTTCAGCTTATTTTTGCCTGTGAGAGTACAATTGCACAGGGAGTATTCGACGCGGCCGAAGAGCTTGGTGGGGTATGCATGGGTGCCGATATAGACATGGCCTCTTTTTCCCCAACGGTGCAAGTCAGTGCAGTAAAATATTGGCAATCTGCCATGGGGCATGCGCTTGACCTATTTTATCAAGGAGATCTTTTTATTTTAGAAAGCGAAACCGTAGGTGTTGCCGAAAACGCCGTGGGCCTTTCCATGGAAAGTGCCCGCTTTGAAACGGCCACCTTGCAAGACTACGAGCAGCTTAGGCAAAGGTTTCTAGAAGAGGAAATTGCCGTAGTGCAGGCAGATAGGCATGAATATCCACAACATGTGCTTGAATTTACGGAAAACTTGCAAATGAATGAGGCTTAAACCACTTGTATCTGGCACATTTTCATGGTTTGCAAGGCGGCCTCATGCGTTTGGGGTGTCACCCCGGCGCAGCAAGCTGCTTTTACGGAAATTTCCACATCAGGAAGATTGTTTTTTAGCATAATAGCGTTCGAAACAACACAGATATCGGTGCACAAGCCCACAATCATAATCGCAATATTTTCGTTTTGTGCACGTTCTTGTAATAGATGCACCAACGCTTCAGAACCAAAGATTGTTTTTTCGATCACATGGGTTTCATAAAGTCGTGCGAGCCGCCGGTCGAACTGCCAACCCTCGCTATCCTTTATACAGTGGGGTACGGGCAAATATTTTCCCTCTTGCGTGTTGAGGTAATCCGCAAAGTGGGTATCTTTTGTGGCATATATATTTTCGTTGGGATATTGCTGCATCAGCTCAAGCACATTTTCCACAATGGCTTCTGCCTCTTTGGTGCCAAGGGCGCCGTCAATAAAGTCTTTTTGCATATCAACCACAACCAATAATTTCTTTTGCATAATTTTTCAACCCTTTTTGTGCTAGTCATTGTCATAGGATATGGGGCTACGGTCAATTTCAAGTTTGGCCCTGTCGCCCTCTTGTCGTTCTAGACGCGAGAGCTTCTTTTCAAGTTCAACAATACGTTTTTCCAAAACATTTGGAAAATGGCTTTGGTCCAATTCGCCACTTGGATTTATGGTTTGGCTACAAGGAGATTTCCCGGGGAAACTGCGCACCACCACGGCCGGGCTGCCCACGGCAGTGGAATCACAGGGGATGTCTGCCAAAACGGTGCTGTTTGCGCCAATGCGACTGCGTTCACCTATCACCACCGGTCCCAGCACTTTTACACCGGCGCCGATAAGAACCCCGTTACATACTGTAGGGTGGCGTTTTCCTGTTTGTTTGCCGGTGCCGCCTAAAGTGACGCCGTGGTAGATGGTTACATCGTCTCCCACTTCTGCGGTTTCCCCTATCACAATTCCCATGCCATGGTCGATGAAAAGGTGGTTGCCGATGGTTGCACCCGGATGAATTTCAATTCCGGTTGCATTGCGTCCAAATTGGCTTATCATGCGTGCCAGAAAGAATTGTCGATGTAAATAAAGCCAGTGGCCTATACGGTGGAAAATTAGGATGTGAAAACCCGGATACAAAAACAGCACTTGTGCCAAACTAACACCGGCCGGGTCTGTATTTTGAATGTTCTTTGCATCACTGAGCAGGCCCATATGAATTCTCCTTTTGAAGTGGCCAAAATAAAAAAATAAAGAGCTCGGGGCATAAAATATAGCCCCGAGCTCTTTGTGGTTGCTTTTGTTTACAGCACACAAAAAGAACGAAGCGGTATAAAACAACAACAAAAATTTTTATAGATATTTTGCATCATTTGCCGCTCCTTTCTCAATAATGTGTTTTAAGTGTATCATAGCCCCGGTGTTTTCGTCAAGCAAGGGTAGCGTGTTAAACTGTTTAGAATAACAGAAAATACACGCGCCTATACAGAGCCAGCCTTGATGATTTCGCCAAAATCAGATGGTTTTAAGCTTGCGCCCCCAATAAGGCCGCCATCCACGTTGGTTTTTCCCAGCAGCTCTGCCGCATTTTGTGCATTCATGCTACCGCCGTATTGAATGGTAACACCATCGGCCACAGCCTGGCTATACAGTTCGGCTAAAACCTTACGGATGGACGCACACACCTCTTCGGCCTGCTCTGCCGTTGCTGTACGGCCGGTGCCAATGGCCCAAACAGGCTCGTAGGCTAAAATAACATTTTTCATTTCATTGGCAGTCACACCAAGCAAAGCAATTTTGGTTTGCATCCGAACCAATTCCTCGGTAACACCTTGCTCGCGTTGTTCTAAACTTTCACCCACGCAAACAATGGCACAAAGCCCTGCGGCTAAAGCCGCTTTGGTGCGTAAATTTACTGTCTCATCGGTTTCGGCAAAATATTGACGACGCTCGCTGTGCCCCACTACCACATGACTGACACCCAGTTCTTTTAGCATGTCGGCAGAAATTTCACCTGTGTAAGCGCCGCTTTTTTCATAGTGCACATTTTGTGCGCCTACAGAGATATTGCTACCTTGAGATTCAAAAACAGCTGTTGCAAGGTCGGTAAATGGCGTGCACACCACCACATCGCAGGCAGCTTTTTCCACAATGGGTTTTAAGGCCAAGATAAGCTCTTTGGCCTCTTGGGTTGTTTTGTTCATTTTCCAGTTGCCTGCAATTACTACTTTACGTTTGCTCTTATCCATCGTTGCAAATTCTCCTTTTAAGCAGTGCGTTATAAATAATGCGGTTTTCGCACTTTGAGTTTACTGTGCTTCAATAGCGGCAATGCCGGGCAATTCTTTACCTTCTAGGTATTCAAGGCTTGCTCCACCCCCGGTGGAGATGTGGCTCATATCATCGGCAAGACCTAGTTGCATCACGGCCGCGGCAGAATCTCCTCCGCCAATCACTGTGGTGGCACCACTGTCGGCCATGGCACGCGCTACGGCCAAAGTTCCCTTGCATAAAGTGGGGTTTTCAAATACACCCATGGGCCCGTTCCACACAACGGTTTTGGCTTGTTTAATTTCGTTGGCAAAAAGCTCGTTTGTTTTTTCTCCAATGTCTAAGCCTAAGGTGTCGGCTGGCATAGCTTGCACAGGGTATGTTACGGCGTCCACATCGGCATCAATGGGGCTAGGAAATGAAGTGGTGTTTACAGAATCCACAGGAAGCAACAACTTCACACCACGTTCTTCTGCCTTTTTTATCATATCACGGCAATAATCTAGCTTTTCGTTGTCTACTAGGCTTTTGCCCACTTCATAGCCTTGGGCTTTCAAAAAGGTATACGCCATGCCACCGCCGATAATAAGGGCATCTACCTTGGTGAGCAAGTTATCTATAACATTGAGTTTGTCGGCAACTTTTGCACCGCCTAGGATAGCCACAAACGGACGAGCGGGCGTGTTTACGGCATTGCCAAGATATTCGATTTCTTTGCCCATTAGATAACCCACTGCCGTTACAGGTACAAGTTCGGCCACTCCCACGGTAGAACAATGTGCACGGTGAGAAGAGCCAAAGGCATCATCTACATATACCTCGCACAAGCTTGCCAGTTCTTCGCTAAAAGCCGGAAGATTTTTGGTTTCTTCTTTGCGAAAACGTGTGTTTTGCAATAGAACCAAATCACCGTCTTTCATTTCTGCCACAGCTCGACGTGCGTTGCTGCCTACCACGTTGTCGTCATCGGCAAACAAAACCGGTTTGCCCAAAAGTTCTGCCAAACGTTTGGCACAAGGCGCCAAAGAGAAGGTCGGGTTTGGCTCTTTCGGTTTGCCAAGATGGCTACACAAAATAACACGTCCACCTTCATTTACTAATTTTTGAATGGTGGGTAGCGCTGCCACAATGCGGTTATCATTTGTGATTTCCCCGTCTTTTAACGGAACATTGAAATCCACACGCACCAAAACGCGCTTGCCTTTTACGCTGATATCGTCTATTGTTTTTTTGCCAAGACCCATGATAGCAACTTCCTTTCTAAAATAAATGATGCTTATAGTATAGCCTAAAAACAATTTATTAACAAGTTCGTACATTCCCATGCCCAAAAAAAAGCCCATTGCACAAATTACTCTTTCGCATTAAAAATCTTCTGTGTAATGTGTGGCAAGTGAAAGGGCGGCTGACAGAAAAAGAAGCACATCTCTCTGAATTAGTATAAAAAAAACTGGTCCTATGTTATACTGTGAACATAGAAACCAGAGTGAGATCTTTGGGATGCAAATACAAATATTACACTGTTGTTTGAATTAGGAGGTACTTGTATGACAAACTGCCAAACTTTCATCTTCGCCACATTGCCCACATGTGTAGCCGAGCTTACCGCCTTGCCAGAGGCCGCTTTGAACAGCCCGTTTTGCACGGCTGCGTTAACCGTTGTGGCCATGCATGCCTATACCTTGAACACACAGCAAGGCATCGACATGATCAATGTGCTAAAAGGCCCACAGCCACTTAGTGTTTATGACAAGCAATTTCTGCGCGATAGGCTTGCTGCCAGCAAATATTTGCCAAGTTCTTATATGCAAGGTTCTAGCGTGCAAAACAACTATACTCCCACAGTTCCCTATAGCATCACAGTGTGTGAAAACCCCTATTCTTATGCAGAGGCCGGTTATGCTAAGCTTTTTCTTAGGTCATCCGGGGCAGACACAGAACGTCCTGTGAAATTGCGTCAAAAGGGAGAGCAGTGGTTTTTGTGGGAGAATATGCTTATGCCCAGCATTCGTGTGCCGGCCGCACAAGATCCATGGGCATAGTGTTTTCTAGCCACCCTATTTTCTGATAATCTGAGTTTTGCTTAAAAGTCATCTAATGTGTTTGACTTGAGGGATAGAAACTATATTTGTACAAGCTCATATGCACTGTTTCCAATGCCCATTTGTTCAGCATAGCGAATTTGTCCGCGCCAATCTGTTGTGGGAAAGATGTTGCAAAAATGGTCGCCACTGTTGTGGATGGATTGTCCAAGGGCGCTATTGGGAATGGGTGGTGCCGCGTTCACGGCATCACTGCAGGCCATGTCCAATGCGACGGGATCAAAAGAGGCAAACATGCCAATATCCGGAACAACAGCGGCATCATTTTCGGAGTGGCAGTCACAATAAGGGGATACTTGGTTTACAATGCTAATGTGAAAATGAGGACGGTTGGCAAGAACTGCTTTTGCATACTCCACCATTTTTTCATTAACCAATTGACCGTTACTGTCAAACTCACTGGCAATGGCGTGGAAGGCACATACAGAGATACAACGGCCACAGCCGACACAAGTATCTTCTTGAATATGTGCTTTTTTTTGCGTGTCATAGTAAATGGCACTTTGTGCACAGTAATTAAAACATACCCCGCAACCACGACATGCGTCACTGATAAAAGGTTTGCCATCGTTGTGCATTTGCATTTTTCCTGCGCGGCTACCACAGCCCATGCCAATGTTTTTTATGGCACCGCCAAAGCCTGTCATTTCGTGGCCTTTAAAGTGGTTTAGAGAAATAAATACATCGGCATCCATCACGGTGCGGCCTATTAGTGCTGTTTTAAAGTGTTTTCCGCCTTCTACAGGTACCTCTGCTTCATCGTTGCCTTTTAGTCCATCGCCTATGATAATCTCGCAACCGGTAGACAGCATGGAAAAGCCATTTTCTGCTGCCGCACCAAGATGATCCAGCGCATTGCCACGGCGGCCCACATAAAGAGTGCCACAATCGGTTAAAAAGGGGCGTCCATGCAAAGATTTAACACGGTCGGCCACTGTTTTTGCAAAGTTAGGCCGCAAAAAAGAAAGGTTCCCGGGCTCGCCAAAATGCATTTTTATGGCCACGAACTTGCCCTCGAACTGAATGTTGTCGATGCCGGCTTTTTCTATCAAGGTATTCAATTTTTTTTGTAAGCCCTCGCCGAGCTTACAGCGCATGTCGGTGAAGTAGACTTTAGACTTTTCCATTTTTTCTCCTTTTTTTCTCCTTAGTGCATAATGTTGATGTTTAGAAAGAAAATTCAAACAATAAACGATGAATAAATAGAATTAAAAGGCTATGTCCATTCTATCAGCTCTGTTTGGGGGAAGTAGTGTGCCAGTATTTGTTCGCTGCTTTGATTATCTTGTTGTGCAAACTGAATAGCACCTGCTTGGCTTAAACCACAACCGTGGCCCTCGCCGTACACTCTTAAATAGAATGAATTTCCGTTGAAATCTACGGTAAAGGCAGGGCTTTGTAGCAAAGGGCTACCATCTTTTTGTAAAACAGTTTGCCATAGTTCCAAGCCACTTAGGGTTTCGCCGGCAATTTCTAAACTCACCACATAGCCGCTTTCATTATGTTCAAGACCAGCAAACCAATTTTCTGGCTCAGCTAAATTTTCAGCGTCTAGGCCGGGCCATGCCGAAAGCATAGCCAACATTTCCGTTTCGGATATTTCGATTTCTTGGCTTGTGCGTGCCATGCCTTGCTCGTTTTCTGCCGGAAGTTGTCTGAGATAGCTACGATCTACAGAGAATAAATCTTGTGCAGAATTGGTGCCGCCGGCTGCCGAGGCAAACCATGGGGTGAATGCAGGATTGTAGCCATCGGCGCTAAGAACCAAGCTACTTACGGGTTCTACAATGTCACGCATGTCGGCACTGGGAGCAGCACCACGCACGGCGGGAGCAGGATTGTTGGAGCCTTGCTGGTTTAATATCCATGAATGGGTTGCAACGGCTTGCGTTTCTATAACAGCAGTTGGCGCATTGGCCACTTCGTATTGGCAAATGGCGGCCAAAATATTGGTTGCTGTGTCACGAACCAAAACACCGTTCATGCGAACCACTAAAAAACGTGGATCCGGCCGTTGGATCACAGGCTGTGGTGGTTGTGATTCTTCTTCTTGTTGTGGCTCCTCGCTTTGCGGCAAAGAATTTGCAGTGTCCTGTGTTACATCACTTACCGATTGGGAGGCGGTGCTTGTTGAGGGGTTGATGGAAGAGGAAACCGCAGAAGCTGTCGTTTTAGTTGCTTGCGGGCCGACATCTTGAGGCAGTGATTTATTGATGGTTGGCGCCATTTGAAATAATGCGGCCACAGAGACTGCTTCTTCCTCGGGTTGCGCAGCTTGTGCGTCTTGCTCCGTTTCCGTAGAGGCATCTGTAGATTCAACCTCTGGCACTACTTCTGGGTATAAAACTACAGTTGGGGTAGTGTCTTCAGTGGGGATTCCTTGGTTAAGCTGCAGTTGCATGTTGGTCATGTCTTGCGAAAGAAAATCTTGTAACCAACGTTCATAATTTTCCTGTATGTCAGGTACGGGATATCCTTGTTCTTCATAAAAATTCAGGGGCATCAAGGGTTGTCCGGCGGGCTGTACCTTAGAGGCATCTGCTGTTTCTCCGGGGCGACGTAGGCGCCCAAATAAAAACAGGCTTTGCCCGGGGATATTAGGATCTTGGGTTTGTAGGGTCATAAAACTATCGTCTTTTTGCACATCCAACGAAATGGTATATAAACTGCGCCCTTTGGCGCCCAGAACAAATGTAAGATAGTCGGTATAAGAATGAATGTGCTGCAAAGCGGGATTGAAACCGTCGTCCTGTGGTGCATCTTCCTCTACATAGGCCACAGCGAATACAAGGTATTCAAGGGCTTCACTGTCTGTGAAACAGGTGAAGCTGCTGATTTTTGAGATGTTTTCTGGCTGGGCAAGCTCCATGAGGGGACGAAATGTACTGCCGCCAAAAAGTAGTACATTTTCACTGGAACTTTGTAAGTTGGCATTTTTGCCAACTGTGGCCAATTCATTAAACAGGGGTTCGTCTACTGTTTGTGTTAAATCGGCCTGTTCTTGTTGACTTTTTAGAACAAAGGTTTCCACAAGGGCATCGGGAAAAGCCACAAACCCATCTATGGCGGGGTTTGCCTCTTGCTCGTGCACGAGCAGTTGCTGCACGGCGATATTGTATTCTTCGCTTCCATAGTGCAACCCCTGTTCTGAGGGTAAAAGCATGGCGCTTTGCTCTTGTGAGCCGGATTGCCAAAAAGTGGAAGCAAATAACATTGCCGCTAAAAATAAGATGGCCAATAGGATGCCCCCTAAAACACGCAGAATAAAAGTACCACGCCGCTGTGCGCGTCCTTCGCGCTCGAAATCGGCATGTTGGTTTTCTGCAAAACACTTGGCGCCCGGAATTTCCAGGCCCAGAACCAAGCGACGAAGCATATCTAAAGCGTTTTGCGTGGCGCTATACCGCACGTAATCGCGGCTACGGCCGGGTATATTCAGTTTGCGAATCCAAACATTATTTCCTTTGCATACACCCACATAAACCAGCCCCACAGGTTTTTCGGTGCTGCCACCGTCGGGGCCGGCAATGCCTGTGATAGCGACACCATAGGTGGCATTGCCTTGTTTTGCGGCCCCAAAGGACATTTCGGCACACACTTGGCTGGAAACAGCACCAAAGCGCGATAAGCTTTTATTACGAACTTTCAATAGTTTGTGTTTTGTTTCGTTGGCATAGCTCACCACACCGTAGCCAAATACAGAGCTGGCCCCTGCAACAGTTGTTATGCGTTCTGCCAAAAGGCCGCCGGTGCAACTTTCGGCAAGTGCTATACTTTCATCATTTGCTTGCAAGAGTTCTACCACTGTTTTTGGTAAAGTACTACCATCATTGGAGTAGACAATATCGCCCAGTACTTCCTGCACCAATTTCGACATTTCCAGGCTAACATGGTCGGCTTGTTGTGGTGTTTGGGCCTTGGCGGTTACGCGTACATGCACTTCGCTATCTTTGGCATATAGTGCTACAGTGGGGTTGGTGCCACCCACAAAATCTTTTAGTTTTACCTCCACATCGCTTTCGCCCATGCCCACTACATGCAAAGTGTGCGAGCGAATGGCCCCATCTTGCATAGCTTCTAGTACCGGTTGTACTTCATTTTCAAACATTGGTTTCATTTCGCGTGGGGGGCCGGGCAATAGAAAAGCGTATTTTCCCCCTTGACGGAACATAGCACCAGGCGCTGTGCCGTGGGGGTTGTTCAGTTTTAGTCCACGGCGTGGCACCATGGCTTGTTTTCGGTTGTTGGGTGCCATGGGGCGCCCAAGTTTCTTATAGAAGGCTTCCAGTTTTGCCAATTCATCGGCATCATGTATTAGGCTGTCGCCAAAGGCTTCGGCAACGGTTTCTTTGGTTAAATCATCGTCGGTGGGCCCAAGCCCCCCTGTGAAAATCAATACTTCACTACGTTCTTTTGCCTGATGTACCAAACTGCGCAGGCGCATGGGATTATCGCCCACTACACTTTGATAATAAACCGTAAACCCTAGCGAAGCCAGTTCTCTGGCCAGAAACTGTGCGTTGGTGTTTACAATGTCGCCCAAAAGCAATTCTGTTCCCACACTGATAATTTCTGCTCGCAAAAAAGATACCTCCGTTTTTGCATTCCATACACAAAATCTTTGTGTATGGGGTTTTTAGCTTTCGGGACGAATCAATTCAAAAGTAAGTTCTTCCAAAGCGGCTTGTTCCAAGCTTGCAAGTTCACCAAGATGAGCTTCTAATGCGTGAATTTCTGCCAGTTTTGGTTTGGTTTTAGGGTGTGGTGGTGTAAATAGAGTGCAACAATCCTCATAGGGGAGAATACTGGTTTCAAAGGTGTCAATGGTTCGCGCAATTTTAGTGATTTCCAATTTATCCATGCCAATACACGGGCGAAGCACCGGTAGGGCCTGCGCTTCATCGGTGGCTGCCAAGGCGAGTAGGGTTTGGCTTGCTACTTGTGCTAAACTTTCGCCGGTGATGAGGGCTTCGGCACCTTCTTTTTGTGCCAATTGGCTTGCAATGCGTAGCATGCTTCGACGCATAAGAACTGTAAAATACTCTTGTTTGCGTAAATTGTCACGCAAATATTCCTGTGTTTTGGTGTATTTTACCAGATAATAGGGGAAGGGTCCTACATAAGTGCTTAGTTTTTGTGCTAAGGTTCGTACTTTTTCGGCCGCTCTTGGGCCGGTGTAGGGTGGGCTTGCAAAATGTACGGCCACCAAGCCAAGCCCCCGTTTGGCCATTTGCCAGGCAGCCACGGGGCTGTCGATGCCACCGGAAAGTAATACGGCTGCACGGCCACTGGTGTGCACGGGTAACCCACCCGGTCCACGTTGTTTTTCGGTGTGAACATAGGCGGCTGTTTCGCGCACTTCAGCCACCACCAAAACTTCGGGGGTGTGTACATCCACTTTAAGATGTGGAAAGGCCGATAAAATTTGCCCACCCAGCTCGCGGCTGATTTCGAGGCTGTTAAGTGGAAAGCTCTTATCAGCTCGTTTTGCAGTCACTTTAAAAGACTTTGACTTTTTCAGCTGTGGCCCAAGATAGGCTAGGGTTGTATCTCGAATGCTTTCCATAGTCTTTTCGCACACGGCGGCGCGTGTGAAGGCGGCAATGCCAAACACACGCATACAGCGTGAAAATGCTTCTTGCGTGTGTTGCAAAGCAAGTGCATCCTGAGGTTCAATGTAAACCGTGCTTTGAGATGAGCGCAAATTCCAACTACCAAGACCTGTAAGTTTTCCGCGAATATTTTTTAACAGAACGGCTTCGAAACTTTTTCGATTCAGCCCTTTTAGGGCCATTTCTCCCATGCTTGCAATAAATAATTCCCGCATACTTTCTCTCTCTTTCAGCGCATTTTGGCTAAGGACAATAAGCCCCCATGTAAGCCTGCTAACAGGGCATTTACATCATCCTCATTGTTTTGCCCGCAAAAACTGACACGCAACGCACTTTCGATGCGTTGTTTTGGCAGGCCCATTGTTGTCAGTGTATGGCTTTGTGCACCTTTGGCGCAGGCAGAACCAGATGAAACATATACATTTTGCTCCTCTAGATGGTGCAAGAGCACCTCGCTGCGAAGCGAGGATACACTAAAGTTACAAATACCTTGCCATGCATTTTCAGGCGAGTTGAGCTTGATTTCCGGTAATGTTCTTAGGCCCTCTTTCAGTTGGGCATATAAACGCGCAATGGTGCGGGTAGTTTCGTTTTTTGTGGCCATGGCCAGCGAGACTGCTTTTGCAAAACCTGCCGCACCGGCGATGTTTTCTGTGCCAGGGCGCAAACCATATTCTTGCCCACCACCAGACAATACTACTTGTGGCGAATATCCCTTGCGTAGCCACAAAGCACCCACTCCTTTGGGTCCGTGTAATTTATGTGCAGAGACAGCACAGCTATCTATAAAGCCGCTTTCCAGTTGTAGGTCCAGTTTGCAAAAAGCCTGGATAGCGTCCATGTGCACAGTGAGGTTGCGATTTTTCTCTTTTGCAGATTTGGCAAGCTTTGCCACGTTGATCATGGCGCCGGTTTCGTTGTTTAAGCGCATAGCACACAAAAGGATGGTTTTTTCGTTGATAGCCTTTAGCAAGGCATCCTCGCTTACATTTCCACTTGCATCAGGGGGCACAAATGTGACAGTAAAACCTTCTTTTTCTGCAAGATATTCTAGCGTTTTGTAGACGCCGGGATGTTCAAATGCCGGGGCTACCAGATGCTTTCCCTTATGTTTTCGTGCGCGCGCGGCACCCAGAATGGCAAGATTATCTGCCTCGGTGCCACTGCCTGTGAACAGTAGCTTCGCACCGGGTGCATTGCCGCATAAGGCATCTAAAATAACTTGACGTGATTGGGCAAGGCTCTTTTCAGAGATCATCCCTAAAGTATATAAGGAGGAAGGATTGGCCCAATGTTCTTGTAAAATTTTATCCATTTCAGCCGCCACTTCCGAATGAGGTTTTGTGGTGGCAGCATTATCTAAGTAGTGCATCCTTGTCTCCTTCAAACCATTAAGACACAGGGGTAGCCACATGGTCTTCGTGATTATATGTGATTGCCATGATGAAAAACGGAACTTACGAGTCGGATTTTGAGTGGTATATCATCCTGTTGCAGCGGCAGCTTCTGCGGCGGCAGCTTCTGCGGCGGCAGCTTCTGCGGTGGCAGCTTCTGCGGCGGCGGCTTCTGCGGCGGCGGCCTCTGCGGCGGCGGCTTCTGCGGCGGCGGCTTCTGCGGCGGCGGCCTCTGCGGCGGCAAGCGCTTCCGGATTATAGAAGGGACTGCCTTCTAAATAAGGTGTCAGGGGCGTGTATGCGGTATGCGTAACCAGATAATCCACCCAAACTCCATATCCGGTTGGGTTCAAATGGTAGCCGTCGCCTGCGGCATATTCCGGGCGCAAATAGCCATCATCACCGCCTAGCGCCTCTGTTAAATCTAAAAAATAGATGTTTTCTTGAAATGCCATCACGGCCAATTGATTATTTAAAGATTGAATACGTGCTATATCAAATTCGGGGTCATTGTCCGGACGAACCGGTGTTAGGGATTGTATATAGTAGTTTGTATCTGGCGAAAGAGCTGCGCGAAAGGCCGCTAACATTTCGCGATAGTAGGCAAGCAAGCTTGCATCGTCTAGGCTTACCATGGCATTTGCCCCCAGCTGTATGTACACATTGGCCGGCGCATACGATACCAGCGCTTCTAAAGGAACTTCTTGGGTGCCGTCTTGGCGGCGCTGAATAGAACCGTCGTACATTTGTTTTGGCCCAATGCCGATGTAAGCACAATAGCTTGCATTGTCTATGCCTTGATCATAAATTTGAAACCCTTGCGTCAAGGAATCTCCCACAAAGGTAACGGTGTCAAAATAGCGCATGTCAACACGGCCATTTTCCGGCAAGGACAACATTCGGTAGTCTGGGGTTAATAACTCCATTTGATTGATGGTTTGTTCTATTGGCCCTACAAAATTCCAGCTGCTATTGTCTACTGTTTCCGGCACAGGTGCGGCTGTTAGCGCTGAGGCATCGCTAATGGCCGGTGCACCTGCCGGAACAGAGCTTACCTCTTCTTCTTCTTGACCAAATAGTGCGCCGATAAGAGAAGTAAGCCCCCAAGCCAATAGTAAAATAAGGAGCAAAGCACAAACCAAAAGTATGTTTCTGCGTATTCGGCGCTTTCTCCGTATGGCCTTGCGCCGTTCCAGTACACTCTGTTGGGTTTGTGCTGCCTCACCGTCCAGTGGGATGTCAATGGGTGGGCGGTTTTGAGTTGGCTTGGAGGGTCTATTTTTTTCTGGTGTATCATTTGTATATGAAAAAAGAGGGGTTACTTGTAAAAGCTCTTCCCCTATATCATCCTTCGGTGCAGGACGTTTATCATTTGGTTTGTTGGATAGTCCCAAAATACATGCTCCATTTCTTGTGGAAAATACCGTTGCGATTTTTCAGAAATTGCCGATGAAAGGCAGTAGTTTATGTTAAAATCAACCCAGTTCACCCTTTTCTATCAATGAAATTATACCGTAAAGCACTGTAAAACACAAGCGCGATAAGCCGGCATAACAGAATATCCTTATATCTTACACAATTTAAATGGATATTTCACAGACTATGATAAATTAATCACAATTCGTACATGTTTATCAGGCATAATAGAACTACAATCTTGTTGTGTGAAATGCCTGTAAAAGCAGAACAGGAAGCAAAATGATGGGATTGAAAGAAAAAGGGAGGGCTTATATCATAGTATTATAATAGGAAATAGCCCGCAGGAATCAAAAAAACTGCCCAAGCCAAATGGCCGGGCAGTAGTAATGAATTTAAAAAACGGTGTCTTGTGCAAAAAATTATAGCGAGAATGGATTATTTTACGCTGTCCATATGCTCTATTAAACTCAAAACTTTGTTGGAATAGCCCCATTCGTTGTCGTACCAGCTTACCAATTTGACAAAGTTATCAGTGAGAGCAATGCCGGCCTTTTCGTCAAAAATAGAGGTTAGAGGGCAACCGATAAAATCACTGGAGACAACCTCTTCGTTGGTATAGCCCAAAATACCTTTCAGTTCACCTTCGCTGGCCTTTTTTAAGGTGGCGCATATCTCTTCGTAGCTGGCAGATTTTTTAAGGGTTACTGTTAAGTCTACCACACTGACATCCAAAGTGGGAACACGGAATGCCATACCGGTTAGTTTTCCGTTTAATTCGGGGATTACTTTGCCAACGGCTTTTGCTGCACCTGTGGAGGAGGGGATGATATTACCGGCGGCTGCACGTCCACCGCGCCAATCTTTATTAGAGGGAGAGTCTACTGTTTTTTGGGTGCCGGTGGTGGCATGCACTGTGGTCATAAGACCTTCGGCAATACCAAAATTATCATTGACAACTTTAGCTAAAGGTGCTAAGCAGTTTGTGGTGCAAGAAGCGTTGGATACAAAGTTCATGTCGGGGGTATAGGTGTTTAGGTTTACGCCGCAAACAAACATAGGGGTGTCGTCTTTAGACGGGCCGGTGTAAACAACTTTCTTGGCGCCGGCATCTAGGTGTGCTTGTGCTTTTTCTTTGGTGTAAAAAATGCCGGTGGCGTCCACAACATATTCGGCGCCAACTTTTCCCCAAGGAATATCGGCAGGATTTTTTTCGGCAAAAAATTGTATGGTTTTCCCATCTACGATAATGGCATCAGAGCTGTGGCTTACCTGCCCTTGGTAACGGCCGTGAACGGTGTCATATTTCAACATATAGGCGCAATATTCAGGCGTCATAAACGGGTCGTTAATGCCCATAAATTCAATATTGGGGTTGCTTAGCCCCGCGCGGAATACCAAACGTCCAATACGTCCAAATCCATTGATTCCAACTTGAATGCCCATAAAAAGACCTCCCTATTTGTTGTGGAAACAAAGAAACTATCCATATGAAAGATTCTTTGATTCTCGTGGATAGTCTTATTTTATAACAAGATTTTCCAAACTGCAAGGGCAGGGGGCACAATTGCTGTAATCTTACCAATATTTTATAAGAGATAGTGTTTTTTTTATCCATTGAGCTTATAAAATATTGCCACTTGGTTTTCAAAAACAATTTTTGAAATAGATTCTTTAAATTTTATTTTGCCAAATTATTATAGGTTTCGACAAATCGTTGTAAATCGTGTACAATATAAATGAATTGGTTTTACACGATTTTCATTACATAATTCATTACATAATATAGAGGAATAAATAAATGAAAAACAAACCAATGTTCAATGGGTTTTATAAGGAGTTTCAAACGGTAGACTATTCTTGCTTTTGGCTTGGTCGAGATGGTTTTTTTTGGGCGAACGAAAAGGCAGCCGAACTTGCAAGTGGTACAATAGAGAGAATAAAGCGGCTTTTAACAAATCTAGCTGAAGTTGGTATAAAGGATGATGTTTTTAAAGCCGTTGCCGAACCCAGTAATGCAGAGTTGTTGAAGGGGGCCTTGCAGATACAGGGCGTGAATGTTTTGCCCCACCCGGAGGGATTGTTTGCCTATTGTCAAGAAACCGAACCTTTGCAAACTACGACCTTAAGCCAAAGCCTGCGCTTGCCGATAAGCGATCTTTTTTCTTCGGTGCAAACGATGGCTCGCCGTTTGGAAGAATGCCAGCTTAATGAAAACGATGAGGTATTTTTCAATCGATGCCTGTCTTCCATTCAAAAGAAAGAATATATTTTGTTGCGTCTTGCCAATAATTTAGAAAGCTATAGTCAGCTAAAAGAAAAGACATTGCACACAAAAGAAGTGGATTTGCATAGCTATGTAGAATGTTTGTGTAGAAAGGCACAACGGGCTTTTTCCAATAACCGAGTACCTTTAAAAACTGAATTGGAAGAGGGTCTTTCAGTGGTGAAGGCAAACCCTCGATTTCTAGGACATGCCCTATGCAATTTATTGAGAAATAGCCTGCAGTATACGCGGGAAGGAAACGAGGTGACGGTGGGTTTAAAGGTAATAAAAAAACATGTGATACTTTCGGTGCGAGATAAAGGCATTGGTATTCAGAAAGCAGCCCTACCTCGCGTTTTTGAACCTTACTATTCAGTGCAACCGCATTTAGACAGTACCGAACGACCCGGCTTGGGCCTTGGTTTGACTTTGGTACATATCGCAGCGCAAGCCATGGGAGGCATGGTGACGGTTGAAAGTACCTTTGGAGAGGGAACAAGCGTGCACTTGGCCTTGCCGAAAATCACACAGCAAGATTTACGCCTAGATAGCCAAAACATAGATTATGAAGAGTTTTTTTCAAATAGCCAATCCCCTTTGTATATTCAATTGTCAGAGTTTATTCCCTTGCCTATTTTGTAGAAGAGATCTCATCAGCGATAAGTGTTTTGTATATGATTTATCGCGGTTTTTAGTGACATATAAGTTTGTTTTTTAAGGTACAAATGATGGCTTTGAGCAGAATGTGCTTTTTTCAATAAGGGGTATCCACAATAATATTTCCGTTATCCTTTTCGTTTGATGGTTTACAAATAAAAAGAAATATTATAGAATATTAAATCAAGGTTAAAATGGCATACTATACCTTTTAGATTTTTAGCAGCGAAGGAGATTTTGGAAATGCAGGAGACGAAAAAGATGATAAAAAGATGTATTGGCTTGGCACTTGCCACTTTACTGACGGTGGGTGTTGTAGCTTGTGGCCAAAGTGACACAGAATCGGAAGCTCATATTCCGCCTCCGGGTGGCACGTCTTCTTCCGGCACGGTGGGAGAAGAATCAACCGGTGAGGCATCAACTGTGGATGCGGCTTATTTGACCGGCCTCGAAAAAGGAGCCGACTATCCGGAAGGGCAACGTGTTATTGGTGTTATGGTAAATAACATCATCAACTCGCGTCCCACCAGTGGTCTTTCGGAGGCCAGCGTGGTTTACGAAATGCGTGTAGAGGGTGGTATCACTCGCTTTATGGCTGTGTTCGAAGATTATAAAAATATGCCGAAAGTTGGTTCTGTGCGTTCTGCACGCGACCAGTTCTTCCAATTGTTGGTTCCTTCTTTTGGTTTTTATTTGCATGATGGCCCCAATCAGAATCAACCGGTTATTCAAATGATTGAAGATCAAGAGTACGGAGAGTTTGACTTGACACCGGATTTGGGTATCAGCTGGCGTGACCCAGACCGGGCCGGGATGCCTCTTGAATATACAGAGTATACCGATGGAGAAACCGTGGCACAGGCTGTGGAAGAGTTTGGCTTGGATGACCAGCGCACGTACAATAGCACATTATTCGCTTTCACTCCGTTTGATGAAGAACCACGCGTTTTGGAGGGTGGTGCCGCCCCCAGTGTGGCCGTTGTACACTCAGAAAGTTACCGCAACTTGTTTGAATACGAGAGTTCTTCTAACCGTTATATGATGAGCCAGTTTGATTCAAGTGGCATGAGTCCCGCTATTGACGACAATAACGGGGAACAGTTGGGTTTTGATAACTTACTGGTGCTGTTTACCATCATGCATAACTACCCCAATTCAGAACTTGTTCAGGTAGGGTTTGACTCTGGGATTGGTTATTATTTTAATGGGGGCAATTACGAAGTTGTGCGCTGGAAAAAAGGTGGCCCACAACAACCCTTGCAAATTTTTGTTAACGATACTACCGAAACCACCAATTACCTAAACCCGGGCACTACCTATGTGGCCATGGTGGATGATACACTTTTGGAAGATTTTGATGCAACACTTAATGCCGGCAATGCCAGCCAAGTGGCCGAGAGTGGTACCATTAACCCCAATGAAACCGAGACAGAAGACTAAACCCAATACACTCTCCGGCTTTCAGCCTAGCTGAAAGCCGGAATTTCCCTTAAACAAGGGAAAATTGGGATATAAATGATTCGTTCTTTTGAAAAAAGGTGCCATAAGAGCAAAATATGAAAAAGGAGGCCGCGTATATTAAAAAGGCATTTATTTTTGTTTTGAGTGCGCTGTTTGTTTTTTCTGCGGTGGCTTGTGATTCCTCTGCCAGCCAAAGCGTTCATGAAAATGATATTCCTTTGCCCGGCGAGGATCTCGCCGTCTCTTCGGATAATACGGCACAAGGGATGGATACAACACAACCGCTTCCCCTTGCAGGCCTTAACAATCCTTTAACCGGCCTACCGGGCTTGGAGGGCTTTGTAGATGGCCAACGTCCTGTTGCCGTAACCCTAACAAATGAGTTGCCCGGATCACCATTGCGTGGTGTTTCGGGTTGCGATGTTTTTATTGAGGGGCCAAATGAAAGAGGAAGCACAACGGTGCTTGCCATGTTTGGCGATTTTAGAACTGTGCCACAGGTTGGGCCTGTAGGTACGGCAAGCGATCCTTTTTTGCAGTTGGCCTTGCCATACAATTCTATCTTTGTGCATACAGGGCTTACTTCTTATGCATCTAATTTGCTCAATGCACTTTCGTATCAAGACATAAATGGGACTTATGTGGGTACCACCGGTTTTATCTACGATTCTTGGCGTGCAACAGATGCGGGTGGAAACCGTTTAAACGATTATTGTTGGTACACTGATGCCAATCTCATTTGGAACGCTGCCACTGCTTTAGCATTAAACCCTGTTGGCGAGGTACATATGCTTTTTAATTTTACGCCCTCCCAACTGCCGGACGGTGAACAAGCATATGAAATTCAGTTTGCTTTTAATGCCGCAACGCCTATTAAGGTATATTATGACAAGGCCACAGGCTTGTATAGCAAAACTGCCTTTGGCATGATACAAGCAGATGAAACTGGCGCTCCCTTATTGTTTGATAATGTATTTATTTTGTTTGGTGGCATCACACAAAAGGCAGATAGCCTATTTTTAGAATATGATTTTTCTTCAGGAAGTGGGTATTATTTTCAAGGCGGAAGTGTTACCAGTTTAAGTTGGCAAAAAGGTGGGCCAACCGATGCACTGCGTCTTTTTGGAGAAGATGGGCAAGAATTGCAAGTACAGCAAGGAAAAAGCTATGTTGCATTTGTGCCGCAGGAACAGCAAGCAAGTGTACAATACTTGAATGTCCAGCAGCACGAAGCCGCTGCTGCCGAAGCCGCTGCTGCCGAAGC
>CAYJIR010000018.1:37818-42079 GCA_964370295.1 uncultured Oscillospiraceae bacterium
CGAAGCCGCTGCTGCCGAAGCCGCTGCTGCCGAAGCCGCTGCTGCCGAAGCCGCTGCTGCGGCAAACTAAAACTATTATGGAACACAGGGAGGAAACAAATATGGAATTGCTATTGGGCAATGAAGCCATTGCACGTGGTGCATATGAGGCAGGTGTGCGCGTGGCAACAGCCTATCCGGGCACACCGTCAACAGAAATAACAGAAACATTGGCCGCCACCACCGATATATATTGCGAATGGTCTCCCAATGAAAAGGTGGCGCTGGAAGTGGCGTTAGGTGCGGCTATGGGGGGCGCGCGTGCACTGTGTAGCATGAAACATGTGGGGCTGAATGTTGCGGCCGATCCTTTATTTACGGCAGCGTATTCGGGCATCTGTGGAGGGCTTGTTATCATTGTGGCCGACGACCCCGGAATGCATTCTTCGCAAAATGAGCAAGATTCGCGTTATTATGCAAAAAGTGCGCACGTTCCCATGTTGGAGCCGTCTAACAGTGCCGAGTGTTTGGCTTTTACAAAGCTTGCATTTGAAATCAGTGAAACTTACGATACGCCTGTGTTGGTTCGTCTTACCACGCGTGTGGCACATGCACGTAGTTTGGTGCAAGTGGGTGAAAGACAAGAGGTGCCTTTGCAGGATTATGTTAAAAACCCGGCTAAATATGTGATGATGCCAGGCTTTGCGCGTTTGCGTCATCCGGTAGTTGTGGCGAGAGAGGAAAAATTGCTTTTCGAACTTTCTCGTTGGGGTGTTAACACCATCGAACACCACGGTGACCAAAAAGTAGGCGTAGTTTGCAGTGGTAGCTGTTATCACTACGTGAGAGAAGCGTTGCCGCAGGCATCTATTCTTAAGCTGGGCATTGTATACCCCATAGACGAAAGGATGGTAAAGCAGTTCCGCAATGAGGTAGAGTGCCTATATATTATTGAAGAGCTTGAGCCATTTTTTGAAGAAAAAATACGCTCTTTAGGTGTTTGTGTAGAAGCTGGTAAAGAAAGAACAGGCCCCATAGGGGAATTGTTTGCGCGTAAAATAGCACAGCTATTTGCGAATGCGCCGGAAGCTGGCCCCATGGAAACACCACAAATTCCGGCGCGTCCGCCTGTGCTATGTCCCGGTTGCCCACATCGTGCAGTTTTTTATGTGCTTTCTAAGTTAGGGATAACGGTATCGGGTGACATCGGGTGCTATACTCTGGGCGCTTTGCCTCCACTTTCTGCAATGGATAGCGAAATTTGTATGGGTGCTTCGGTGGGTATGGCGTTGGGCCTTGAAAAAGCACGTGGTGCAGCCTTTGCCGAAAAAACAGTTGCCCTTTTAGGCGACTCTACTTTTATCCATTCGGGTATTACAGGGCTTATTGATATGGTGTACAATGCTTCTAACGGCACTGTGATGATACTGGATAACTCCACCACAGGGATGACAGGTCATCAACAAAACCCGACAACAGGCAAAAATATTCGCAGTGAACCTGCGGCCAAAGTGGATTTAGAATCTCTTTGCAAAAGTGTGGGTGCAAGTTCTGTTTGCGTGGTGGACCCCTTTGATATGAGGGCATTAGAAGCTTGTGTGAAAGAGGAAACCAAGCGCGAGGGTGTTTCTGTTATCATAGCGCGTCGTCCTTGTGCCTTGCTTTCAAAAAGCCGAGAAATACCCTTTGTTGTGAACGAGGAAACATGCATTCGCTGTGGTATGTGTATGAAGATTGGTTGCCCGGCCATTTGCATGGAAGAGAAAGCGGCGCGGATTTTGCCCGAGTTATGTGTGGGCTGTGGACAATGTAGTTCTGTGTGCCCCAAAGCGGCCATACAAAGGGAGGTATAGTAGCGTGGATTCTTTAAATGTTGTAATTGTGGGCGTGGGCGGCCAGGGCACTTTGCTGGCCAGTCGTATTTTGGGAAGTATAGCACGTGCATTACAGTTGGATGTAAAGGTGAGCGAAGTACACGGGATGAGCCAACGTGGTGGTTCTGTAACCACTTATGTGCGTATGGGAAAAGAGGTGCAAGCCCCTATAGTAGAGCAAAAGGGGGCCGATTATGTGTTGGCTTTTGAAGAACTGGAGGCACTGCGGGCCTTGCCTTATTTGAAACCGACAGGTACTATGATTGTTAATTTACAGAAAACGCCACCGATGCCTGTTATTATTGGAGCGGCAGAATATCCAAAGGAAATAATGGCACGTCTACAAGGTGAGGCCGCGCAGGTGATTTCGGTGGAGGCTTTGCCTTTGGCCGCCGCAGCCGGCACAGAAAAGGCCGTGAATGTAGTACTTTTGGGTGTTTTGGCTTCTCTGCTACCTTTAGATAAACAATTGTGGCTAGATGCACTACAAGCTAGTGTACACCAGCGGTTTCAAGCTGCAAATTTTGACGCTTTTGAGGCGGGTTACACTTTAAATAAATAGAAATCAAAAGAGAGGAAATTGAACATGTATTGGAATAAACCGGTAGAAACTATGGAGCGCAGTGAGCTAAACGCATTGCAACTTTCACGTTTGCAAGACACCATTCGGCGTGTATATACCAATGTGCCTGCCTACCGTGAACGCATGCAAAAAGAGAGCCTGGCGCCGGAGGATATCAACAGTCTTTCCGATTTACGACGCTTGCCGTTCACCGAAAAAACGGATTTGCGCGACAATTATCCCTATGGTTTATTTGCATCCCCTCAAGACGAAATTGTGCGTATTCATGCTTCTTCCGGAACCACGGGCAAACCCATAGTGGCTGGTTACACGGCACGAGACCTGTGTGTGTGGAGTGAAGTGGTGGCCCGGTGTTTGGGCTGTGCTCATGTAAGTGCTACCGACACGGTGCAGGTGGCGTATGGTTATGGGTTGTTTACAGGCGGGTTGGGCCTGCATTATGGTGTAGAGCGTATGGGTAGTAAAGTGGTGCCCATTTCGGCGGGAAATACACAGCGTCAATTGATGTTGATGGAAGATCTTGGCACCACAGCCATTGCCTGCACACCATCGTATGCTTTGATGCTTGGGGAAACTTTAAAAGAGAAAAAATTTGACCTTTCTCGCTTGCAACTTAAAACCGGTATTTTTGGTGCGGAACCTTGGACAGAGGCCATGCGTAAGCAAATTGAAGAATATCTTAATATTAAAGCGTTGGACATTTATGGTCTCACCGAAACCATCGGGCCGGGTGTGGGGATGGAATGCATGGAGGGCCAGCATGGTTTGCATATTTGGGAGGATCATTTCATCATTGAAATTTTGAACCCGGATACGGATGAACCCGTGCCGGATGGTGAAGTAGGCGAGCTTTGTATCACCACGATCACCAAGGAAGGTATGCCCACCATCCGATATAGGACGCACGATTTAACAGCAATTATCGCCGAACCTTGCGTGTGTGGTCGCACCCATAGGCGCATTCAGCGTTTGCGAGGGCGCACCGATGATATGCTGATTATTCGTGGTGTGAACGTATTCCCCTCACAGGTGGAAACTGCAATTTTAAATGTGCCGGGCATTGCACCGCATTACCTTTTGGTGGTGGATCGCATAAATAATCTTGACGTGTTGGAAGTACAGGTAGAACTTTCACCCGAATTATGGTCTGACGAGGTTCGTGCTATTGAAGAGCTGAACGATAAAGTGAGAAGATCTATTGAGCAGGTGCTTGGTTTGGGTATAAAACTACGCTTAATGGAGCCGGGATCTATTGAACGCAGTGAGGGAAAAAGCAAGAGAACGATTGACAAACGAGTGTTGGTAGATAATTAAGTGGGAGGTGTGTGGATATGTATACAAAGCAAATTACGGCATTGATAGAAATAAAAAAAGGGCGTCTTGTAAATTTGACAAAATTATTGGGCGATAATAAGATTGACCTGATGGCGCTTTCTTTGGCAGACAATGTAGATTTTATGATGGTGCGAGCCATTGTGAGTGATCCGGACAAGGCGGTGCAAGTTTTACAGAGTTCGGGCTATACAGCAAAACAAAACAATGTTTTGGCAGTGGCTGTGCCGGATGAGCCGGGCGGACTTGCCATGGCTTTGGAGACACTAAGAAGCCATGATATCAATATCTTGTACATGTATTCGCTTGTGCATAGCGTGGAGGGAAAAGCAGTCATTATTTTCCGTGTGGAAGAACAGGATAAGGCCATGCAAAAACTAAAAGATAATGGTGTAGAACTGTTGACACAGGAGCAACTGATTGAGGGGAAGAAATCGTAAACTCTTTTAGGTAGTGTCGACAATAGTGTTCAGCCGGCCTATTTTGGCCCTTT
>CAYJIR010000019.1:0-6301 GCA_964370295.1 uncultured Oscillospiraceae bacterium
CTCTTCGGCGGCGGCTTCGCCCTCTTCGGCGGCGGCTTCGCCCTCTTCGGCGGCGACAGGCGGAATGTTTCGTTGCAGGTATTGTGCGCCGCTTTCGTCGTAGGCGTAGGCTATAAAGCTGTTTTCGCCCTCCGGCTGCGCCACAGTGGTGTGGCCGCTCTCGTCAAAATTGCCTGTGTAGGGGGCGGTGCCAATGTCTTCGCGTGTGGAGAACAGTGTGTATAGATCCACTGCTTCGCCAATGCTGCCCATGTGTGCGCTGTAATCACCTGTTAAGAGGCCGTTTGTAAAGGTGCCCTCTTCGCGGTATACAGTGCCGTTGTTGCCCTCGCAAATCCAGGCGGTAACCGGGCCGTTGTATAGGCCGTTTGTCAGGCCTGTTTCCACCAAAACAACTTCGTCGCCACTTTGATACATATAGGAAAGGGCACCACCGGTGGTGAACCACACGCGTGTGTAGGGGTTGGTGTTTTCGTTATAGCCCACTTGCAAAAGAACGGTGTTTTGGTTTTCGGGGTTTTGCCAGTAGTAGCTGCGCAGGTTTACTTGTGCCACGGGCAAAAGGGTGCTGTACCAATCGGGGCTAAGAAGTTGGGCAAGGGCCTCCTGTTGAGATTCGGGCGCGGCCATGTTTTGCGCCAAAAGCTGGATGTTTTCTAAAATGGTGGCACTTTCTTCCTCGGCATTGATAACAAGCGCTTGCAAGGCCTCGGCCGTGGCGGCCTCGCCAAAACTGCGATAGGAAAGCTCTAGAATATTGCGTTGTTTTTTTATTTTTCCGGCCTGCTGATACAGGCCTGCCAGGGTGGCATAGTTTTCTGCGCTGGGTTCGGTTACGCTTAGCTCTTCGTAGTGTGCAATGTCCATTTCCAATTGCGAAACTTGCACCTCGGCCTGGGAGGAAGAGACGGGAACCTCTTCGTTTTGGCAGGCAGTGAACGAAAGCAGCAGAAAAGCAGACAGGAAGAGGCAAACAATTCTCTTTTTCATGGTTACTCCTAGGTGTGCCGCCAAAGGCGAGCTTGGTTTTATAAATCCGGCAGAATGTAAAACAAGGGGTTATACGGCACTTGTGAGGATGTTTTGCAAGAATACGTCCTCGGCCGAGCCTGCGGCGTAGTGCCCGCTGCTGATTACCTGTTGTGCGATGTTGTAGATGCTGTTGCTGCGCGCCGGGCCATAGAAGGTGTAATCTCGCCCATGGGCCCGAAGCGTGATGAAGCCGCGGAAGGCCAGCTCGGTTTTGTATTGTTCGGGTGGTAGGTTTGTTAGCACCGAGGTGAAGTGATAGCGCCCGTCTACTTCGGCAAATGCCGTGTCTATAAATTGGCCGTTGTCGTTGGTGCCATAGGAAAGGCCGTCGGCCACTTTTTCGCCGTCCAGTACAAAGGGCAAGGTGTTGCGGTTGTCGTTGGTCATCACCAAGGTGCCGTATTGCACCAGTTCGAAATTGGCCAGCCCACCCGTTAGCAAGCTTTGCCGCAATGCCGTGGAAATACCGGTTTTAAAGCGTATGCCACTTTCGCCCACAACGCGCACGGAAAAACCGTGGTAGGTAAGCAGGTCTTGCAGTTCCGGCACGGGGGTGGCCGTGTAGGTGTTGTTTTGGTTGTTTAAAACCCATACCGACATGCCCACAGGCACACCCGAATCATCGTATTGATACATGGTAGCCGTGCCGCCATGTGTGTTGCCCACATCTGCCACCGCCTGCGAGCCCTGTGTAGAGGCGCTGTATTCCACGCCGTTTATAAAAATGCTGCCGGCGTCGTAGCCGGACGGTATGGTGAGAGACACGCGGTTTGTGCCCTCTTCACCCGTGGTGGGGATAGCCGTGGAACCACCGGGCATGTTATGATACACGGGAATTTTGAACACAAAGGTGCTGTCGAGCGCGCCCGTAGACTCGTATAAATTGCGGATCTGTTTGCCTTCGCTGCTGGGGGCGAACACGCTTTGCATGTATTGATGCCAGTATAGGCCGTTGTAGCTGTCGTCCACATCGAATTTTTGCAGATAGAGTGTGTCTTGCCCTTGCAGGACGTAGTTGGCCGAAATGATATTGGCGCCGCCCTGTATGGATAGCGCGGGGCTGTACCATCCCTCTTGCCGTGCACGGGTGAGGCCACTGGTTACCACGGCTTCATTGGTGCTGCCGGCAGCACTGATGTTGTAGTAGTTGTAAAGGTCTTCGTAGCCGGGCACGGTGCCCGATATCAAAGAGGAAGTGCCGTGCACGCCTTGTTCGTGATATACGCGGCTTGCCAAATGGAAGGGGCTGACGCCCAGCGTGCTGCCAATGTCCCAAAATAGGCGCGCATAGCTGCGGTGGTCTTCGGGCACCACTTTGTTCATAAAGGTGTTGGTTAACATGCTTTGCACGGCCGATTCCGTGTGGTAGCTGGGGTTATAGGTCAATTGTTCAAACTGGAAAACATAGGTTTCGTTAATCCAGTTGCGTGGGTCTAAATAGTATTCCACGGCCGCCCTGGAAGCATACGACCAACCTTGCGAGCCATAGGGTTCTATTTTCATATAGTCATCGAAGGAGTTTGGCACCAAGCTGCGCGCGCCTTCCATTTGGGCATTCACCACGGTGTTCCAGTCTAGCCCGGTGTTCATGGGCACAAACATCCAGTTGGGGTGTGCGTCTTTTAGTGCCGTTAAAGAGGCTTGGTAAGAGGCGGGGAATTGTGCCACATCGGGGTAGGAAGAATAGGCCGAGGCAGGCGCGGCCGAAAAAAACATGGCAGGCATGGGGATGGCAGGCACATGCTCGGTTTCCCAGCTTAGAAAGCGCTCGTCCGAAATGGCCAAGTTTTCGCGCTGGATATAGCCCACGGTGATAACTTCGTCCACATAGAATTGCGCTTTAAGCCACAGCGTGCCATAGTCGTCCAGTTGTGCCTCTTGCACAAGCACCTGGCGGCCACTGGGCACAGAGATCACCTCGGCACTTTCCTCAGAGGCGGCCTCGCGCACACTATAGTTTTCCACTAGATATACCAGCCCCATCACCTCGCGCTCTTGCACCATGGCCTGCAAGGCGGCATTTGCCTCTTCGCTTAAAGCCGGGGGCGTTTCCTCGGCAGGGGGTGTTTCCTCGGCAGGGGGTGTTTCCTCGGCAGGGGGTGTTTCCTCGGCAGGGGGCGTTTCTGTGAGGGCACCCACCTCTTGTGCATACACAGAGGCAACAAGCCCACTATGGGGAAGCATCATGCCTAAAAGAAAAATGGAACAAAGTAGTATAGCTGTCTTTTTCATATAGTTTCCTCTTGCGATGATGTTTATACGAAAATTAAAAATGCGTATTGAAAATATAATATACAACGTATAGTATATTACAATTTTTGCATTTTAGCAAGATGATAACACAAAAAATTGGTGAAATTGTGGTGATGGAGGGAAAAAAGAAAAACGTGGTGTGGCAAAAAAATGTTGCAAAACCGATTTATACAGGCCCATGTTTTGGCGTTACGGTTGGCGTGTGGCCGTTTAGGGGGTTGGCACAGCATTTTCTGTGCAAAGCAGGCTTTGCATGTTGCCGCCCATGATGGCGTTCCATTCGGCGGTGGTGAGGCCGGCCTTGTTGCGCATGTTTTCCACGTAAATAGAGAAATTCTGTTCCATGCAAAGGCGCGGGTAGACAGTGAGGGGGAAATCGCTGCCAAAGAGAATGCGCTTGGCCCCCACCAGTTCTATCATGGCGCGAACACAGCGCAAATTGTACAGCAAGGGGATGGCCGCAAGGTCATAATACACATGGGAAAAAGCTTCGCGCACATCCTCTTGCAATTCGTAAAAGGGCAGGCCGCCGCCCATGTGGGAAAAAATCATCACCAGGCGTGGGAAACGCTTTGCCAAATGATAAAAACCCTGCAGAGGGGTGAGGTCTTTGCCGGCATACATGTGGCCCACGGGCTCGCCCACGTGGAAGTTGACAGGCATTTGCAGGTGCTGTGCCGCTTCCAATACATCAAGCAGGCCGGCATCGTCGAGGGCATAGCCATTGCCGCCGGGGCCCAGTTCGCCAACGCCGCTAAAGCCCAGTTTATGACAACGTTCCACCTCGTGCACGGCCTGTTTGCCAAAGCGGGGGTTCACGCTGGCAAAGGCCTTAAAACGCTGTGGGTATTGTAAAAGCACTTCGTGCATAAAGTCGTTGTTGCGCACGCAAAGCTCGTGCTTTTGCCAGTACCAGCCTTGCATTACCAAGGTTTGCAGGCCGGCTTTGTCGGCCACTTGCAAGGTTTCTTCGGGTGTGGCAAAGGCCTCGCGCACACGGCTTTTTTCGCTTTCTTTTGTAAGGGCCGCAAAGCAAGTGTCTTGCCGGGCATACCAATCCCAGTGGCTGATAATGTCTCTTGGGAACATATGTATATGGGCGTCTATTAATGATTGTTTTGGCATAATAATTCCTCGAAGGGGGCAGGCAGGGGCGGACAAACGGTGTTTTCTGGCGAAAAAAACGGAAGGTTCGAGCCGTGCACCAGGCCCTTGCGCCCAAGGCAGACGGCGGCGGCACGCGGCGCATGGGGGGGAAAGGGTGCATGGTCCGGTGCGGTGTCGAACCAAACATTGGCCAGCTGTTTTGAAACCTCGGGCATCAAGGCATAAAAGGGCAGGCCCGCCCCATAGTGCGAAAGCAACACCCGAAGGCCTGGGCGCATGTGCAAAAATTGCAAAAGCTCCTGTGGCGATAGCGCAGGCTCGCTTGCATGGCCCACGGCAAAACGTGTGTAGAGGTTAATGGGTTTGCCATTTTCTTCGCATACATCACACAGGCGCAAAAAATGAGGGTCTTGCAAAGAAAAGTTTTGGCGCAAAGGGCAAAGTTCGCCAAGGCCCGAAAAACCTGCCTTAAAACAGCGAAGCAACTCTTGCGTGGCCTCTTCCCCGGATGTGGGTGTCAAGGTGCAAAAACCACGTATTATAGTGGGATGCTGTTGCATGGCATGCAGAATATGGTCGTTTTGCTTTTTGCAATGGGAAAATTGCGCAAAGGGCCAACCGCGCAGCAAAACGAGCTCTGCTTGTGAGGCGGCGCTGATGCGCAAGGTGTCTTTAAGGCTTGGTGGTGTGGGCAGCATCGTCCGTTCGGCCTTTGGCAAGGCCTGCCATAATTCTTGCGAAAAAAGGTGTACATGGGTGTCTGCTTTCATAAGAATCCACCCTCCATTCTCGGGCCGATAATCAGGCGCGAATGATGTGTTCAAATGCAAAATGCCGCTACAATTGCGTATACATTGTACGCGATTTTGCGGCATTTTTTTGTGTTTATTGCAGGGGGTTACTTTTTATGTATAATGTCTTTTTAGGGTTTTTACCACGGCAAGGCAAAGCCCACAGCTGACAAACATGATGGGAATCATCAAGGCGTTTTGCAACAGGCGCGTGGGCAAGAGCACCATAAATGAAGTGCCCGTTAAAATAGAAATGTTAACCGTGTTGGCCAGCAAACTGACCACGACCCCGTTTACAAGCACAGCCCCAAGCAAGGCCGGCACATTTTTTTCTTCCCGTTTATACAAAAACAGGCCAAAAATGATACCCGTCAGCATGGCGGTGAGGGTGAAGCCCGGAAAATAGGCACCCGTGGGGAACAACACAGCACCGATGAAATCGGCGATACCGGCCGTGACGGCAGCCCAAGCGGGGCCATACATGATGGCGCATACCACCACGGGCACAAAACCAAAACCAATGCGCACATAGATGGTGTTGATAGACAGAAAACGTGCCAAAACAACAGACAAAGCGATAAGCATGGATACCTGCACGAACATACGTAATTTCGGTTGCATGAGTACTCTCCTCTTCACAGGGCGGATGCCATGGCAAAAGCGTGGCGCCGCCGTAATGAATTTCCCTTCTTCGTAAGTGATATATTGGGCTTGTTTTCTCCCCCCGGTGAAAACAAAACCTTACTTTAAAAATTATGCCACATTTTTTAAAAAATGCAAGATGTTTTTAAATTTTAAATGATAAAAAGGCAAAATGGGTGCAGAAACGAGAACAAACCCCGAAACAACAGATACGAGCTTGGTTTCTTCATATTCATGATAAAATACAGAAAACCATGCTACGATAGGCCGTTAAATATGTATCCGGCCTCTTCTATCGTCTGCTTAAGAAGCGTTTCGGGCAGGGGCTTGCCGGGGTACACGATGGCCTGTTTTTCCTCTAAAGACACGATGACGCGCATCACATCGGGCAGGTTGCCCAGGGTTTCTTGTACATGAGCCGTGCAGTGCGAACAACTCATGCCCTCAATAGAAATGATGATGGGTGGCAGGGTTTC
>CAYJIR010000019.1:6401-35552 GCA_964370295.1 uncultured Oscillospiraceae bacterium
TGCAGTGCGAACAACTCATGCCCTCAATAGAAATGATGATGGGTGGCAGGGTTTCCGCTTCTGAGACAGTGGAGGCACAGCAGGCCTGTGTGGTTTCGGCCGGGGTGCTTTCTGCTTCGGTTTTGGAGGCACAGCAGGCCTGTGTGGTTTCGGCCGGGGTATCCTTTGGTGACTGGTTTTGCAAAGCGGGCAGGGTCGCACGCTGCCAGCGGTTCAAGCGCAGGGCATTGCCCACCACAAAAATGCTGGACATGCTCATGGCGGCGGCGCCGATCATGGGGTTTAGCAAAAGGCCGAATGCCGGATAGAGTATGCCTGCGGCAAGCGGTATGCCCAGCACATTGTAGAAAAACGCCCAAAATAGGTTTTGGCGGATGTTGCGCACTACTGCGCGGGAAAGGTCGAAGGCGGCCACGGCGTCGCTGAGGTTGTTTTGCACCAATATCACATCGGCCGATTCTATGGCCACATGCGTGCCGGCCCCAATGGCAATGCCCACGTCGGCCCGTGTGAGAGCCGGTGCATCATTGATGCCGTCGCCCACCATGGCAACGCGCTTGCCTTCCTCGCCCAGGCGGCGCACGGCCTCGTCCTTGTCTGCGGGAAGCACCTCGGCCACCACTTGGTTTGCCCCCACTTCGCGTCCGATGGCCTCTGCCGTTAGGCGGTTATCGCCGCTTAAAAGCACCACAGAAAGCCCACGTTTTTGAAAAGCGGCTATGGCGGCGGCGCTGTCGGGGCGGGGGCGGTCTGCCACGCTGCAAAGCCCCAAAAGTTTGCCTTCACAGGAAAAATACAGCGGTGTTTTGCCCTGATAGGCCAGTTTGTCGGGCAGGTCTTGCGCCGGCGAGAGGTCTATACCGCGCTCTTGCATCAGGCGACGGTTGCCGGCTAGAAAGTGTTTCTGGCCGGCCTCGGCCTCTATGCCAAGCCCCGAAAGCGCCGTGAGGCGGTCGGTGCTTAAGGGCACCAAGCCACGCTGTGCGGCCGCATCGCAAAGGGCACGTGCCAGGGGATGCTCGCTTTTGGCCTCTAGCCCTGCGGCCAGCGCGAGCAACTCGTTTTCTGTTAACCCAAAAGGCAAAATGTCTACCAGTTTTGGCTTTCCTTCGGTGACGGTGCCGGTTTTGTCCAGCACCAGGCAGTTGGTGTAGCCCAGGGTTTCCAGCACCTCGGCGTTTTTATACAATAGCCCGTTCTTGGCTCCGCGTCCCGTGCCCACCATAATGGCTACGGGTGTGGCAAGCCCTAAAGCACAAGGGCAAGAGATTACCAGCACCGTGATGGCACGCGCCAAGGAAAACTCCAGGCCCATGTCCAGCAACATCCAAACGGCAAAAACCAAAGCGGAAAGCGTCATCACCACAGGCACAAATACACCGCTTACCCGGTCGGCCAATTTGGCAATGGGCGCCTTGCCGGCGCTTGCTTGCTCTACCAAAGAGATGATTTGTGCCAGTGTGGTATCTTCGCCCACACGTGTGGCGCGCATGGTGAAATAGCCGCTTTGGTTTACGCTGGCCCCGGTGACACCGTCACCCGGGCTTTTGTCTACGGGCAAACTTTCGCCGGTGAGGGCTGATTCGTCCACGGCGCTATGGCCGCTCACCACAACACCGTCTGTGGGCACACGCGCGCCGGGTTTTACGGCCAACATGTCGTCTTTGCGCACCTCGGCAAGGGGCACTTCCACTTCGGCGCCGTCGCGGATCAAAAGGGCCGTTTTGGGTGCCAGTTGCATCAGGGCGGCCAGGGCTTTGCCCGTACGTCCTTTGGCTAGGGCCTCCAGCAGTTTGCCCAAGGTGATGAGGGTTAAAATGGTGGCGGCACTTTCGAAATACAAGTCGTGCAAATAGTGTGCGGCCAAATCCGGTTGTGCATGGCCTAGGGCCCACCCGATGCGATACAAGGCAAAAATGCCATAGGCCAAGGCTGCCAAAGCCCCCAGTGCCACCAAGCTGTCCATGTTGGGGTGCCGGCGCAGCAGGGCACGAAAACCACCGGTGAAATATTTTCGGTTGAAAAGCACAATGGGCAAAGTGAGGAAAAATTGCGTAAGAACATAGCTTAGTGCGTTGGCAGTGCCCTGCAAAAAGGCGGGTAAAGGAAGGGAAAGCATGGGCCCCATGCTAAGGTACATCAGCGGCACCAAAAACACAAGAGAGCCAAAAAATCGGCGTTTCATGGCGTGGATTTCAGCGCGCGCGCCCTCGTCGGCACGGGGCGTTTCTGCCTTGGTCTCGACCGCGGGCAAAGAGGCCTCGAAACCCGCCTTTTGCACGGTGGCAATGATGGCGTTTTCGTCTGTTTTGTGTTCGTTAAACCGTACGCGCATGTCCGAGGCCAGCAAATTCACCTCGGCCCTTTCTACGTCGGGCAAGGCATTAAGGGCTTTTTCTATGGAAGAAGAACACGCCGCACAACTCATGCCGCGCAATAAAAAACGTTGGGTTTTCATGGGGCCTCCTTTAAGGGATATAGTATAGAACGGGAAATTTTGTTTGGAAAAGGGCACGGTTTTTAACGCCAGATGCAAAACCCGTGCCCGATTGTTTTTGCCGTTTTATTTAGGGGGGTGAAATGTGCGATAAAACATCGAAATATGCCCTGTGAAACGCCTGTCTTATGCCTTCTACGGCCGTCGCGCGCCACGGTGTCCTTGCCTAAATGGGAAGAGCATGTATTCACCGGAGAGTAATTATACAATACCAGTATACAATCTTGTTTTGTGTTTTTCAAGACAGGGGAACGTGTTGGTGAGAAAACCGCAAAAAATAAACAGTATTTTGACTACTTTTTTTGCACAAAACAGGGTTTACTATAGCTTTTTTATCTAAAATGTTGTATAGTAAGCCAATAGGCAATAAAAATCTGACCTGAAGATTTGCCGATATTTATAGACGGTTTACAAGTAGAAGAGGCCACGTGTGCAGGCACGCATAAAGGAGATGCTGATGATAGAGGCAAAAAAAGTATGCGGAATTTTAGTGGCGGGTGGCAGCTCGAAGCGCATGGGGTTCGACAAGCTGTTCTATCGCATTCACTGCCGCGAGGTGGTGATGATTTCGCTGGAAAAATTAACCGAAAACCCTTTGATAGACGAAGTGGTGTTGGTGGTTTCGGCCGATAATTTGCCAAGGGTGGCACGCCTTTTGGAAGAGGCTCCGCAGAAAAAACCCGTGCGTCTTGTAAAGGGGGGCGAAACGCGTGCCCATTCTGTGGCGCAAGGGGTAGAGGCCGCACAGGATGCATATTATGTGGCCATCCACGATGCGGCGCGTCCTTTTGTAAGCGACGAATTGATAACACGCCTTATTCGTGTGGCGGCCGAGGCGGGGGCTGCGGCACCCGCCTTGCCGGTGCAAGACACCGTAAAGCGTGTCAGCGAAAGTGTGGTGGCCGAAACCGTGCCAAGGGCCGACCTTGCCACGGTGCAAACACCGCAGGTTTTTGTGCGCGAGCGCTATTTGAACGCGCTGGCCAATATATCGAAAGACGAGTTTCTTTCCCTCACAGACGATTGCATGGTGCTAGAGCGCGCGGGCCTGCCTGTGATGCTGGTGGAGGGCGAGCAAAGCAACCGAAAACTAACCGGGCCGGAAGACCTGATGGGTGAAATAATCCCAAGGCCTTTGCGTATTGGCCACGGTTATGACGTGCACCGTTTGGTGACGGGACGGCCGCTGGTGTTGGGCGGGGTGACGGTGCCGCATCCCAAGGGTTTGCAAGGGCATTCGGATGCAGATGTCTTGTGCCACGCCGTGTGTGATGCCATGCTAGGGGCCTTGGCACTGGGCGATTTGGGCCAGCATTTTCCCGATACAGACCCAAGCTTTTCCGGTGTTTCCAGCCTGTGGCTGTTAAGCCAATGCTTAGAAAAAGTGAAAAGCGAGGGATATATGGTGCAAAATGTGGACGCCACACTGCTGTGCCAAAGCCCCAAGTTGGCCGGGCACAGTATGGCCATGCGCAAAAACTTGGCCAAGGCCTTGCAGTGCGAAATAGATTGTATCAGTGTGAAGGCCACCACAGAGGAAGGGCTTGGTTTTACAGGCAAAGAAGAGGGCATAGCGGCGCATTGCGTGTTGCTTTTGTATGCACAATAGGGCCCATGCAGTTACAGAACATTTACAAGACGGCCACTCGCTTTGAGTTGGCCGTTTGTTTGTGGTATACTATAAGAGTATAGAGAGAAGTATGCCTAAATTTGCCGCATCGGCAGGGGGGATAGCCTTGAACGAGATAATAAACAACGCATTAAGCAATTTTTGGGGGCAAATAACCCTGTTGTTTCGGGATATGAACATCACGGATGTTTTGGATATCCTGCTTGTCACCTTTTTAATTTATGAGGTGATTGTGCTGGTGCGGGGCACGCGCGCCTCGCAAATTACAAAGGGTATAGGCTTGCTTATTGTAGCCTATGTGTTTGTATCGCTCACCAACATGCGCACCATGGAGTTTATTTTGCAGTCTATCATGAGTTTTGGCATCATCGTGCTCGCGGTGATTTTCCAGCCGGAACTGCGCCGTGCCATGGAGCAAGTGGGCGAGCTAAATGCCATCAGCGCGCGGGTGTTCCGCACGAAGTCTATGGGCGAGGCGGAGGCGGAAAAATGGAAAAAGGCCATTGCGGCCGTGTGCGATGCCTCTGAGCATATGGCGGAAGAGCGCTGTGGTGCCCTGATAGTGATGGAGCGCAACACCAATTTAAGCGAGGTGATTCGCACGGGAACCACCCTGCGCTGCGAGCCAAATGTGGAGGTTTTGGAAACCGTGTTTTTCGAGGGCACGCCTTTGCACGACGGGGCGGTTGTGGTGCGCGACGGCCTGGTGGAGGCGGCCGGGTGTTTTCTGCCGCTTTCCAACAATTTGGAAATTAGCAAGGATATGGGCACACGGCACCGCTCGGCCCTTGGCATGAGCGAAAGTTCCGACGCCATTGTGGTGGTGGTTAGCGAGGAAACGGGGATTATTTCTTTGGCGAAAAATGGTGTGATGATACGCCGGCTAGACCGCCAAAATCTTTTTAATATGCTTATTAGCGACCTGATTCGCATAGAACCTAAGCCGGCGGCAAAAAAACGAAAACGGCAGAAAGGGGAAGAGCATGAGTAAAAAAATAAACGCGCGCTGGTTGCGCGATAAACGCGTGGTGCTGTTGCTTTCCTTGCTGCTTGCCTTTTCTAGTTGGGTGGTGGTGGCCGGCTTTATCAACCCCGGGGAAACGCTGGTTTTATCCAACGTGGTGATAGATTATGAAAACAACGCCGAAGATTACCAAATGTATGATTTGCAGCTGGTGAGCGACATGGCGAACTTGGGCTATGCCGAGGTAAGCGTCAGCGGTGACGTGTCTTTGTTAAGTGGTTTTTCCAACAATGATGTGGCCGTATATGCCGATTATAGCGCCGTGGTGGGCCCCGGCACCTACAACATCCCTCTCGAGGCGGTAAAAACAAGTTCCGGTGCCTATAACATCCAGGCCTTCAGCCTGCAAAACAGCGAGCATTCGTTGGACGCTTCGCCTGTAACCACGGTTAGCCTCAGTTTTGAAACCGTGGAAAACCAATCCTTCCCCGTGTTGGTGCAGGCCACGGGGATCACGGCGGCACAGGGCTTCTTTAAAGACACGGCTTTCGCCTCGCAAAACGAAGTGCGCGTCACGGGCCCGGAAAGCGAGGTGGCCAAGGTGGCACAGGTGGTGGCCGTGGTGGAAGACGAGCAAGAACGGGTGGAAAGCGCCACATACAACGTGCCTTTGATACTTCTAGACGCCGAGGGGAATTCTGTGGTGTCTTCGCAGCTGGTGATAAGCCCTGTGAGCACCGTGGAAGTAACCGTGCCCATATTGGAAATTCGCGAGATAGATTTAGACGTGGGGCTCATTGGCTACCCACAAAACCTAGATGTGGAGTGGCTGGAAAGTTTGTTCTCGCTCTCCAGACAGTCCATCGATGTGGTGGGTTCTTCGCAGTCCTTCTCCAACTTGCAAAACCCGTTTACCGTTTCGGAAATTGACGTGTCGAACCTAACGCTGGACTGGGAGCTTGGCCCCATAGAGATTGAATTGCCCGAAGGGCTAAGCAGCCAAACTCCCTCGCAACAAGTGGTGGTTAGCTTTGACGAGGAAGGCCTTGTGGTGCGCGAATTCCGTGTCACCAATTTGCGCGTCACCAATGCGCCGGCCGGCCTGGAGGTTTCGCCCATCATAGAAGGGGTGACGGTGGCGTTGATGGGCCCGCAAGAGCAAATAGATACCGTGTTGCCCGAAAACATTCTGCTGGAGATAGACGCTTTCGATCTCACGTCTGCCAGCAGCGGCCAGCAGGCCTTGCCGGCACGTGTTTTGGTGCCCAGCCAAGACCGTGTGTTTGCCACGGGGCAGTATTCCGTGGTGTGCGATATCGGGGTGTAGGCATGGTTTTAATGCATGAAATTCGCCTCTCTTTGCAAGAAGAGCCCCGTGCGGCCGTGCGCCTTGCCCAAAAGCGGCTGGGCCTTGCACAGGGCGAGGTGCGCTTGGCACAACTGCATAAAATAAGTGTGGACGCGCGACAAAAGCAGCCTGTTTTTGTGTGTTCGGTGGCGCTGTGCCTGCACGAGGCAGACAAAGAAATCGCTTTGCTACAAAAATTTCCAAAATTGCAGGCGGTGGCGCGGCACAGTGTGCCAAAAACACGTGGAAACGAACATCTGCCGGGGCCTGTGGTGGTGTGTGGGCTAGGGCCCGCAGGGCTGTTTGCGGCCTTGGAACTGGCAGAGGCAGGCTTTGCCCCCTTGGTGCTGGAACGCGGCGCCGATGTGCAAACACGCGGCCGCTTGGTGCGTGCCTTTGAAGAGGGTGGCGCCCTGTGCGAGACGGCCAACTTGCAGTTTGGCGAAGGGGGCGCAGGTACCTTTTCAGATGGCAAGCTTACCACACGCATTAAAGACCCTTTGTGCGCACGCGTCACAGAGCATTTGCTTTGGGCCGGCGCACCCGAAGAGATAGCCTATCGTGCAAAACCGCACATCGGCACCGATTTGTTGCAAGGGGTGTTTGTGCGCCTGCGCGAGCGGTTGTTGGCCCTTGGTGGGCGCGTGCAGTTCAACACTTGCCTGGAAGATGTAGAACTAAAAAATGGGCGGATTACCGGTGTTTATGCAAATGCGAGCCACGAGCCCTGCGGGGCCTTGGTGTTGGCAAGTGGGCATTCGGCGCGCGATGTGTTTTACATGCTGCGCCGGCACGAGGCACAGATGTGCGCAAAGCCTTTTTCTGTGGGCGTGCGCATAGAACATTTACAAAGCGAGATAGACAAAGCCCTATACCATGCGGCGGCCGGGCATCCGGCGTTGCCACCGGGCGAATATCAGCTGGCCACCAAGGTGAACGGAAACGGTGTGTATACCTTTTGCATGTGCCCGGGTGGTCGCGTGGTGGCGGCGGCCTCGGAACAGGGCGGTGTGGTGACAAATGGCATGAGCTACCACGCGCGCGACGGTGTCAACGCCAACAGTGCCGTGGTGGTGGGCATAGACGCGCAGAATTTTGCCAAAGACCCGTTCGAGGCCTTGGTGTTTCAGCAGGGCTTAGAACAAGCCTCCTTTGCGGCCACCGGCAAAGATTATTGCGCGCCGGCGTGTACGGTGGATAATTTTTTGCAAAACCGCGCGGGGCTTTCCTTGCGGCGGGTACAGCCCAGCTATCCCAGAGGCGTGCAAAGTGCCGATCTCAGTGCCTTGTTGCCCTTGTCTGTCACCCAAAGTTTGCAGGCGGGGCTGGTATGCTTTGGGCGCAAGCTGAAAGGGTTTGACGCGAAAGACAGTGTGTTAACCGGCCCGGAAACGCGCACTTCGTCGCCGCTGCGTGTTTTGCGCAACGAAGAGGGAGAAAGCGTAAACATGGCAGGTCTTTGGCCTTGTGGCGAGGGGGCCGGCTATGCCGGAGGCATCATGAGCGCCGCGGTAGACGGGCTGCGCATCGCCCATGCCATTATGGCGCGCTACCGTGCACCAAACGATGGCTAGCCGTGGGGCAAGGTGCAGGGCAATGCCGGAAGCCGGGCGGAGAAAATTTGCGATAAAAAGCACGAAAACTTCATAATATGTTACGGGGGGTTCCCAAAGGAATTGCCGTGCACACAGAAGAAGAGGGCGCGTGAAAGAAAATATAAAAAAGCGTGATAGAAAGGGGGTGGCAAAGATGCTGTATAAAAAGTGGCAGGTGGAACAGCCAAGCGATGCCTTGAGCAAGGCTTTGCAAGATGAGCTGGGCCTTTCGGGGCTTTTAAGCGACGTGCTTTCGGCGCGTGGGGTGGATGTGCAAACGGCGAAAGCGATGTTTGGGGCGGCGCCGGCTTTGCCCAGTCCTTTTCTACTTTTTGGCATGGATAAAGCGGTAGAGCGTATCCATGATGCCATAGAGCAAGAACAAACCATGGTGATTTTTGGCGATTACGACGTGGACGGCATCACGGCCACCGCCCTGTTGTATTTATACCTGGAATCGGCCGGTGCGCAGGTGTACTATAAACTGCCCAACCGCAATACAGACGATTATGGCCTCGTGCCCTCCATGGTAGACCAATTGGCACAGCGGGGCATAGAGCTTATCATCACCGTGGACAATGGCACTTCCGCCCTGGACGCGGCACAGCGTGCCAAGGAATGTGGCATAGACGTCATTGTGACCGACCACCATCTGCCCTCGGCCGAATTGCCCGAGGTGACGGCGCTTGTAAACCCCTTTTTACCGGGCCAGCCGCCCGCATTTGGGGTGTTGTCCGGGGTGGGGGTGGCCTTTATGCTGGCGGCGGCGCTGGAGGGCTGCCCGCCCGAGGAGTTGTTGCCCCAATTTGGGGATTTGCTGGCCGTGGGCACCGTGGCCGACGTGATGAAGCTGGTGGGCATCAACCGTTTTTTAGTGCGCGAAGGCCTGCAAGTATTGCAAGAGACAAGCCATGTGGGGTTAAGGCTTTTGCTGGACAGTTGTGGGCTGGCCGATAAGTCCATCACGGCCGAAAACATCTCGTATGGTCTGGCGCCCAAAATAAATGCGGCCGGCCGCATGGACGACCCCACCGAGGCCATGCACCTGCTTTTGGCAGAAACAGAGGAAGACGCGCGGCCTTTGTTGGCCCATATTTTAGAACAAAACACTGCGCGCCAACAAACCGAAAGCGAAATTGTGGAAGAGATATTAAAACAGGTGGCAGAAGACGGCGCGCTGAAGTCTTCGCGTGTGATTGTGGTGTGGGGCAAGGATTGGCATCAGGGCGTGGTGGGCATAGTGGCCAGTCGCCTGGTGGACGCCTTTGCGAAACCGGCGGTGGTCATCAGCTTTGAGGGCGAGGAAGGGCGTGGCTCCGGGCGCAGTTTGCACGGGTTTTCGCTGCACTCGGCATTGGCCTCGGGCGAGCATTTGCTCTTGCGTTTTGGTGGGCACGATTTGGCCGCGGGCCTTTCGGTGCACTACGACAAGGTGCACGAATTGCGCCGCCATCTAAACGAATGGGCCGTGCAAAACCATCCGCAGTTGCCACTGCCCACCCTGAAAGCCGATGTGCCCTTGCGCCTTGCCTGCCTCACGGTGGAACAATTGCAAGACCTAGAGCGCTTGGCCCCTTGTGGCAGCGGCAATCCCACACCGCGCTTTTTGCTAAAAAATGTGCGGCTGGAATCGGTTACGGCCATCAGCGGGGGACGGTTTTGTCTGTTGAAATTAAACACAGACCAAGGCGAGCTGGCCGCGGTGTATTTTGGGCATAGCCCCGCAAAGTTTCCCTATCGGCCGCAAGACATGCTGGATTTGATTGTGGTGCTTTCCATATACAAGGGGCGCTACGACGCGCAGGTTTCTCTGCGGGCGCTGGATGTGCGCCCGGCCGGTATGGGCGAGGGGCATGTGGAACAAAGCCTTTGGTTTGAATTGTTTAGCGGTGGTGGAGATATTGCAGACGAACAACGTCGTTTATTGCAGCCGAACCGCCAAGATATGGAGGACGTGTACCGTTTTTTGCGTGCGGCGAACAACAAGGCAAGCTGTTTGGATGTGCGCGGCCTGTTGTCCTTTTTGGGCGAGGAGCGTAGCGGGCGCAGTCTTGTCTGCCTTGCTGTTTTAGAGGAACTGGAACTGCTGAATAAAAACGAAGAAACAGGTTGTTTTTGCCTGCCACCGGCCGGCGAAAAACGAAATTTAGAAGATAGCGTCTTGCTACAAAAGTTGGGGGGTGTGCGTGGTGGAGAATACCGATAAAACCATAATGACGTATCGTGCTCTGATGGAGCTGGTGCGTGACAGTGGCCGCAACCACGACACCGAAATGCTAGACAGGGCCTATGCCTTGGCCGAGGCGGCGCACGTGGGGCAAACCCGGCGCAGTGGCGAGCCTTTTATCACCCATTCGCTTAGCGTGGCGGCCATGCTTTTAAACTTGGGGCTGGATAGCGACTGTTTGGCGGCGGCCATTTTGCACGACGTGGTAGAGGACACAGACGTTCCGCTAGAGCGTATCGAGCACGAGTTTGGCAAAGATGTGGGCCTTTTGGTAGACGGTGTTACCAAGCTGGGCCGTATCACCTTTTCTTCCATGGAGGAAGAACAGGCCGAAAACTTGCGTAAAATGCTATTGGCCATGAGCCGCGATGTGCGCGTGATGCTAATAAAGTTGTGCGATAGAATGCATAATATGCGAACTGCACAGGGCTGGGGCGAACAGAAGCGCCGCGACAAATCGCTGGAAACGATGGAGGTGTATGCCCCCATAGCCCACCGCCTTGGCATGGCGGGTATCAAGGAAGAGCTGGAAGACATCAGCTTGTCGTACCTAGACCCCATCGGCTACGAAGAAATCATGGGTCTTATTGGGCAGAAAACACAGGCGCGGCAGTTTGTGCAAAGCATCGCCGATGTGATTGGCGAGCACTTGGAAGAAAACGAATTGCGCGATGTTACCATACGCAGCCGTGTGAAAAGCGTGTATAGCATCTACCAAAAAATGTATATCCAAAACCGTAATTTTGAAGAGATATACGACGTTTACGCCATCCGCGTCATTTTAAACAGTGTGGCAGATTGCTATGCCGCCTTGGGTGTGGTGCACGAATTGTACCATCCCTTGCCACACCGCTTTAAAGATTATATCTCCACACCCAAGCCCAATTTGTACCAGTCTTTGCACACCACATTGATCAGCCACAGGGGTGTGGCCTTTGAGGTGCAAATTCGCACCCACGAGATGGAGCAAATTGCCGAATATGGCGTGGCGGCACACTGGAAGTACAAGGCGGGTGTGCAAGGGCAAGACAAACTGGAAGAACGCCTGGCCTGGGTGCGTCAACTGCTGGAAAGCCAAAGGGATACAGAGGACAGCCGCGATTTATTGCGCGACATAAAGCAGGAATTGTTGCCGGAAGAGGTGTTTGTGTTTACGCCCAAAGGCGACGTGATTAACCTGCCCTCCGGCGCCACGGTGATAGATTTTGCCTATGCCATCCACAGCGCCGTGGGCAACCGCATGATAGGCGCCAAGGTGGGCGGACGCATTGTGCCCATAGACCATAAGGTGGCCACAGGCGAGGTGATAGAAGTATTAATGGGTTCCGGCAAAAAAGGCCCAAGCCGCGATTGGCTAAGCATTGTCACCACCAGCGAGGCCAAAAGCAAAATACGAAACTGGTTTAAAAAAGAACGCAGAGAAGAAAATATAGAAGAGGGAAAACAGGCCGTAGACAAAGAGATGCGGCGCAACAAAATAGCCGTGCCCGCCGCCGAATACAACGAATTTATGCAAACGGTGGCCCATCGCCAGCGCATGAACTCGGCCGAGGATATGTTTGCCGCCATCGGCTATGGTGGCCTGCAGGTGACACGCCTGTTGCCTAAAATTAAAGACGAGTATCAAAAATTGGTGAAAACGGCCGACCCCGTGGAAACTTTCGACATCCCGGTGGTGACCAAAGGGCGTCGCCGCTCGCACGAGGGTGTGGTGGTGGAAGGGCTGGACGACGTGCTTGTGAAGTTTGCCAAGTGCTGTAACCCCCTGCCCGGCGACGAAATCGTGGGTTTTATCACGCGCGGATATGGGGTGTCTATCCATAAAAAAGATTGTAAAAATGCACAGGGAGCCGAGCAGTCTCCGCGATGGTTGCAAGCGTATTGGTCGGCCGATGTGCAGGAAGATTTTAAATCTACCTTTGAAGTGCACGCCATCAACCACGATTTGTTATACTACGATATTTCGGCAACATTGGCGGAAATGCGTGTGCCGGTGTTTGCCATCAATGCGCGCACCGGGGCCGACAACCGCGCCATCATCCACATGTGCATTGGCATCCAAAGCACAGAACATCTAAACCGGGTTTTGGCGCGCTTGAAAAAGGTGCGCAACGTAACCGACATTGCAAGGGGGTAGGCACAATGCGTGCTGTGATACAAAGGGTGAAAAAGGCCGAGGTGTGCATAGACAAAAACGAAACACGGCAAATTGGGCCGGGGATTTTGGTGCTTTTGGGCGTGTGCGAGGGAGACGATGTGTCCCTTTGCAAAAAAATGGCCGAAAAATGTGCCAATTTGCGCATTTTTGAAGACGAAGATGGTAAAATGAACCTAAGTGCCGTGCAGCTTTCTTTGCAGGCCTTGGTGGTGTCGAATTTTACCTTGTATGGTGACACCAAAAAAGGCAAGCGGCCCTCGTTTATCCGTGCGGCCAAAGAGCCTTTAAGTGTGCAGTGCTACGAGTGTTTTTTAAACGAGATGGAAAAACAGGGGCTTTGCGGTGTGCAAAGCGGGCGTTTTGGCGCCGAAATGCAAGTGTCTTTGGTAAACGACGGACCCGTGACCCTGGTGCTGGACACCGAGGAATGGGCTGCGAAATAAAAGGAGAATGGCATGAAATTGATTCATATTTTAGACGGGCCACCGCTATACACCAACTGCTTTTTGTTGGTGGGCGAAAAAGGGAATGCCGTGGTGATAGACCCTGCCGCCCCCCTGCAAAAATTTGTGGATGCCCTAGAGGCGGAAAATGCGAAATTGAGCCATATTTTCCTCACCCATGGCCACCCGGACCATGTGGCCTCGGCCGAGGCATTGAGAGAGCGTTATGGCGCCAAATTATACATGAACGAGGGCGATGCACGCAAATACCGCCCCAAGGCCGACGCATACTTTGAAGACGAGGGCCATATGCAAGTGGACGACATGGCCTTTCGTTTTGTGTTCACGCCGGGGCACACGCCGGGCTCCACCTGCATTGCCTGTGGCGAGGAGTATCTGTTTACGGGGGATACCCTATTTGCCCAATGCATCGGCCGCACAGATTTGCCCGGCGGCAGTGAAAGTGAAATGAAAGAAAGCTTGCGAAAACTGGTAAAGTGCATCCAAAACGACCCGCAAGTGTTTCCCGGGCACGAAGAATTTTCCACTTTTTCCTTCGAAAAACAACACAATCCCTATTTACAAGGTATATAATGCAAACAAGGCTGTATTTAAAAGGGTTTTCCACACCCTACGAGGCCGAGCACTTGGCACGCATATTTTTTTCCGCTGCGGTGCTTTGCCATAATTATGCAAAAACACGCAAGGAAAACGTGGTGTATGCCCGCTGTGGCAAGGGGCGGTTTGCCGTGGGCCTGCGGCAAGGGGGCGTTGTGCATTGGCGCATCCACAGGCGGCAACAGGAAGATGCCCGAGAGGAAAACCGCCAATTGTGCCGCCTTTTCTACCATTTTTTGTGCGAGCAAACCGGCCTTGTTCCCCCGTGGGGGATGCTCACCGGGGTGCGCCCCGTGCGTCTGCTTCGAAAAAAGACAAAAGAACTGGGCGAAGAAGGCGCCGTGCATTTTTTGCAAAACCAATACGATGTAAGCGCCGAAAAATTGCAGCTGGCAAGGGCCGTGCAAACGGTGCAGGCTCCGTTTTTGCAAAGCCTTCTACCACAGGATTTCAGCTTGTATATTTCCATACCCTTTTGTCCCACACGTTGCAGCTATTGCAGTTTTGTGTCTCAGGCCGTGGAAAAAGAGGGGCAGTGGCTGGCTTCCTATCTTATAAAACTGCACGAGGAACTGGCTTTATGCGCACAGCTTGCCAAGAAAAAAGGCTTGCGTTTGCGCTGTGTGTATGTGGGCGGCGGCACACCTGCCGTGCTCAGCGCCGCACAAATGGATGCCCTGTTGGGTGCGGTGACGCAAAATTTTGCAATGGATGCCCTGTGCGAATACACCGTTGAAATGGGCAGGGCCGATTGCATCACAGAAGAGAAACTGGCGGTGTTGCATGCCCATGGCGTACCGCGTGTGTCGGTGAATCCCCAAAGCATGACGCCGGCGGTGCTGGCCGCCATCGGCAGAAACCACACACCACAAGAAGTGCTCTCTGCCGTGCAAAAGGTGCGCAAAGCAGATCTTGCCTGCCTTAACATGGATTTAATAGCCGGCCTGCCGGGCGAAAGCGAGGCAAGTTTTGCACAAAGTTTGCAAACGGTGCTCTCGTGCCGGCCGGAAAACCTCACCTTGCACACGCTCACGCTTAAGCGTGCTTCGCATCTAGCACAAAAACCACAACATAACCCGGCGGCGCAGGCCATGCTGCAAACAGCCTATGCCCGGCTATGGAAAGCCGGATACCACCCGTATTATTTGTATCGGCAAAAGAATACGCCGGGCAATTTAGAAAACACGGGCTGGTGCCTGGCTGGTTTTGAGGGCATTTATAACATCTATATCATGGAAGAAGTGCAGAGCATTTTAAGCGTGGGCGCGGGCGGTGTCACCAAACTGGTGGCAGGGCAGGGCACTTATATCCGGCGATGGTACAACAACAAAGTGCCTTTGGAATATCTAAAACATTTTGAAAAAGTGCAAGAGAAATACACGGAATTGGAGAGTTTGTATGCCGGCTTTTTGGATACCTAAACGCTTGGTGGAAGTGGGTCTTGTGAATGCGGCGGTCGATTCGGCCGAATCGTTTGTGAGGCACTGCGAAATTGCCTATGAGGCACGTCTGATGGCTGCGGCACAGGAAACTTTGGCCTCGGCCTGCAAGGTGGTGATGCTCACGGGCCCTTCTGCCTGCGGCAAAACCACAACGGCCCAAAAGTTGCAAGAGAATTTGCAAAGAGACGGCAAAAAAGCGGTGGTGGTGCACCTGGATGATTTCTTTAAAAACATAGAAGACTACCCCCTTTTGCCCAACGGCAGTGTGGACTATGAAAGTGTGCAGGCCCTGGATGTGCCAGAAATTCACCGTTGTCTTTTGGAGCTGTTGCAAACAGGATTTTGCGCCATGCCGTTGTTCGATTTTGAAAATGGCAAGCGTATGGCCCAAAAAAGAGAGGTGCATTTGCAGGACGGTCTGGTGATTATAGAGGGGATCCACGCTTTAAATCCTCGCCTAATAGACGTGTTGCCACAAGACAGTGTGTTTAAAATTTATGCGGGCCTGCGCGAGGAATACGCCCATGGTGGCCAGCGTTTTTTGCCCACACGTGATGTGCGCCTGGCGCGCCGCTTGGTGCGTGATGGCCATTTTCGCGGGCACGATGCCCAGAAAACGATGTCGATGTGGCCACAGGTGTGCGAGGGGGAAGATCTGTATATCAAAAGTTTTAAAAGCCATGCCGATATGCTGATAGACACCTCGTTAAGCTACGAAATTTGTGTTTTGGCACCGCACATTGTGCGCTTAAAAGGCACGCTGGAAGATTCTATCTATGCGCGTCAGCTAGACAGTTTGGCCCAGCGCTTTTCCCATTGCCAGGTGCTGGGGCAACAATATGTTCCAAAAAATTCTTTGCTACGCGAATTTATTGGCTAAAATTGCGGCAGGATAGGCGCGGTGAAAATATAACATACGCAATAAGGAGGTTTGGACGATGAAAACAGAACTGGACAAAGTGATGACGGCGGCAGGGCAAGTGGCAGACAAGGCCTCTCGTCAGGCCGTGGCAGCGGTTCAAAACGGACATTGCAAGGTGGAAATTTTTCGCCTAAAACGCCGTTTGGCCAAGGCGCAAAAACAGCTGGGGGCACTGGTGTATATGCTGCACAAAACCGGCCAAGAGAGCGAGCCCATGGTGCTGCATTATGTGGAGGAGATAGACGCTTTAAAAGCACAAATCGAATTGCACGAGGCACAAAACGAGGCGGAAAAAACAATGCTTCGCTGCGCACTGTGCGGGGCTGTGGGCATGGAGGGGCTGTTGTTTTGCCGCCGTTGTGGAGCCAAAATACCCAAATAGTGTGCACAGTGGTTTCACAAGGATTTTTTTGTCGGAGATTAGAAGAAAACACTTGAAATTTTTTTCGGGATGCAGTAAAATGATAAACACCTGAGAAGACACGCTTGCAAATGGGTGCGGGCAAACAGAGGTGAGGCATGGATTTTACGGCAAAAGAGCACTATGCCATAGAAGATTTGGTGCAAATTGTGCGGCTTTTGCGCTCGCCGCAGGGTTGCCCGTGGGACAGAGAGCAAACCCATGCTTCTATCCGCAAAAATTTAATTGAAGAGGCCTACGAAGTGGCCGAGGCCATAGACCTGGGCGAGAAAGAACTTTTGCGCGAGGAACTGGGCGATTTATTGCTACAAGTTTTGTTGCATGCCGAAATGGAGCAAGAGGCAGGTGTTTTCGGCTTCGACGAGGTGTGTGATGCCATTTGCAAAAAATTGATTTATCGTCATCCGCATGTGTTTGAAGTAGAGCAGAATTTAAACAGTGGGCAAGTGTTGGCCAACTGGGAGGCCTTGAAAAACACAGAAAAAGGCAGGCAAAGTGCTGCGCAGCGCCTGGATAGTGTTCCGGTTTCTTTGCCGGCTTTGATGCGTAGCGAAAAATTGCAACAACGTGCCTTGGATTTTGGCTTTACGTATAAAGACGTTTATGGCGCTTTAGATGATTTAGAAAGTGAAATTCACGAATTGAAACAGGCGCTTCATGCACAGGAAGAACCCGGGCCGGAGATGGGGGATGTGCTGTTTTCGGCCGTGAATGTGGCAAGAGAACTGCATTTAGACGCAGAAGAGGAACTAAGCCACAGTGCAAGCCGCTATGCAAGGCGTGTTAAAGAGGTGGAGCGCTTGGCCCTGGAAAATGGGCAAGACCCGCGCAATTTGCCCCCCGAAACCTTGCACATCTATTGGGGCATGGCAAAAGAAAAAGACGATGGGTAGGAACAGAGTTTACTCTGAATCAATATAAAAGAAAGATAAAGTGGAGGATTAACAGCATGACAAAAACAGAATTGGTGGCCAAAGTGGCCGAAGTGGCAAGCCTGAGTAAAAAAGATGCCGAGGCAGCTGTGAGCGCAACTTTTGATAGCATTACACAAGCTGTGACAGCCGGCGAAAAAGTTACTCTAGTGGGCTTTGGTACTTTCGAAAGCCGTGAGCGCGCTGCACGCACAGGCCAAAATCCACACACCAAAGAACCCATTAATATCCCTGCCACCGTGGTGCCGGCTTTTAAAGCAGGTAAGGCATTTAAAGACGCAGTTGCAAAAAAATAAAACAAAGATAGTCTATAATGCCAAGTGCTGAAAAATGGCACTTGGCATTTTTGTTAACATTAGAAATAATGCCTGCCACGCAAACTCTGCGGGGTGTATTTGGTCTCACCCCTGCGAGGCGGTGGGTATTAAAATTTTGTTTTATAAATGTATTGTTTTTGTTGTTTCAAACGCACAAATATGGAAAGAATCCATCCCCCGAAAGGAGCAAGCGCGATGAGAATTGATAAATACCTTAAAGTGTCGCGCCTGATTAAGCGCCGCAGTGTGGCAAACGAAGTGGCAGACGCCGGGCGCATTTTGGTGAATGGGCGGCTGGTAAAGGCAAGCTACAATGTGAAGATAGACGATGTTATCGAGATTTCTTTTGGCAACCGGATGCTAAAGGCAAGAGTATTGTCTTTGCAGGTGGCGCCAGGCAAGGATGTGGCGCGCGAAATGTATGAATTGCTGGAAAATGAAGAAAACATCCCATAAAGTATGCTAAAAAACCTTGATTTATGTGATGGTTTTTTGTATAATCATAATAATCGAAACTGGCGATTAAAAGTGGGGCATGCTCTGTGCCGGTATTTAAAGAGTAAACGAGGCAACAAAACCGATGCGATGAGGCTTTGCATGGCCAGAGACAAAGAGGTGGAACCATGCCAAAACAGAAAAAGAGAAGTATGCGTGGTTTGGTGCTTATGCTGGTGGTGTTTGCGGTGGGCGTTTATCTGGCCATTTATTTTATCGAAGGGCAAATGCACATTGCCACCCTAGAACAAGAGCTGGGCATGGTGGAAAGCGAACTGGCGGACTTACAGTTTACAAACGAAGATTTAACGGACATGGTGCAAGCGGAAAACCAAGATGATTATGTGCAGCGTGTGGCGCGCGAAGAAATGGACTATGTGTATCCAAACGACCGTGTGTTTGTAGATATTTCCGGAAATTAGCTAGGTAAAGCCTTGGCAAGGCGCAGCAAGGAGCGGGCCAAGGGCAAGAGTGACACAGAGGAATAAGGGGAGGAACCAAGGGTAGATGCAGGTTGAAATAGGCACAATTGTAGAGGGGAAAGTGACCGGGGTTAAAAAGTTTGGCGCTTTTGTGATGTTGCCCGGCGGCAGCACAGGCATGGTGCATGTGTCTGAGGTGAGCAACGAGTATATCCAAGAGCTAAGCGATGTGTTAAACGAGGGGCAAACCGTGCGTGTAAAGGTGCTTAGCATCAGCCCCGAGGGCAAGACAGCCCTGTCTATTAAAAAGGCGCAAGAGGGAAGCTCGCCGCCAAAACAGCGTGCAGACACAGGCAAGGTGTGGCAACCGAAGCCCAAGGCCGTGCCGGAAACGCTTGGTTTTGAGGATATGATGGCGCGCTTTAAAACCCAAAGCGAAGAAAAAATAAGTGATTTGAAACGTGTGACCGAGGCAAGACGAGGCGGATATTCTCGCCGTCGCTAATACATATAGAAATAGTGGCCTTTTCCTTGGTGAAGTTGACGAAAAATTATAAATCATTGGATTTTTTTCGTGCATAATGGTATAATATAACCAAGATAAGTTGTACGCACCGAAATGAGGCACGAGGGAGGCAAGAAACATATGAAAATTGTCTGTAGTGGTAGAAAAGTGAACTTGAAGGACAGTTTCGTAGACAGAGTGGAAAAACGTTTGGGTAAGCTGGATAAGTTTTTTGATGAAAATGCCGAGGCCCAAGTTACTGTGGTGGTGGAGCGCAACTACCAAAAAGTGGAGATAACCGTGCGCGATGGCAGCTTTGTGGCGCGTGCAGAGCGCAGCGCCGAGCAAATGGAAGAGGCCTTTGACGCAGCGGCCGAAGTGTTGCACCACAACATTGTAAAGCATCGCAAAAAATTGTCCGAGCGCTTGCACCGCTCTTTGCCTTTAGAAGATTTTGGCGACGAGCCCGTGCAAGATGAGGTCAGCTATCACTTAATTCGCGAAAAGCACTTCATGGTGAAACCCACCACGGTGGACGAGGCCATCTTGCAAATGAACATGCTGGGGCATAATTTCTATCTTTATTTGGACACAGATACAAACGAAATTAATGCTGTGTACACAAGAAAAGACGGAAGCTTTGGCGTTTTGGTGCCCGAGCGCTAGCCAACAATATGCATAATAAAAAGCTATGGCAACACCGCGGTGTTGCCATAGCTTTTTTATTGTGGTGGTTAGCGCTGTGCCCAAAATGTTTCGTCGCTTTTGCTTTGGCCTTTATAAACCCTCTTGGCAACGCGCAAACTTGCACTTTTCCAAATCAAAAACAGGAATTTCAAATGGATAAATGCCGTTTTCTGCCTGTTGCGTGGGCATGAAGCACTGGCTGTAAAGCAGAGAGATTATAAGGTTAATAAGCCAAGAGCCTCTAAAATTTTGCTTAGGAAAATAACAACCAAGAAAATGGGCGCGATATATTTTATCATCAAAATGAACAAAGGCTCTAGTTTTCCAAACTTGGACGATTGATTTACCTCGTCTATCAAGGTTTTTGGTTTTAGCACGTAGCCTGCAAAAATACAGGTTAAAAAGGCCACGATGGGCATGAGCACGGTGTTGCTGATAAAGTCGAAGAAATCTAAAAACGCAAAGCCGAGTAATGTGACATCGCTCCATATCCCGTTGCCCAAAGAAGAGGGAATGGCAAATACAAAGCAACCAAGGGCCACAACAATGCAAGTGAATTTACGCTTAAGGCCGAAACGGTCCATAAAAATAGAGATGATGGTTTCCATAAGGGAAACCGTGGAGGTTAGCACCGCAAAGGTGACCAACAAGAAGAAGATGGCTCCAAAGAAGGCACCGGCTTGCATGTCCATAAACACTTTTGGCAAGGTGATAAACATAAGCCCGGCGCCGGCGTTCATGGCGTCCGGGTCGCCCCCGGAGAACGAGAACACGGCGGGCACGATCATAAGGCCGGCTAAAAAAGCCACACCGGCATCCAAAATTTCTATACGTTTTACGCTTTTTATCAGGTCGGTTTCTTTGTTGAGGTAAGAACCATAGGTAATCATGATGCCCATGGCAAGCGACAGGGAAAAGAACAGTTGCCCCAGCGCCGCTATGACGGTGTTAACCGAAAAACGGGAAAAATTGGGCGTGAGATAATACAGCACGCCCTCTAGGCCGCCCGGGCGCGTGATGCTGTAGATAGAAATGAACACGGAAAGCAAAATCAAAAGGGGCATTAAAAATTTACTGGCCTTTTCTATGCCTTTTTCCACGCCCAAGAAAACGCAAATAAAGGTGAGGAATATCACCAAAAACAGCCAAATCAAAGGCTCTACCGGCTGTGCGATGTAGCTGGAGAAAAAGTTGTCATCGGCGGCAGATTGCGCACCCCCCAAGGTGAAAACAGCCAAATACTTTAGCACCCAGCCGCCTATGACACTGTAGTAGGGCAAGATGATGATGGGCACAAAAGAGGCCAAAACCCCCAAAAAAGAAAAACGTTTGTTTAGGGCCCCAAAAGCGTTGATGGCGCTAAGGCCGGTTTTGCGCCCGATGGCAAGCTCTACAATCATGAGAGAAAAGCCAAAGGTGACAAGCAACACGGCATACACCAGCAAAAAGATGCCGCCACCGTATTCTGCGGCAAGGTAAGGAAAACGCCAAATATTACCAAGCCCCACGGCCGAGGCGGCCGCCGCAAAAATAAAGCCAAGTTGCCCGGAAAAACTGCTGCGTTTCTTCTTTTTTTCCATGTTAAAAATCCCCCTTTATGTAAAAACATTTTGTAAGGCTCCCTTTATGGGCAAACAAAGCTGCACCACCATGTGGTTTGCCTTTTATACTAAGGTGTAGATGATGTTTTCCTCGGTTTCGGCCAAGGGTTGCAAAAAACTTGTATTATTTAACGCAGAAAGCAAGGCGGAATCTTTGCTTTGCACGATGTAGGCGGTGTTTGTTTCCTGCATGGAATTTTGCAATAGCTCGGGCGAGTAGGGCGTGTTTTGGAAAATCAACATATTGCATAAAAGATAGGCATGGCCAACATAATCTTCGCTTTCGGCCTCGTGCACCACGCCGTTATACACGGTGTCGCGCCCGTAGCTTAGGCGGATGTTTGGGTCGTACAGGCGGATATCCAGCACCATGGCGGCCGGCACAGCTACGCGCTTTTCGCCGATATTGTCTTGCTGTAAAATATCTGCCACAGCGATGCTTTCCTCTTCTATTTTATATAAATTGGTGGCAAGGGAATAATTGCTGCTTGTAAACATCAGCCCCCCGCAAAGCACCACCACGCAAGCAAGGGCCCCGGCACGAAGGAGACGCTTTTTTTGCACACGCTCGCTGCACACCAGGCACACGGCCACATAGGCAATGGTTTCCACCATCATTAAAAGCCAATAATTGCGCCAGTACACGCTGGTGTCCATGCCGATTATATCCCAGGCAATCACCATCAAAGGGTTGGCAATCACCAAAACCAAAACGGCAAGCAAAGGTAGGGCGAAAATTTGGCGTGTTTCTTTGTCGGCCTTTAGCATAATGTATAAAAGACAGGCCAAAAACAAAAAGGTATACAGCCCTGTGCCTGTGTATTTCACGAAAATATCTTTTAAAAAGTAAAAGGTGTTAAAAATACCTTGTAGCATGCATGCCCCTCCTTTTACACTTGTTTTCTAGGAATATTCGGCAAGGTGGCCGTTGATGTGTAGATATGCGTTGTGGTGGTGCCATGCCCAATGTTTTTTTAGCGCAGGGCCACATAGAGGATGCCGATGATAAAGCAAGACGATAAACATGCAAAACTTTTCAGCAAAATACCGATATTTTTTTGCAAAATGGTATACACCAGCGCAAAACAGCCCACCAGCATGGGGGCTAAAATCACCCCCATGGAAGACAGCGTGCAAGCACACAACACCGTGGTGGCAAGCGCGAGCCAAAGAAACAAAGAGGCCCTGTTTTTGCCGATTTGTAAAAGCAGCCAGCACAGCATGGGCACCGCCACCGCGCCTAAAAATGCCTTGCCCTGCCAAATGCGAAACAACAAAAAGGTAGAGCTGGTGTATACGGAAGTGTTGCCAAATACATTGACAAGGCTTACAAATATCAAAAACCAGCCTATTTTTTCCGCCTGCCCCGAAAACAAAGTATCGCCCAAAAGGGTGTATACCAAATAGGCCGTCAGTGTGAGAAACACGGGCAAAATGGTGTGCATCAAAATGGTGGGATGCACCAAAAGAACCTTGGCCAAGGCCGCGCAGCACACAGTGTAGCCCGACAAAATATAGCGCACGGGAAAGCTTAAGAAATCGTCGCCGCGATAGGGTTCTATTTCGTATACGGTGCCCGTTTCCCAGGTGATAACCGAGGTGCCTACATAGAATGCGTCGTCGCCGTCTGTGTGCGAAAACACGCTGATAAACACCACTTGTAGCACAATCAACAAAAGGGCTACCCACACAGTTGAGGGAAGGCCCCGCAGGCTGCGTGCAAGCCGTGCAAAACTTTGTGCCAACCATGTGCGGTGCCAAAGCAAACCGGCCACAGAAAAAACAAGCAGCAAACCCAGCCATATCCAAAACGGGGGTGCAAAGTCACTGCCTGCCAGCACAAAGGGAACATACACCAGCTCGAAAAGGGCAAAAATCGAAAACAGGCCCAGCACATAGCAGGCGGCCAAAGCCACTTTACATTCCCCGAGAAAAGGGCGAAAATGCGCGCCCAAAAGCAGTGGCATCAAAAGCAAAAAGACAAGGCTTAACAAAACAGTATACCAAGCCAGCACGGTTTTTCTCCTCTCTGTGGTTGTAAGCGGGCCGTATGGGTTTTATACCCGGTAGCGATAGATGTTTACAAGGCATAGCGCAAGCACCAGCAGTTGCACGGCATTAAAAAGTTTGTCCACCAGGTGGTTGCCCAGCCGGGCAGAAAATTTGCCGCCTATCAGGGCACCCAAAACGGCCCCGGATATCATAAAGGGCAGGGCGGATAAATCGAAAGAAGAAAAACCGAGGTTGGTGCCAATGATAAATAGCTTTGCCCCTTGGGCAAACAGAATGGTAATTAAGGAGCTGAGCGCGGCGGTTTTTGTGTCGTAGGAAAAAAAGAAAATAAAGGCAGCCACGTTGATGGGGCCACCGCCTATTCCCAAAAATGAAGAGAGCACGCCCAGCATCATGCCCACCAAAAAAATAAGCACGGCATTGCGCAGCTCAAAAGAGGGAAGGGTCTCTTTGGCCTTCATATAGAGGAAAACAAGCAAAATAACGGCGGCAAGCACGGCGTTTTGTGTGACGATGACCACATGGTTTTCAAGGCCGGCCGTGGCCTGTGTTAACAGGTGTTGCCCCAGTGTGCCGCCCAAAACAGAACCCAAGGCCACCAAAACAGCCACAGAGAGAGAAAGCTCGGTTTTTTTAAAAAAATTGCGCGCAGCGGATATTGTCGCCATGGACAACACCGTGAAAGACGACAAAACCCCAATGCTTTGGGCGTCAAATGTGCCGAAAATATCGAATACAGGCTTGATGATCACCCCGCCGCCCATGCCGGTGATAGAGCCGATGATACAGGAAAACAGAGCCACCAAAAAGTAAACAGCACCCACGAAAATCTCCTTTAAAAGTGTGCACTATGCCATATGTGAAATCGTTTAGCTGGGAACACGGTCTTGAGCACTTCGCGGCAATTGGTCGAACACAGATACGCGGTTGCGTCCTTCGTGTTTGGCGTGATAGAGGGCTTTGTCGGCCTTGTCCACCAAGGAAAACATATTGTCGTCCCGCTCGGGTGTCATGGCGTGCACACCGGCGCTGATGGTGATGTGCTGCTCGTTTTTGGCCTGCGGAATGTTGAGGTTTTCTATCTCTTGCAAAATGCGGATGGCCACAGTTTCGGCACCCTCTGCGGTGCTGCCGGGCAATAAAACCACAAATTCTTCGCCGCCATAGCGGAACACATGGTCACTGGGGCGTTTTAAATTTTGTTGTATGGTGTGGGCGATCAGCTTTAGGCAGCGGTCTCCCTCCAGGTGGCCAAAGTGGTCGTTATATTGTTTAAAATGGTCTACATCCAGCAAAATAACCCCCACGCCCTCGCCCATCAAGAGGGCTTGTTCATACGAGAGGGCAAGCGCTTTGTTAAAGGCCAAGCGGTTCAAAATACCCGTAAGGGCATCGGTTACAGAGGTTTCCTCCAGCTGTTTGTTCATCACCTCTAAGCGCAGGTTTGTCTTTTTCAAAACAGCGTTGGCGCGCTCTAGCTCTATCTCTTGGTTAAAACTTTGCACATGGCCGTTGTGAAAGGGGATTATCAGGCATAGGTTGGCCATTAAAAGGAACACCGTGTTTAAAATGAGGCCAAACTTAATGTCCCAGCTAAAGTTGAATAGGGTGATGCAGATAATGAGGGCTAGGTTGGCAAAACCAACGGTGAGAAACAGGGTTTTTACACTGAAATAGAGCAAGATAGAAACAAAAGAAGAGAAGATGATAAAGATGATGCTTAAGGTGTGCAGTGTTTGAATTTCGGCAAGGCTGGTAAGTAGTGCCAGGCCGAAAAAGCAAAGCACAAAAGCATAGTCCACAACATGTTGGTGGCGTTTAAAGCGTCCCTTGCGATAGCCTTGATAAAGCACCAAAAACACGCCGGAAACAATGGCGGCAACTAAATAAATATAGAAGTAGGACAGTTGCAGCAAATCAACACCAAAGCGCAAAGCCTGAAAGCCGGTTAGGACAAACTCGGCCAAAAAAATGGCAAGGCTTAAGGGGAAAAACATTTGCCGATGACGCTCGTTTGCCTTGGTGTGGAAACGCTCTTCGTAGCCGGGCAACACTTGCAATACTTTTAAAGAAAACATGGCACACTCCATAGATAATAATATTGAAAAAGTGCAAGGTTTTTCGTTTTTTGCACAAAAACCGCACACTTTCGATGTCGTTTTTTCGTATACGGGGGAACACAGTGGGCAGCATCAAGGCCTGCCTCTAAAAAATGCGGTTTTGGATAGTGTCAACCCTATCTAAAGCTTTTTATAGCCACCGCATATTGCGCAGAGGCTAAAGGAACTCTCGCACGGGTTTCTTCAGCAGGCAACAGTTATAAATATATCCTAAAACGGTGAGGAAAACAAGAGGAAAGGCGGCAAAAACGCGCCAATATCTTAAAAAACACCTCCGAGATGAAAAACACGGGAATTTGCCTTGACAGCGAGCACAAAAACAGGTAGAATACATATATTGCGCAAGGTGCGCCTTATTTTTGTGCGCACACTGTGTAGTTATTTTACCACATTTTAACAAGAAGAGAAAGGAGGAAATCCATGCCGACCTTTAACCAACTTGTTCGCAAAGGCCGCGAGGTAAGCGAAAAGAAAAGCACGGCACCCGCATTGAACAGGGGCTACAATTCTCACAGAAAAGTGTATACAGACCAAAGCGCCCCCCAAAAACGCGGTGTGTGCACGGCAGTGCGCACCATGACCCCCAAAAAGCCGAACTCGGCGTTGCGTAAGGTGGCTCGTGTGCGTTTGTCGAACAACCTGGAAGTGTCCAGTTATATCCCCGGCGTGGGGCACAACCTGCAAGAGCACTCCGTGGTACTCATCCGCGGCGGGCGTGTAAAAGACTTGCCCGGTGTGCGCTATCACATCATCCGTGGCACGCTGGATACCCAAGGCGTAAACGGGCGTATGCAAAGCCGTTCCAAATACGGTGCCAAGCGCCCCAAAGCCGCCAAAGCCTAAAGGTCCAAAGAGTTTGAATCATCATTTTGCCCATTGGTATACGGGTTTACATAAAGAGTTTACATGCACTTGCGCAAACCCCTTGCCTTAGCAAAACGGAGGATTTATACCTTTCGAGTACCTGTGATTTCATTTTAGGCAATATTGCCGCTTATGAAGGAGGGAAGCAAAAATGCCAAGAAGAGGAAATGTTCCAAAGCGTGAAGTGCTGGCAGATCCTATTTACAATTCAACCATGGTTACACGCCTAATCAACAGCATCATGTATGATGGCAAAAAAGGCGTTGCACAAAAAATTGTGTATGAAGCATTTGAAATTGTGCAAGAAAAAACCGGCAATGATCCGCTGGAAACGTTTGAAAAAGCTCTGGAAAACATCATGCCTTCACTAGAAGTTAAGGCACGTCGTGTGGGTGGTTCCACCTACCAAGTGCCGCTGGAAGTGCGTCCGGAGCGTCGTGAAACACTGGGCCTGCGTTGGCTCACAAACTACTCCCGCTCTCGCTCAGAGCGCACCATGCGCCAGCGTTTAGCAGGTGAAATTATGGATGCGGCCTCGGGCACCGGTAACGCCGTTAAAAAGCGTGAAGATACCCATAAAATGGCCGACGCCAACCGTGCGTTTGCACATTACCGCTACTAATTTAAGTGACATAAGGAGTTTCTATGCCAAGAGAAGTTTCTCTGGAGATGACGAGAAACATCGGAATCATGGCCCACATCGACGCCGGCAAAACCACCACCACCGAGCGCATTTTGTTTTACACGGGTGTAAACTACAAAATTGGCGAGGTGCACGACGGTGCTGCCACGATGGATTGGATGGAGCAAGAGCAAGAGCGTGGCATCACCATCACTTCGGCTGCCACCACCTGTTTTTGGAGCCATTCGGAGCTGGCCGAAGATGCCGCCAAGAAAAATCGTCATCGTATCAATATTATCGACACACCCGGCCACGTGGATTTCACCGTGGAGGTAGAGCGCAGCTTGCGCGTTTTGGACGGCAGTGTAACTGTGCTGGCGGCCAAGGGTGGTGTGGAGCCGCAAAGTGAAACCGTGTGGCGCCAAGCAAACAAATACAACGTGCCGCGCATGGTATACATCAACAAGATGGACATCATGGGTGCCGATTTCTACAATGTTATCCAAATGATGATAGACCGCTTAAAATGTGTTCCTGTGCCCATCCAATTGCCGATAGGCGCAGAGGATACTTTCCGCGGCATCATCGACCTTGTAAACATGAAAGCCATCATCTATCACGACGAGATTGGCAAAGATGTGCGCGAGGAAGAAATACCCGATGACATGAAGGAAAAAGCACAGCAATACCGCGACGAACTCGTGGAGGCTGTGGCCACATACGACGAAGCACTGATGGAAAAATACCTCGAGGGCGAAGAGATTTCCATCCCCGAGCTAAAAAAGGCTTTGCGTAAATCCACCATTGCCAACGAGGTGGTGCCTGTTATCTGTGGCACCTCTTACAAAAACAAGGGTGTGCAACTTTTGCTGGATGCAGTGATAGACTACATGCCCGCGCCCACAGACATCGAAGACATGAAGGGTATCAACCCGGACAGTGGCGAGGAAGAAACCCGTGCCTCCAGTGACGATGCACCGTTTTCTGCCCTGGCATTTAAAATTGCCACAGACCCTTATGTGGGCAAACTGTGCTATTTCCGTGTCTATTCCGGCATAGCAAAATCCGGCGGCGCGTGCTTTAACTCTGTGAAACAGAACAACGAGCGCCTTGGGCGCATTTTGCAGATGCATGCAAACTCTCGCCAGGATATCGACCTTTGCTATGCGGGCGACATTGCCGCCGCCGTGGGGCTTAAAAACACCACAACGGGCGACACCCTGTGCGACGCAAAACACCCCATCGTGCTGGAAAGTATGGACTTCCCGGAGCCGGTGATTCGTGTGGCCATCGAGCCTAAAACCAAGGCGGGCCAAGAGAAAATGGGCATTGCCCTTGCCAAATTGGCAGAGGAAGACCCCACTTTCCGCACCTACACCGACGAAGAGACAGGCCAAACCATCATTGCCGGCATGGGCGAGTTGCACCTTGAAATCATCGTGGACCGCCTACTGCGCGAGTTCAAGGTGGAGGCCAACGTGGGCGCACCGCAGGTGGCCTATCGCGAAACCATCCGCAAAGAGTCTTCTACAGACACGAAATATGCGCGTCAATCCGGCGGACGTGGCCAGTATGGTCATGTTAAAATTCGCATGGAGCCAAACGAGATGGGCAAGGGCTACGAGTTTGTAAACGCCATTGTGGGCGGCTCTATCCCCAAGGAGTATATCGGCCCTGTAGACCAAGGCATCCAAGGTGCCATGCAAACGGGTATTTTGGCCGGCTACCCTGTGGTAGACGTGAAAGTGACCCTGTACGACGGCTCCTACCATGAGGTGGACTCCTCGGAGATGGCCTTTAAAATTGCCGGTTCCATGGCCTTTAAAGAAGCCATGAAAAAGGCAGACCCCGTGGTGCTGGAACCCATTATGAAAATTGCCGTTATTGTGCCCGAGGAATACACGGGCGACGTAATTGGCGACTTGAACAGCCGCAGGGCCCAAATACAGGGCATGGAGATAGTGGGCGGTGTGCAGCAAGTGAACACACATGTGCCGCTTTCCAACATGTTTGGCTATGCCACAGACCTGCGCAGCAAAACACAAGGTCGTGGGCAATATTCTATGGAACCCAGCCACTATGCGGAAGTTCCAAAAAGCATTGCAGAGGGCATTTTGGCCGGTCGGAACAAAAACAGTGAGGACTAAGGCATAAAAAAATTGGTTTTCTGTTTGAAAATGCTTGCTTTTTCTTCGTATTTTTAGTAAAATGCAGGTGTGCGCAACATCTGTTAATTTAGAATGGAGGCTTTAAAGAACCATGGGAAAAGAAAAATTTGATCGTTCGAAACCCCATATTAACATCGGCA
>CAYJIR010000020.1:0-35161 GCA_964370295.1 uncultured Oscillospiraceae bacterium
AACAAAGGCTTTGCAAAAACTAGAGCAAAATTTTTGTCAGATAAAACAAAAAGCGCAAGCGATACTGTGTGTATTGATGAGCATTTTTGTGAAATATGACGGAAATTTTGCCGACGCTTTTTGTGAAGTCGACTTTGGCAACAGCCCCGATATACTCCGTCACTTGAATAGTGATGGCTATAAAATACTCTGGCCAACACTTTTATAGGGCATTTTTGTGGTGGTATTGAACACGCCTTCCATAAGAACAACATCCAAAAATAGCACAGACCGCATAGCCATAGAAACTTTCTTGTTCACCACATCTCTATATGCTATAATTTATGTGCTCCTATTAAACAAGGGAGTACACACAAAATTAACTTCTTTCATCTCCTGCCAATGGTGTTTCATAACATACCACTGTGGGCAGCGTTCTCTTCTATATGGATACAAACATGGAGATATCATGAAAAAATGTAAAATAACTGTGATGAAAAAAACGTTTTATCAAGATTTATCCGAAACTTATGAAAACCCCATACAACATGCTTGTACTTTGCAAGAAAACCAGGTCTTTGTATCAAATGGATGGGAAAAACCGCCCGGTTTATGTGATAGTGCATGGGAAAGCATGTCTTCGTTTGTGATGACTTTGGCGCACGGTGGCGAAAACATTTACAACGGGTGGATGAAAAACCCAAAGTCTGCCATGATATCCTGTAACGATGGATTTCGTCCTGTCAGTTTTTACATTGAGGCCTTGGACGAAGATGCCACTTAAACATAGCCGTTCGGCGAATTCATGCCTTTCATCCCAATACGCATTACCTATCGTTTTATAATAGCCCCGAGAAGCTCCCTCTTAGATTTGAATTCGACCATCCTTTGTGCTATACTATCTCAAAACCTAAAAAATGGAGGTTTTCTATGCCACCCCGTTCAGCTACATCCAAAATCCACATCACAGAATTGAAGAGAAACAGCCGAAAGATAGTTAAAACACACTATCTTTTTTTGCTGATTACATGCATGTTTTCAGCTTTTTTAGGCAGTGAATTCAACGGTGCCTTGGCTATTTTCCACAGCCAAACCAATTTTTTTACAGAAATTGTCCATTTGCCCAGCGCACTTGCACAAGAAGGACAATCCATTTTCGGCCATAGCCGCGGCATATTCGCCTCCCTCATCAGCAATTTCGGCTCGAACTCACTCAATAATACTCTATTCAACGGTATCAATTCCATCATCGGCTCAGAAGGTGTTAGCATCGTTATTTTCGTTCTACTCAGCTTACTTTTTAAATTTGCACTTTGGTTTTTCCTTGGAAATGTTTTCATCGTAATGTCTCGGCGTGTATTTTTGGAAAGCCGGATTTACAAAACTGTGTCTCCAAAAAAATTCCTGTTTTTATTCTATATCAAAAAATGGACAAAAGTATCCCTAGTAATGTTTGTAAAATATATTTATAACATGTTGTGGTATGGTTTGTTTTTTATAGGCGGTGTCGTTAAACATTATTCCTATTTCCTGGTTCCCTTTATCTTGGCCGAGAACCCCGACTTGACCGCAAAGCAGGCCATCACGCTATCGCGCAGGATGATGAATGGCCATAAATGGAAATGTTTTTTGTTGGATTTTTCTTTTTTGGGCTGGTTCCTATTAAGAATTGCTACCTTTGGATTGTCCGGTTTATTCTATACCAACGCATACCAAGTGGCCGCTTACACAGAGTTCTATGCACAGCTTAGAACCTTTGCCAAAGAAAAGCAAATCCCCGGTGCAGAACTTTTAAACGACCGCTATCTTTACGAAAAAGCAGATGAAGCCATCATCGAAAACAACTATTCCGATATTTTATCCGTTTTAAATGCCCCCATCACACCCACGGCTCCGCCAAAAAACAAGCCGGAAGCGATTTTGAATTTTTTCGGTATTGCCCTACATAGAACCAAAAACGACGAAGCACGTGAATTGGAAATTATACGAGAAAGCAATGCAAGAGAAGAATTTAAAGATATTATTCAATGTAAACAATATCCCACAAGACTTTTCACCTTGCCCGAACACCCGAAAAAATCCAAAAGTGAAACATCGAATTATATGCGAAAATACACCATACCCACCTTGATTATGATGTTCTTCATCTTTTGTTTAATCGGTTGGATTTGGGAGGTAAGTTTATACTTTGTACAAGGAGCGGGCTTTGTAAATCGCGGCACCATGTATGGCCCTTGGCTTCCCATTTACGGCACCGGTGGCGTCTTAATTTTAACCTTGCTGTATAAACTTCGCAAAAAAGTTTTGGTGCAATTTTTTGCAGCAGTGTTATTATGTGGCACCGTTGAATACATGGCAGCCTATAGTTTAGAAATGATGCACAACGGTACAAAATGGTGGGATTACAGCGGATATTTCATCAACTTTCAAGGCAGAGTATGCGGAGAAGGATTGCTGGTTTTTGGCCTTGGTGCCATTGCCGTGGTTTATTTGCTGGCACCTGTCCTTGACGACTATATCAACAAAATCAAACCAAAGCTACTGTTGAGCATTTGCTGCGTGCTGTTGGTCTTATTTACAATAGACGCGCTGTACTCATCCCAACATCCGAATGCCGGTGATGGCATCACCTCATCCGATATAAACATCACAGCAGTAGACAACAGTGACATTTCTTCGCTTTTTCTTGTGCATCATTATGATTGAACCGTAAAAATCTCGAACTAAAACCGCTTTTTTCTACCGGAAAAAGAAATGGAACTCTTATGCATATTTTTTTCATCGTCATCGTATCTCTTGGCATCATAGTCGGCAGTTTTTATATAAACACATTTTTCAAAAGACTTTTTGCTTTCTTTTCTTTAAAAAAGCCCAAAGTGTTCAATGTGCTTTATATTTTGCTTGTTTTTGCCCTGCTGATATCCACCTACTTTAATTCCCTAGGCACGGCCACAATCGTTTTTGGCTACTTTTTACTTTTTTGTATTTTGTTCGACCTTTTGGGGCTGGCTTATCGAAAACGATTTTCCACAAACAAAATTGTAAAGTGCTTATACAGTGGCGGCATCCCTGCCATTTTTCTCACAGCAGCGGTGATGATTTTAGGTGCTCTCAATGGCTATCACGTAGTAGCAACACCCTATACTGTTTACACAGACAAGCATGTTCCCAACAGTAGCCTTAACATCGTATATATAGCCGATATTCACATGGGTGTATCTATTAACATGGATAATATTGCTGCCTATTGCCTGGAAATTGAAAACCAAAATCCGGATATTGTTCTGATTGGCGGAGACTTATTTGACGAACGCACCACATCTGAAGAAGTGGAAGTAGCCAGCCGTCACCTAGGAGACATCAGCTCAAAATATGGCACGTATTTTGTTTGGGGCAATCACGAAGGTGATGTGGAGGCAGTTTCTGAAACACAACAGGATAACGTTGATTTCCAGCGAAACAGCATCGAACAAAATGGCATTCGCATTCTAGAAGACGAAGTTGTTTTAATAGACGACAGTTTCTATGTTGTGGGCCGCTGGGACGCCGGCGTTGGCATAGCACCAACACCGGCCGAAACACTTTTGGCAGAGCTGGACAAGGAAAAACCTATCTTTGTGTTAGAACACAAACCCATTGATGTAGAAAGCATGGCCACCCTTGGTGTAGATTTGTATTTGTGTGGGCACACCCATGGCGGACAAATCCCACCCATCGGATTTTTCGAGAGTTTTATTTATGATGGCGTTTATGGCCTGGAAAAAGTTGGAAACTGTACCATGATCATCACATCCGGCATGGGCACTTGGAACTCCCCCATTCGTTTGGGCAGCGTTTCGGAATATGTACTTATTGATTTTACAATGCAATAATAGGCACACACAGCCCCATAAGAGCATTTGTTTGAATGCTCTTATGGGGCTGTTCTTTTATAAATAATGCCTGCTGAATAAACCCCTATGGGTGTTTATTCAATCCCACCGCAAAATGCGGTGGCCATAAAAGTGCTCAGAAAAGCACTTTTGTGGGGCATACCTTGATGCTTTCCACTGTGTTTTCGCCCCTAAAATGAAAAGGCGAAAACGAAAGTGCAAGGTTTTTGTGTGAAAAACAGAAAAACCTTTACACTTTTCCAAACAAAAAATTACATTTTATAATAGGTATATGTCTTTTTTTGTTTGTTCAGTGGGCATTAAATATACAATTGGCTTAGCTATTGTTCCTCTTTGGCAAAACGCAATCGTTTTCCCGTGGCTTTTTTTATTTCAACTTTCCAAACCGCCGTATGCTGTAAGTGTGCTTGTATTTCGGCCTCTATGGCCTCGTCGGCAACGGGCGCATGTTTCTGGCACAACCATTTCAGCACCTGTATTTTTTCATCATTGTGCAAAACTTCAAACGCTTCACCATATACAATTGCAGATTCATATTCTGTGACGAACCGTTTTGGCTTTGGGCAGGTATAGCCAACACAACAAATGCATACCTCGTTATTGATATTTAATATTTCGCTTTTTTTCCCTTCTCTGGCACAATGAAAATAAACACAATTATCTTTTCTAACCATGCTTAAGGGCACACAGTACGGTTTATTGTTTGCATCCACCATACTCAATGTTCCCCATTCTCCCTCATCACATACTTCGTATGCAAATTCCTTGGGCATCTCTCTGTCTTTTCTTCTCATGGCCCCCCCTTTAAAGGTTTCGTCCTAAAATAGTTTTATTTTATAACCGTTAAACATTTTGTAATTTTTTATCTTGCACCAAAAGCAAGGTAAACCCGATACACTGCTTCGCACCTGCCTCTTTTATAACCTTGGCGCACTCACTTAACGTACTTCCCGTGGTGAGCACATCGTCTATAATCATCACAGTTTTACCGTAAAAATCGGCTTCTTGCGACACCGCAAATACACCCTTGACATTCTCTCTTCTTAGTTCTTGTGGCAAAGTCCTTTGCTGTCTTGTGTCACGCGTTTTTTTAAGCCACTGTGTTTGGCTTTTTAAACCGGTATTTTTGCAAAGTTCTTGCACCAGGCATTCGCTTTGATTAAATCCACGTCGACGTTCTGCCTTTTTGCTCAGAGGAACCGCCACCACTACATCCACGCCAATCGCTGTTTTCTCATTTTGCAACCACTGTGCCATCAACTTGCCCAGTGGGGCAGCCAAATTCTTTTGTCCTTCATACTTAAAACGGTGACAAACTTCACTCACCGGTGGCCCATAACCATAGCAAGCCCACATTGCATCTACATATGGCACTTGCCCATGCATTATTTTATTTTGTGACAAACAGGAGGCCAACAACTCCTTTTCACAGGCACAAGCAGGTGCAAATGCCAATACTTCCTCGCACCAAGGACAACGGCTGGGGAATAATAATTCCAGCAGAAAGGATCCTATTTTATTCAACATAGGCTCCATCCTCTTTTAAAAAGTCGGCAAAAGAAGAAAACCGCGAATTTTTATCGTCATTTTTTAGCATTTGCCCAAGCACTTTATCCTCCCCCACCAAAACACACAAACTTTTCGCTCTAGTGACAGCTGTGTATAATAAATTGCGAAATTGCAATTTTTCCGGAGAATTGGAAATCACAAGAACTACAACCTCAAATTCGCTACCTTGGCTTTTATGAATGGTGATCGCATAGGCCGGCACCAGCTCGTGTAAATTTTCTTGTTCGTAGTAAACCCGCCTGTCTTCACACAGCACCACCACCACACCGGCGCGCTTATCTATGCTTTCAACAATCCCAATATCGCCGTTGAAAGCACCTTGTCCATTCTCTCCGTCTAATCGGGTCCAAGAGATGTCATAGTTATTTTTCACCTGCATCACTTTGTCTCCCTCGCGTAGAACAAAGTCTTGGCTTGCTATCTCGGCTCTCCCCTCTTCTTTTGGGTTCAGCTGTGCTTGTAGTGCCTCGCAAAGCGCACGTGTCCCCAATACCCCTTTGTGCCCGGGGCAAAGCACCTGTATTTCTGCTATAGGCGAGACGCCATACTTCTCTGGCAGTCGTGTTTTCACCAACTCGCAAACCAAATCTTGCGCCTCTTTCCCGCTTTTTCTGATATAAAAAAAATCATCATTCATTGTGCTTTTTTGCAAAGGTTCTCCCCGAACAATCGCGTGCGCATTTTGAACAATTAGGCTGGTTTGCGCCTGCCTAAATATTTTTTCCAGCTTTACATAAGGAACTTTTCCCGATTGTAAAATGCCACGCATAACATCGCCTGCATTTACACTGGGAAGTTGGTCAATATCCCCCACCAATATAAGGCGACAAGCCGACGGCACAGCCGACAGCAAACTTTCAAACAATAACGCGTCCACCATGCTCAATTCATCCACCACCAACACGTCACAGCGCAGTGGATTTTTCGCATTATGCTTAAAACTTGGTGTTTCCATGCCCGCACGAAAATCCACCTCTAACATGCGGTGAATGGTGGAGGCTTTACGCTGTGTTAATTCGCTCATTCGCTTTGCAGCACGGCCTGTGGGAGCTGCCAAAAACACACGCTCGGCCTGCTGCTCAAAAAGCGACAATATCGCATTGATGGCCGTGGTTTTCCCGGTGCCGGGCCCGCCTGTAATCACCAATGTTCCGCACTGCATGGCCAAACGTATGGCCTCTTTTTGCTGCACATCATAGATGATGTTGTTTCGTTTTTCCAGCGCCTGTATATGTGCCTCTAAATTTTCCATCACCGGCGAACTGGTATAAATTTTCTTTTGTAGCATGTGTGCTGCATTCATCTCGGCATGGTAATAATCAGGCAAAAATACTCTTTCTTTTTCGCCTTGTAACAACACAACTTTTCCACTATCACGCAATGTTAGAAGGGCCTCTTTAACCAAATCCAGCGACAAATCAAAATGAGACGCCACCTTATTCATCAGCTTCTCGGCCGGCAAACAGCTGTGTCCATTTTGCAAATTATGTCGCATCACAGTTAAAATGGATGCTTGTATGCGCTCGTCACAATCCTTTTCCATGCCTAAAAAAAGTGCAATTCCGTCCGCATAGGAAAACGACAAAAAGGCGGGATACTCGCACATGCGATATGGATTTTCCACTATCAGTTCCACAGCATCCTGCTTATAATGGCGATACAATGCCGTCGAAACCGACATGTCCAGACCAAGCTGCATCAGCGAGAGTATCACCTCACGTGCACCATAGCGTTCTGTAAAAACTTGTGCTGCCTTTTGAGCCTTTTTTAAAGAAAACCCTTTTACTTCTGCCAATTTTTCCGGTTCTTGTGCCAACACCTGCAAACTGTCGGCCCCAAACCGCGCCACAATATGGCGGGCTACTGCCGGGCCTATGCCCGGCAACACCCCGCTGGAAAGATACTGCAATATATCGTTGTCATTTTCCGGCAAAAGAAAAGTGCAAGACTCTGCCTGAAACTGTGTCCCATAGCTGGGATGTGTGGTGTACATGCCACACAAGGTGAGTTCCTCCCCCGGCACACTGCCGCAAAGCGGCCCCACCGCCACCATCAATTCGCCGTTTTCCGTCAGCAATTCTAACACGGCAAATCCACTTTCTTCGTTTTCAAATGTTACATTTTGTACACGGCCAACTAATGTTTCCGTTTCCCGCTGCATGGTTTACTTTTTTGCACCGCCTTTATGCCTGTGATGCCACAGCCTGTTTCAGTTCCTCTATGCGATTCGTTTCTTCCCAAGACACCGCCAAATCCTCACGGCCCAAATGGCCATAGGCAGCCAACTGCCGATAAATAGGCTTTTTAAGATCCAATTCTTTTATAATGCCGGCCGGTGTTAAGTCAAACACCTTTTCCACTGCCTTCTCAATTACATCCTCGCTAACCGTGCCACTTGCAAAGGTATCCACACGAACACTCACAGGCTTTGCCACACCAATGGCATAGGCCAATTGCACTTCACAACGTTTTGCAAGACCAGCGGCCACCACATTTTTAGCCACCCAACGTGCTGCATAAGCCGCGCTGCGATCCACCTTTGTGGGGTCTTTTCCAGAAAATGCACCGCCACCATGACGCGCATAGCCGCCGTAGGTATCCACAATAATTTTACGTCCGGTTAGGCCGGAATCTCCCTGTGGACCGCCCACCACAAACCGCCCTGTTGGATTGATGTGAAACTTTGTATCATCATCCAGCATATTAGCCGGCACCACCGGACGTATCACTTTTTCAATAATATCTCGTTCTATTTCTTCATGACTCACCTCCGGTGCATGTTGGGTGGAAATAACCACTGTGTCCACGCGCACCGCTTTATCTTCATCATACTCTACACTCACCTGGCTTTTACCATCTGGGCGCAGGTAAGAAAGTTCCCCGCTTTTGCGAACATCTGTAAGTTTTTTTGCCAACTTGTGCGCCAAACTAATGGGCAGGGGCATCAGCTCCGGTGTTTCGTCACAGGCATAACCAAACATCATGCCCTGATCGCCGGCACCACCGGGGTTTACGCCCATGGCAATATCTGCACTTTGTTCTTTTATAGAAGTGATTACAGCACACGTTTCGCAGTCAAAGCCAAACTTTGCACGGGTATAGCCAATGTCTCGCACCACATCACGCACAATGCTTTGGATATCCACATAGCTGTTGGTACTCATTTCGCCCATCACGTAAATAACACCCGTGTTGGCTGTTGTTTCACAGGCCACCCGTCCCTCAGGGTCTTTCGCAAGCACAGCATCAAGCACAGCGTCCGAAATTTGGTCGCATATTTTATCGGGATGCCCCTCGGTAACCGATTCTGATGTAAATAGTTTTCTCATGTTTTTCATCCTTTCGTATAACGAATATAAATTATAACAAAAAAGCGCCCGGGAAATCCCGAGACGCTCATGGCTTATCTTCCGGGTATTCCCGCAGGATGTAGCACCTTGTCGTAAGACAGGTTGCCGGGCTTCGCAGGGCCTGTTCCCTCAGCCACTCTTGATAAGAATTATTCGATTTTTTGTTCTACCCCAAAGTATATGCTAAATATCAACATATGTCAAGAGGCGTTTTCGCTATTTTTATGGCAAATTCTTATAATTCAACGTTGCAAAATAATCACTGGGAGTTTCTGCACGGCGTATCAGTTCTGTGCCACCGTCACAACGCAACAAAACTTCGGCACTACGCAATTTTCCATTATAATTATAACCCATTGCGTGGCCATGTGCCCCGGTATCATGGATGACTATGATATCCCCTATTTCCACAGGTGGAAGCATTCTGTCCACGGCAAATTTATCACTATTTTCACACAGAGACCCCGTTACGTCGTACATTTGGGTTGCCTCTTCATTTTCTTTGCCGGAAATTGTGATGTGATGATAAGCCCCATAAATGGCAGGCCTCATTAAATTGGCCGCGCAGGCATCTAGCCCCACATACTCTTTATGCGTATGTTTTTGGTGCAACACCGTAGCAACCAGTTGCCCATTTGGCCCCAGCATAAAACGACCCAACTCTGTATAAATGGCCACATCGCCCATACCGTTTGGCACAAGCACCTCTTCGTATGCTTTTTGCACCCCTTTGCCAATGGCATAGATATCATTCTGTGCTTCCTCTGGTTTATAAGGAATACCCACGCCTCCGCTTAAATTGATAAAACCAATGTGAACACCGGTTTCCTCTTTAAGCCACACAGCGGTTTCAAACAGCGTTTTTGCCAAAACCGGATAGTATTCTCCACCTAAAGTATTACTGGCCAAAAATGCATGTATGCCAAACTCCTCGGCCCCCTTCTCTTTTAGCCGCAAAAATCCATCCCGCATTTGAGGCTTAGTTAGGCCATATTTTGCATCTTTAGGGCTATCCATAATACGGTTATGAATCGTGAAATCTCCGCCCGGATTATATCGGCAACATATTGTTTTGGGTATGCCTGCATGTTTCTCTAAAAAATCAATGTGTGTATAATCGTCTAAATTGATGATAGCACCCATCTCGGCCGCCATAACAAACTCCTCGGCCGGTGTTGCATTAGAGGAAAACATGATTTCGTCTCCCTTGAAACCCACAGCCTCGCTAAGCATCAGCTCTGTTTTGCTTGAGCAATCGGCCCCACAACCTTCCTCCCGCAAAATTTCCAAAATACGCGGGTTTGGCGTTGCCTTCACTGCAAAATATTCCTTAAACCCCGGGTTCCAGGCAAAGGCATCTTTTAGCGCACGTGCCGTTTTGCGTATCCCTTCCTCGCTGTATAAATGAAAGGGCGTTGGAAATTCGCGCACAATTTCCTCTAACTTCGATTTTTCTACAAAAGGTTTTTTCATAATATTATAAACAGCCTTTCTATATAAGTATCTATATGATATAATAGTAGTCTATTCTTGCTTTGTCAATTCGTAAGCATAGGAAACCTTTGTTTATAAAGTACAAACGCAACCCAAAATATCGATGGATTTGTCTGTGCTGATGCTATACCATACTGGAGGTAATGCCTTGTGTTCGGCTATGTTTTACCTGTAAAACAAGAGCTGAAAGTGTGCGATTTTGAATTGTATCGTGCACTGTATTGCGGCCTTTGTAAACAACTTGGAAAAGAGTATCAAACACAAAGCCGCCTTCTGCTTAACTATGATTTGGTTTTACTGGCCCTTATAGCCGACGCACTTTCCGGCGAAAAGGGTGATATATTTGCGCAAGGATGCTTTATTAACCCCATAAATAAACGATGGATGCGCCACAATACGTCCGGGCTTTCCCTGGCAGCAGACGCCTTGATTTTACTAAGCTATTATCGACTAAAAGACCATTTGCAAGATGAATCGGGTGGCAAGAAAATGCTGTATTCGCTTGGATACCCCACTTTGCACCACAAGCATCGCCGCGCAGCGGCCCGGCAACCTGCTTTGGATGCCATTCTCGCAAAACAGATGCAACACCAACGCGAACTGGAGGCCGGAGCTTGTGCCGATATAGACCAAGCCTGTGAGCCCACCGGCCAAATGAGTGCGGCATTGTTTGCCGCTGCAAGCCAAAATGACGAACATCGCCATATTTTAAAACGTTTGGGCCTATTTGCCGGACAAATAGTCTACCTGTTAGATGCCGCCGAGGATTTTGAGCAAGATGCCAAGACCGGCCGCTACAATGTGTTTTTATGTGCAAAAATGGAGCGAGAAGAGGCCATCCAAGCCGTACAAAGACGTTGCCGCATGGCCGCAGGCGAGTTGGCACTTTGTTATAATTTATTGCAATTTAAACAATATAAAAACATTTTAGACAATATTTTTTATCTAGGACTGCCCCGCGGCATTGCTGCTGCCGGGCAAAAAAGAACAGCGAGGAGAACAGGACATGGACAGATCGAAAGCCTATGAACTGCTGGGCCTTAGCCCAGATGCAAAAGAGGATGAAGTTAAAGCGGCGTATCGAGAACTTGCCAAAAAATATGATGTAGACAATTACGAAGCCGGCCCCTTGCGCGAGGACGCCGTAAAAAAAATGAATGAGACCAACGAAGCTTTTGACGTTTTGATGAGCTATTTACGAACCGGGCAGGAAAATACTTCTCAAAATGTAAAACAAGGCACTTACGATACGGTGGGCGAATTCCCCGATATTCGTCAGCTTATCAACACCGGACGAATCGACGAGGCCCAAGAAGCTTTAGAATCTATGCCAAACATGCAAAACAATGCCGAATGGAATTTTTTAATGGGCAGTGTTTTTTATTACAAAGGCTGGTTAGACAAAGCGCATCAATATTTTGAGAATGCCGCACACCTTGCCCCGGGGAATCGAGAATATGAAGCGGCCTTGCGCAACCTGCAAAACTCCTCTCAAGGTGAAATGCATGGCACGCCCTATACAAGCGCAGACAACGGCACTGCTGCATTAAATTGCGCGTGTAACACTTGTGCTCTTATGTGCTGCATCGATGCTTGCTGTGGCATGGGACGCGGGTGTTAACTTTGCCCAGGCAACAAAAACAGAGGGAAAACCCTGCAAGGCGCATGGCTTTATGTGGTATTTTTTGCGCGCTTTCATTTTTTTTCTTGCTTTTCCCTGCCTTCATTCCCATCTCTACTTTTTCCGGTCCTGTCATAGCCGGCCTTTGTTTTACACCTTTGTTGTGCGAGTATGGGCCAAAAGCCACTTTGCTTGCCTTTGCCGCCGTATCTTTGTTGTCTCTTTTGTTTGTAACACGCTTGGAAATCAATTTTTTGTTCATCGGTTTCACAGGATATTACCCTGCTGTTCATCATTTGTTCCTTAAGATAAAACAAACGTTTTTCCGCAGAATTTGCAAATTTATAATTTATGTTTTCGTCATCATTGCATATTATGTCTTTTTTTCTGCTCTTATATTGACGGTGCCGTTTGGCCAGGATACCTTGGTATCTCCCACGGTCCCTTTACTGTTGGGTATCCTTGGCATGTTGTTATGTTTTGTTTTGTATGATATATTACTTGATAAAGTTTGTTTATTTTATAGCGCTCGCTTTCAAAAATAACGCATTATTTAAAATGCTAAGCTAGTTCATAATGACTTATGGAGGATAATTATGTGTGGAATCGTTGGATATGTGGGTGATGGTGCCTGCCAAGAAATATTATTGCGAGGCTTAAAAAGCCTTGAATATCGTGGTTATGATTCGGCCGGTATTGCACTTTTCGAAAACAATCACGTGCAAATCTATAAAGCACAAGGACGTTTACACAACTTAGAACAAAAACTGGAACAACAAAAACCTGCTGCCAGCAATGTAGGCATTGGGCACACACGCTGGGCCACACACGGCATCCCCAGCGATATCAACAGCCATCCGCATGCAGCGGCCCGTGTAACCTTGGTGCATAACGGCATCATCGAAAATTATGGCACTTTAAAGGAATTCTTACTGCACGAAGGATACACTTTTGACAGCCAAACCGACACAGAAGTGCTGGTGAAATTATTAGACCACCACTATAATGGTGACCCTCTGAAGGCCATTTGCACCACCCTAAGCCATATACACGGCAGCTATGCCTTGGGCATTCTATTTGCCGACCACCCCGGTAAACTGTATGCCGTTCGACACGAGAGCCCCTTAATCGTCGCTTATGGCGAAGGCGAACAATATTTGGCCAGCGATATTCCTGCCATCTTACCCTACACCCGCGATTACAGTGTCTTAGAAAACGGAGACATTGCTGTTTTAACAAAAGATTCCATTGAAATTTACGATGAGTTCGCTGTATCAGTCCATAGAGAACGCTTCACGGCAGATTTCTCAGTGGAGGCAGCCGAAAAAGGCGGTTATCCACATTTTATGCTAAAAGAAATGCACGAGCAACCTGATGCCATTTTGGCGGCGGTTCGCCCACGGGTGGAAAACGGCCTGCCAAAACTGGGCCTTGAAAACTTGTCCGAAAGCTATTTGCAAAACCTTAAACATATTTATATTGTGGCCTGTGGCACGGCCATGTATGCCGGCATGGTGGGAAAATCTGCCTTGGAAAAAATGACAAGGACACCTGTGGAGGTAGACATTGCCAGCGAGTTCCGTTATCGCAACCCCATTTTAAGTGAAAACGAACTTGTTATCATCATCAGCCAAAGCGGAGAAACCATTGATACCTTGGCGGCTTTGCGTTTGGCCAAAGAACGCGGCGCCAAAACTTTGGCTATTGTAAATGCCGTGGGTAGCAGCATTGCTCGTGCAGCAGACTGGGTGATGTATAGCCATGCAGGCCCAGAAATTGCCGTAGCCAGCACCAAAGGGTATATGGTCCAATTGTGTTGCTTATATATGTTCTCCTTACACTTAGCACGGGTAAAACAGGTGTTAAGCGATTCCGTGGTACGTCATCTTGTGCATGAAATTATGCGTGTACCCGAATTAATTCGCCCCATTTTAGACAAACCAGATACCATACAATTTCTGGCAAGTGAAATGATGAACAGTGAGCACCTTTTCTTTTTGGGGCGCAACATCGACTATGCACTTTCGCTGGAGGGAAGCTTAAAATTAAAGGAAATCAGCTATGTCCATAGTGAAGCTTACGCCGCAGGCGAGCTTAAGCATGGCACCATCAGCTTGGTGGTAAAAGGCACGCCCGTGCTTGCCATTGCAACACAAGACGAGGTCTTTGAAAAAACAATTTCCAATGCACAAGAGGTAAAAAGCCGTGGTGCCCGTGTGGTATTATTCTGTAAAGAAGATGCCCAGGTACCAAAAGATGCCGTAGATTTTATATATCGTTTACCAAACTTCGAAGGAATCTTAATGCCTTTACTTTTGGTGGTGCCTTTGCAATTATTTGCCTATTATATGAGTGTTTTACGTGGCTGTGATGTAGACAAACCCCGGAATTTGGCAAAGTCGGTCACGGTAGAATAACCACAGAATTAACAATTTTTATGCTACATTTAATCTTTTTGTATGATTTTTTTGTACTTAATGCCCACTGAACAAACAAAAAAGACATATACCTATTATAAAATGTAATTTTTTATTTGTAAAAGTGCAAAGGTTTTTCTGTTTTTCACACAAAAACCTTGCACTTTCGTTTTCGCCTTTTCATTTTAGGGGCGAAAACACAGTGAAAAGCATCAAGGTATGCCCCATAAAAGTGCTGTTTTAGGCACTTTTATGGCCACCGCGTACCGCGGTGGGGCTGAATGAGCCCCGCAGGGGTTTATTCAGTAGGCATTACTTAGTAGGGGATATGGACAAGACACGAATGGTTTTGTCCACAGCCCCCTTTTTCTTTGGTTTACGCAAAAAAGCCGTGAACTATAAACCTAGTTCACGGCTTTTGGTGGGGAATTAGGGACTCGAACCCCAGACTTCATGCGTGTGATGCATGCACTCTAACCAGCTGAGCTAATCCCCCGCAGCTTTTACATTATACACCAATTTCATCTAAAAGGCAATAGTTTTTTCACTATTCTTTCTTTTTTACTCGTTTAAATCTATTTTCCTTCTCATGTTAGTCCTTTTTTTCTTCACTTTTTATGTTTTTTTTCGTTTGCACAAAACCAATGTGCACCAGCGCAGGCAGCAAAAGTCTTACTAGCATAGCATTAACCCCGCCTGCCAACAAAGCCGCCACAAGCATCACCGGTGCATACACCCATACATAACTCCCCCCCAGTAGCAACGAAAATAACAACAGCTGGGCAAAGCTATGAACGATCGCCCCCCAAACCGAAATTGCCATCACGCTGGGCGTGTTCTTCTTTTGTAGAAGAAACAACATAAGCAGCAAAGAGGCAAAACCACCACAAGCACTCAGGACCGCCGCAAAAGCCCCCCGTGTAAATAAGGCAAGAAGTGATTTTAGAAAAACCAAAACAACTGCCTCTCGCCTCTTCTTGATCAATATACAAAAAAGAACCACCACATTGGCAAGCCCTAATTTTATGCCCGGTGGCAACAGCAAGGCAGCCACCACCATATTTTCCAAAAAACTAAGTGCCAACGCCAGGGCAAACAACAAACCTAGCTGTGCCACTTCTCTGCTCTTTGCCTGTCTCATTGGCTCTCCTCTACAAATTGTATTTCATGGCTGTCCGGTGTTTGTAGCTCAAAATCCGCTTGTAAAGCCGTTGAAACATAAAGTTTACCACTTGTATCCAATGCAATCGCTTGTCCGCCGTCTTGCATGTAGGCAAGCGCCCCTTGCAAACCCTGCACATACAAAGTAGTAGACCAAATGTCGGCTATAAGGCCATCTTCATGTATCACGCCCACAGACAGTAAGTCACTTTCTGCAGGATACCCTGTGCGCGGATCTATAATATGAATATAGCGTTCTCCATCCTGCTCAAAAAAACGCTCGTACCCCCCCGAAATGGCCACCACGGCATCTTGTAAGCAAAACGAGGCAATATAACTATCCTGCCCTCCCTGTGGGTCACGAAAACCGATACGCCACGCCGTTTCATCTGGTTTTGTGCCGCGGGCATACACATTCCCCCCCAAAGATAACAAGGCACTGTCCACCTCGTGCTGTGCATAAATTTCTGCAGCCACATTGCAAGCCTCCCCTTTGGCCAGCCCGCCAAGGTCAAGCCCCATGCCCTCATACTCTAAACGGATACTATCCCCTTGCACATGCACAGCTTCATCGTTTACAAGCGGCAATAAATCTTCTAGCTCGTTTTGAGGCACAACACGCGGCGATTCGCCCGTGATATCCCATGCTGTGGTCAATGGCTCTATAGAAAGCGCAAAGGCCCCCTCACTTTCTTCTGCTTGTAAAAGCGCTCGCTGCACCAATTGTGCCGTTTGCGGTGCCACGGTCACCGCCTGCTCACCCGCACTTGCATTTACAATACCAATATCACTGTCTGGCAAAAAATGAGAAAGACGCGCTTCCTCTTCGGCCAGGGCATGCACCACCGCTTGCATCGCTTCTTCAGCACCATCGCCATAGGCAGTTTGTGTAATCAGGGTATCCATGGCAAATCCATTTAAAATTTTCGCTTGTGACGAATCCCCCGAACAAGCGCATAAAAAAAACAACGCAAATAGGGAAAACACAAGACATAGCTTCCTGTTTAACGCATAAATTCTTAACCCTATACTTTTCTTTTTTTCAAAACCATTCATGGCATCTTCCTTTTAGTTCTTCTCTGCTTGCTATCATATGATATTTTATACTGTGATATTTCATCATAGGCCGTTTACTTTGTTTTTGTCAAGCTTACTACACCTGTTCTGCAATTGACATATCTTGCCTTTTATAGTATCCTATATTGTAATTGTACATAAGAAAGGAGTGGGTGAATGCACCTAAAGAAAGCACTATTTTGCAGTGCCTTTATCTGCCTGTTTTTGCTTACGGCCTGTGGCTCTGAAGCCGCTTACATAGACGGAAACTATCGGGCCGAATTTGATAATTTTGATAGCCGAGGCTACAAGGATTTTTTAGAAGTCACCGTGGAAAATGGTGCGGTAATTTCTCTTCATTATAATGCTGTTTCTGAAGACGGGCTCTTGAAAAACGACGATATTGAGTACAGAGAGAATATGCAAAACGAACAAGCCATTTACCCCGAGCGATTTTCGCAAGATCTAATCAACCAATACCTTGACACACAAAGTATAGATGGGGTAGATATTGTGGCCGGCGCCACCTATTCCTCAGAATGTTTTTTAGATTTATTCAATGCCTTGGAACCCCAAATACAACGGGGTGAAACGGATACACTAATTGTTGAAAATACAGCGGAACAATAAGAAAGGAATCTCTTCTATGAAACGTAATCTTCTTGCTTTAAGCACACTTATTTTAGGCACCTCTATTTTGGTTGCCTGTTCCAGCACGGAGGCTTCGTCCACTGCTCCGGCTTCGTCCGCTGCTCCGGCCTCATCCACTGCTTTGGCCTCGTCCGCTGCTTTGGCCTCGTCTGCTGCTTCGTCTTCCACGCCCGTTGCCTCCCAAGCCGAGGAAATTCTGGCCTCCTTAAATGAGGCCGCCGGTCTTGGAGACAGCATCACCATCAGCGAACTAGACCTACAAGCCGGTGGGCTAGACACTTCTAATATGCTTTCTTTTGCAGGGGCAGAATCTCGCTTATCCAGCGAAAACGGCGGTATTGTCATGGTGTTTCAAATGACACCCGGCACAGAAACCGCTATGGTAAGTGCTTTAGAGGCCTATCGCGATTTACGGGCCTCGGACGATCGTTATGCCGAATTTGCTATTGCGCGAGACAACACAGCCAATGCACGCATTGGCACCGTGGGCGAATATGTTTACTATGCTGTTAGTGCCACAGGCGACAGCGGTGGCTACGACACCCTAGATACCGCCATTTCCGAACTTTCCGTTTCATAAAAACAGCGTGTTCATTGCAATAGTTGTTATCATGCGGCGGTTTTGTGTTTGCACAGGGCCTGCGAGCCCGGCGGTGCCGGGCTCTTGCTATGTTCACCATCATGTTTTGCATTTGCCGGGGAGGGTCTATGCTTTTTAGTTCTATTGTATTTTTGTTTCGTTTTCTGCCATTTGCCTTGTTTCTCTATTATATAAGCCCACCAAAACTTAAAAATGCCACTTTGTTGGTTTGCAGCCTCGTGTTTTATTGTTGGGGAGAAGTGCGCTTTTTTTGGATTATGCTCTTTGTCATAGTGGTAAACTATGTTTGTGGCTTGCTAATTTCTCGCTTTATCAACCACCGCATTCTCAGCCGCTTCTTCCTTATTGTATCTATTGTTGGCAGCTTGTCTATGTTGTTTTACTACAAATATGCCAATTTTTTCATTTTCAACTTTTCTGCTATCACAGGGCTCAACCTCAGTTTACTGGATAACCTCGTTTTACCACTAGGCATCAGTTTTTACACTTTCCAGTCCATGAGTTATTCTATAGATGTGTACCGACGCAGCGTGTCTTGCGAAAAAAATATTGTTAATTTTAGTGCCTATGTTTCTATGTTTCCACAGCTAATTGCGGGCCCTATTGTTCGCTACACCGATATCAACGAGCGTTTGCATATCACCAAGGGCCGTGTCACGCCCGAGCGCATAGACGAAGGCATCACCCTATTTATTTTTGGGCTTGCAAAGAAAGTGCTTATTGCAGACAATGTGAATCGCCTGTGGACTGATATTGTGGGACAATACAGTGCAGGCACCCTAACACAGCCCGGTGTGGGCTTAGAAAATGCTTCCACAGGCTTGGCTTGGCTTGGTCTTGCCGCCTATACTTTGTATATTTATTTCGATTTTTCCGGCTACTCCCTCATGGGTATTGGCATGGGAAAAATGCTTGGTTTCGATTTTCCTATGAACTTCAACCTGCCCTATATCAGCCGCTCTGTAACCGAATTTTGGCGCCGTTGGCATATCACATTATCCTCTTGGTTTCGCGAATATGTGTATATACCGCTGGGCGGAAACCGCAAAGGACGTGCACGGCAGGTGTTTAACCTTTGCGTAATATGGCTTCTTACCGGATTTTGGCATGGTGCCAACTGGAATTTCATTTTATGGGGCGTCTACTACGCTATATTACTAATCATCGAAAAGAATTTTCTGCTAGACAAACTGCAAAAAGGGCGTGTATGGCCCCATCTCTATACCATTTTCATTTTTACACTGGGCTGGGGCCTCTTTGTGGGAAGCGACCCGGGCGTTAACCTTTCCCTCTTAATGCAAAAACTTTTCACTTTCCAAGATGGCGTTGGCGCATTGTACTTTTTGCGAAATTATGCCGCGGTTTTGGCTTTGGGGATACTCTTTTCCTCGCCCCTGCCCGAAAAATTGTGGACTCGCATCAAAGAGAATGTATGGGCACGTGGCGGTGTGTTGGCCGTGCTTTTGCTACTTAGCGTAGCCTATATGGAAGCCGGCGGCTATAGCCCCTTCCTCTACTTTAATTTCTAAGGAGTTTGTATGAAAGAACGTTTTCACAAATTGCGTTGCTACCCACTTATCCTTATATTTTTCGGTTTTATTGTGCTGTTTTCGCTTTGCGATATCCTTACACCCGACCGTGATATCAGCGAAATGGAAAACCGCACCCTTGCACAGTTTCCACCTTTTTCTCTATCGGCTTTCACCAGCAACGAATGGACACGCGACTTTGACGAATACACCAAAGACCAGTTTCTTTTGCGCGATGCGTGGATTTCTTTGCAAAGCTTCATGGAAAGCATACAGGGAAAACTGGAAAATGGTGGTGTTTGGTTTGCAAAAGAAGACTATTTGATTGCCAAAAACAGCTCGTTTGCGCTCACTTCAGAAAACACCTTTTCGCTTAACACACAGGCTGTTGCCACCCTTGCGCAAGAGCTCCCCGGTCAAGTAAGCGTGATGTTGGTGCCTTCTGCGGCTAATACCATGTCGGACCTTTTACGTTTTTCTCCCCCACAAATGGACGAAGATTCCTATTTAGACACCGCCTTTGCCCAAATGGAAACGGCCGGCGCCCAAGTGATTGACCTTAGGCCTGCCTTTGCGCAGGCACATGAGGCCGGTAGCCCTTTATACTACAGAACCGACCACCACTGGACCACCACTGGTGGCGCGCTGGAAGCCTATCTCGCTTTTTGTGAAGCCAAAGGGATTGGCCCCATTTTGCCGGATGCATCTCTCCTTCGTTCTGTTTCGGAGTTTTACGGCACGAACTACGCCAGGGCACAACGTTTTGGTACCCAGCCGGATACCTTAGAATACTATGACCTTCCAAACCCATTAACCGTATACAGGGCGAATGGCGAGGGCACAGTCGCCGAAGTAGGCCCCATCATGGACAACTCCCAGTTAACTGCCTACGACAAATATGCCTCTTTTCTGCGTGGTAACAATGGATACAGTGTTTTGGAGGGCAACGGAGAAGGCAGCATTTTAGTTGTGAAAGACAGCTATGGCAACAGTTTTATCCCCTATCTAGTAGAAAACTATGCCCATATCGGCATCATAGATTTACGCTCTTGGTTTGAGGTGAAAGAAACCTATGCACAAGGTGAATATGACGAGATTCTAGTTTTATATAGTTTTGACAACTTCTCCACAGATCCCAATGTGGTGCGTGTCCTACGTGAGGAGGCTTAATTTCGGGCTCCTCTTCCCCCTTTTATTGAATGCCATTTGAGGAGCACTTGCTATGAAGTCACAACTGGATATAGATGTACGCTTTCGAACCTTGCTTAAATTTGTGGTTCCCAGCATATTGCTGATGATGTTTTTATCTCTTTATGTTATGGTAGATGGTGTTTTTGTGGCCAGATTTGTTGGCACCACGGCCCTGTCTGCCATAAATATTGTATATCCAATCATCAACATCACCTTAGCCATAGGGCTAATGCTTGGCACCGGTGGCAGTGCCATTTGTGCGCGCAAGTTGGGAATGGACAAGACACAGGAGGCCCGGCAAGATTTCACCTCTATTTCTTTATTGGCTCTTTTTTTGGGCTTGCTCTTGCTCTGTCTCGGATTGTTGTTTCAAAGTGAAATTATATATTTTCTTGGCGCAAACGACTCTTTATATGAGTTTTGTCGTGCCTATTTGTTTCCCACCTTACTGTTCACACCGGCTTTGCTACTGCAATCTACCTTTCAAATTTTCCTTATCACAGCAGGAAAACCACGTGCAGCACTTGTGCTCACGCTTATCGCCGGCCTAACCAACATAGTGCTGGACTATATCTTTATTGTACCTCTTAATATGGGTATAGCGGGCGCTGCCTGGGCCACTGGGCTTGGCTGCCTATTGGCAACTATTTTTGGCCTGCTTTGTTTTTCGCTTTCAAAAACGAGCCTTCTAAAATTTACAAAACCCAAAATTCGTGCCACAGTATTACTACAAAGTTGTCTAAACGGCTCTTCGGAAATGGTTAGCAACATTTCTCTTGCCGTCACCAACTATTTGTTCAACATCACAATGCTACGCCTTGTTGGTGAAGACGGTGTAGCCGCCATCACCATTGTATTATATTCACAGTTTTTGCTAAGCGCTTTATATATTGGCTATAGCAGTGGTGTAGGACCATTAATCAGCTATAATTATGGCCGAAACAACCGAAAAAATTTACAACGCTTATTTCGGTTCAGTTTCGTTTTCACCATCTTATCCGGCCTTAGCACTTTTGCGCTGGCCTTCATTTTCGCATCCTTCCTTAGCAGTGTTTTTTCCACCCCCGGCACGGCCGTAAATATAATGGCCACAGACGGCTTGCGCTTATTTGCGCTTAGCTTTCTTGTGGCCGGTGTCAATATTTTTTCTTCTGCCTTATTCACCGCTTTTTCAAACGGCTTAATTTCTGCCTTGCTTTCTTTCCTACGTACCTTTGGTTTTTTGGTTTTATATCTCTTGATTTTCCCTCACCTGTTTGGCGTTACAGGTGTATTTTTAGCAGTTCCTATCGCCGAATTTTCCAGCTTCTTGTTTAGCCTTTTTTTCCTCAAGCGGTATCGCTCTGTGTACCACTACTAACTTCGCAGCAGGCCTTTAAAAAAAACAGAACATCCTTGTAGGCCTCTTCTTTTACGGTTTCATTAAGCACTTCATGACGTGCATTTGGATATAGTTTGCTAAACAATGGGCCTACCCCTGCCTGGTTTAACCATGCTTCTACTTGCTGAACACCTTTTCCGTAATTCCCCACCGGATCTTCTGTGCCGGCGAAAAGAAATATCGGTAAAGATTTTGGCATAGCATTTGCCCAGGCAGGCCCGCTAACCTCTTGCAATATATGGAACAATTCGTAATAACCACCCACAGTGAAGAGAAAATTGCATTGCGAATCCAAAATATAACGGCGCACCACTTCTTCGTCTGTAGAAAGCCAATCGAAGCGCGTCTTCGCCTTCTTAATCCTGCCAAGGTAAGATCCAAATGTTAGCCTTTGCAAAAATTTAGACCGATGCTGTATCCCATGACTTTTCTCCAATACACTTGCCGCACTTAACCCAAACCCCAAAAATGGACTTTGGCCGGTTGTGCCACTTAAAATCAGCCCGTTTAACTCCTGTGGCCAACGCACAACAAAGGCCCGTGCAAAAAAACTACCCATACTATGCCCTAACAGCACCTGTGGCACCCCGGGAAAAACCTCTTTGGCAATGTCGTGCATTTGTTTTAAATCCTGTAATACAAACTCTCTTGATCCGTGTTGCCCAAAATAACCATACTCTTTTTTCGCAGCCGTTTTGCCATGCCCGAGATGGTCATTTATATACACAGCCACACCACTTTGCGCCATAAACCTTGCAAACTGCTCGTAGCGCCCCTTATGTTCACAAAGCCCATGTGCAATTTGCAACACACAAAACACAGGCCCTAGCGGTTTATAACTCGTAGCTGCAACCTTATGTTCTCCATCTGCCGAATTAAATCGTATGTCTTTTTTCTCTATTTTTAGCAAGGTTTAATGCCTCCTGTCCAATCGCCACTTGCTTAAGCTCTAAATAATTACGTACTGTATAGGTGGGCAAAGTTTTGCCGGGAATCGCCTGTTCTTTAAAATTACACCAACATGTGTCTAGTTTTGCTTGAATACCCCCTTGAATATCGGCCTCTAAACTATCGCCTATCACCAGCACTTTCTTTGTGTTTTTTATGCCCAACTTACGTATCACTTGGTTAAAAAACTTCGGCGACGGCTTCAAAGCACCCAAAGTTTCGCTAAAAAATAGTTCATCAAAGTAAGGTAGCAAGCCGCTTTTTTCAAGGCGGCTTTGTTGCACTTGTCCACTCCCATTGCTAATAACAGCCAGGCTTGCAAATTCCGCCAATTCCTCTAGAAGTTCTTCCGCTCCTGCCATAGGATGTGCTTGCTGAGATAGGTTTTTTAGAAATTCATTGTTCATCTTCACTGCATCTGCCTTGGCATCCATCTCTTTCAATAGTTTTTGAAAGCGTAGCAAAACCATTTTTTCTTTTTTGATTTCACCTTTTTCCAGTTGTTTCCACAAATTTTCATTGATTTGTGTGTATAAATTTTGTTCTTTTTCCCCATTTGGAAGATCAAACTTTTGCAAAGTGTTTGCGATAGCCTGTCTTTCAGCCAACTCAAAATCCAGCAAAGTTCCATCCAAATCAAAGAGCAAACAATTATAATTTGATTTCATCATGATTAATACATCCTTTTCTTTGTGCCTGTGCATAATTTATACCAATATCCGGCACAGGCGCTATTCGTATCAGTACAAACTGGCCACTGCCACCAGTTGAGAGCTTAGCACTTGATGATAGTCTTCGTCTTTGGCACGCAAACTGCTGATAACAACACCTTCGAAACCTTTTTCCTGTGTGCTATGCACAAACTTTCCCTCGCCAATATAAATGCCTGCCGTATCATGAAAATATAAAATATCACCCTCGTCCATACGTGTAGCCGGCACCGGCTGAATATGCCCTCCCGGTTTAAAAAACACTTCTCTTGGCACACTCACCCCATTCAGCTGATAACTCATGGCCACAAGGCCTGCAGCATCGAGCCCAAGGGGGCTTCTTCCACCGGCGCGATAGGCTGTGCCATTATAAGACAAAGCCGTTTCCACCAAATTCCAACGCATATCTACCTGTGGCAACAAAGTCCAGTTTTCTATTGCCTCTCCCAGATAACTTTCCCGTGTATAACCCACGCCACCGTTTGGCAAACCCACCTTTACAAAGCCATCCTCCACTGCATTCAGTTGCACCAAAATACCTCCCCGCGTTAGGGAAACCATGCGTGCAGCATATTCCTTTGCCTCGCTTTGTATGTCTATATATGGCGCCAAAACAATCATTTTCGGATATTTTCTCCATGCAGCGGCAACGGCTTCATCCTCTAGCAAGCAAGCCGAAGGGGTATAACCCTCCACCCCATATTCGCTGCGCACATAACACCAACCGGTTTGAGAGCTTTGCAGCACCTGCACCGACATACCATACAATATTTCATCTAAACGCTTACTTTCTACACTGGGACGTCTGTACACAGGGGCCAACTCTAAAACAACACTTGCAAGACCCATGTTTTTTTACTCCTTTTCTATCTTTTATATGTTCTAAAACACCCATTCGTCGTGCGATGGGCTTACCCGTGGCGGCTGCACACGTGGTGCCGCACTTTGTGCTAATTCCATCAGTTTTTCCCCCACTTTGTTTTCCCGAATGTCTCGCCTATCTAAAAGTAAAATGCGCAATTCTGCCGCGCGATGTTTCAAAGCATCAGACTGCCGCCCCAAGTCTTGCGCACTTATCAAGGCCGCACGCCCAAAATTCCCGGAAAATCTTTCACACAATTGTTTGATTTCATATAATGCCTGTGCATGGGGAATTCCGGTTTTGCAACTGATAAATATAGGCATTATTCCTTTAACCAAAAGTAAATCCACTTCATTTCGTGTGTTTTCTAAATCATTTCCCTTTCCATTCCAATTTATAACCACACTACTGCACACTTCATCAAAAAAACCACAGCGCTTCGCCGTGATATATGCATACATCTCCAGCCACACGCCTACCCCCAAAAGACAACGCCTATAAAGTGCATTTTTAAAACAAAATTCTATCTCCGTATCATGCTCTCTAATTTTCGACAACAAGCCTATCTTCTCTATTTGTGCAAACATGTTGGCATCATAACGCAAGCGGCGTCCCTCACTATGAACACTTTTTGGCGCTTTTATACACAGAGTTTCAGCATGGGTTCCCGCACAACTCTTTTGCAAATACCCAACAAGTCTCCCAAATTTTCCTGTGTTTTGCATCATCAAAAAAAACACCTGCAATGCCCGATTTTCAAACATTTCATCCCATTCCGTTGGCTGTATATGCCCATACCCCTGTATGCCTGCCCCTGTTATAGCCAAAAGATCCTCTGCGGAAAAAACCGGCATATAAAACAATTTTTGTAGGTCTTCACAGGCGCGTACATTGCCAAAACGGCCTCCATAAATATCTATATGAAAAGCCGGTAAATTTAAATCTTGCGCCAGCATGCCGGCCATCACCAACATAAGGTCTTGTCCACCGGTCAAATCCAAAACACCCCCGGCATAATCGCGCATAACAGCACTCAAAACCTTGCGAACCTGCGTAGGATTCCATGGGTCCAAATAAAAAAAACGCGGCTTTGTTTGCATCTTTTTTTGCTTAAAAAAGCGATACAAAGCCGACTCTTGAAAGAGATTGACATGGGTTTCATCACATAGGTACACCACCACTTCCGGCTTAAACACCGTAGCGCTTAGTACATTTTTGATAGGCTCTCTATCGAACAGTTTAATCAAAAAGCGCACCTTAGCCACCTCTTCTTTTCGTTTATCACTGTGCTATATTATAACGAATATCACACAAAATGGCAATTTAAACCGTCCGGCTTTGCGTCGTTTTTATTTTTATCGTATAATACAAATAGACCCTTTCAACAAAAGACATTTTTAAAAGCAATACACACCCTTTCTACACGAGGACATGCCCGAATGAAACAAATTACCCCGCAACATAAACAGCGATTGGATGAATTTTTAGTCCATAAATGTCCAGGTCTTAGCAAAGGCCAACTACACAAATTTTGGCGTCAAAACAAAGTGAAAGTAAATGGAAAACGTCTTGCCATGAATAGCGAAGTTACACCCTGCGATACGATACAGCTTTTTTTGCCCCCCGAAATTGAACCTCTCGCTTTTTTATCAAAAAAACCGGGGCCAATGCCCCCCATTGTATTCGAAGACGAACACCTATTGGTTTTGCAAAAACCGGCGGGTTTGATCAGTGTTAGCATGAACAGTGAAGAGGACAGCCTCTTACTGCGTGCACAAACGCATACAGACACTTCCCACAGGCAGTTGCAATTGTGCCACCGTTTAGACACCGGCACAAGCGGCATCATTATACTTGCAAAAAACGAAACCTCTTTACACTTTGTGCAAAACTTATTGCGCGAACACCGTTTGCAAAAAACCTACCTCGCACTGTGTCTGGGCCGGTTGCAACCAGCCTCTGCCTGTGCCCAAGCCCACTTATATAAAAATCCAAAACAGGCACGTGTATTCGTGCACCATCAGGCGCAAAAAAACACCAAACCCATCGAAACATGTTATCATACCATTCAAACAAACGACGAACTATCTCTTTTACAAGTGCGCCCACAAACAGGCCGCACTCATCAAATCCGGGCCCATCTTTCCTTTTTGGGCAACCCCATACTAGGAGACTCCAAATATGGGCGCGAGGCAGATAACCGCAAATATCACTGCCGATATCAATGCTTGTCTGCACAAAGCATTGCCTTCCCAAACGATATCAAAGGTTCTTTTTCTGCCTATAACTCTTTGCTTTTACAAGCGGATGACCCATGGTTTACTGCTTTGGTCTGCGCAGGCGCCAAGCAACAATGATTTCATCATAACCTTGAACGTATTCCTTTTTCGCAGCGAATCCCTTTAGCCCAATGCATACAGGACCACCAACACATAAGGCCACATTCGCTAGCCATTTTCCTCTCCCTGAGCAAGCGAAAACAACATCACACCACCTATAATCACAGCAGCTCCCCATTTTTGCATGCTGATATTTTCCACAAAAAACAAAACACCCCACACCACGCCCCAAGCCATCGTAACGACCCTATTTGCGTAGGCCTCGCTCAGCGGCAAGCGTTTAATGATTTGTTGCCAAACGATGGCATAAATGCCCAAAATCCCCACGGATACAGTATATAGCAGCAAAAACGGAACGCTTAAAAGCGCTTGCATCCCCGCCAATTTGGTGAACACCGGTGTAAAACTAAATATAAATATCAGCAAATGCAATCCCGTATATAACTTTATATTTTTAAAAACACCTCTTTTGCGACCCTTGTTTATCTTGGGGTTTTCATCTTTGGTTATTATACCATAAAAATCAATTCTCGCAACATTTCCGCTTTAGCTCTATTGAGGAAAATTCTATTGTGATGGCTCATAAAAGAAAGCCTCTAGCAATGGCAAACTGGCAGGCTCGGTGTGTAAATATCCCATAGGCAGGCTTCCTCCTGCCGTCTCGATTAATTCTTTCACACGTTCCTTACTAAAGGATCCGCAACATTCTACAAGTCCCACACCCTCTTTCACAAAATTCTTCGCACGGTTTTTTGCCTCTTCGAAATTACGCACGGTTTCTATGCGCGTATTTCCTTTATTGGTTTTAAACACAGCGCAATCACTCTCCGGTTTATAACCTGTGTCCATCATCATCATCATATAATCGCCTTTGTATTTTTCTTCCGTTTTTGTCGCTTGAAAAAATTCTTCGAATACTTGGTTTTGAAAATCAAAGTGGACGCAGGCGGAAATGGGTATGGAATATGAAGTGAGTTGCCGCAACTCCTCCACCATAATTGGCGAAAATGCCCCGCAACACTCTATCACACCCACACCCTCCTCTTGCCAGAGTACCACCGCACGCTTTGCCTCATCAAAATCGCGCACCGTTTCCACTCTAGAAATAAAACACCCCGGTTCAAAACAACAAAAATGTTGCGAAGGTATATATGCATCGCCTAAAATCATAAAAACAAACTGTTTCATATTCTATTCCCTTTCTTTGTCCATTTTCGCTAAAGGAGCCCTTATCATGAAAATACTGCTGGTATGTTTGCATTCAAAATATGTCCATTCCGCATTAGCGGCCTGGTATTTAAAAAACACGGCACAAGCGTATGCCGAAATTGAGATTCTGGAAAGTACAATCAAAGAGGATACAACCAGCATTTTTAACAAAATTCTATCTTATAATGCAGATTTAGTTGCTTTTTCTTGTTATATCTGGAACATTCATCTGGTGGAGGAACTTCTCTATCGCTTAAAATCGGCACAACCCTCTTTGCGCATTTTACTGGGTGGCCCCGAAGTGAGCTATCGCACCAAGGCCCTCTTTTTAAAACAACCTGCCCCGGATTATATTCTTTGCGGCGAAGGTGAAGAAGGATTTTCCTATTTGCTGCAAACGCTGGCAAACGGCCAAACCCCACGCTGTGCTTTTGGGCTGTGCACAAAAGAGCAAATATGCCGTCCACACATTTCTTGCGAAGATCCAATTTCTGCCTATACAGACGAATATTTCCAAAAATTAAACGGCCGAATCGCCTATATCGAAACCAGCCGTGGTTGCCCATTTTCATGCAGCTACTGCTTATCGGGCCGTTTGGGAGGTGTACGTTTTTTTGAACTCTCTCGTGTTGAAAAAGAATTAGAACGTCTTTCCATTTCCGGCACACAAACCATCAAATTTGTAGACAGAACCTTTAATTGCAACGAAAAACGTGCTTTACACATACTGCGATATTTGCTTTCACAAAACCCCCACTACAAGGGGGTTTGCTATCATTTCGAGATGGCGGGAGACTTGATAACACCCGCCATGATAGAATTGCTAAACTCGGCTCCTAAAGGTTTATTTCAAATAGAAGTGGGTGTGCAAAGTTTTAACGAAGCCACACTGCACGCTATCCACCGTGCTACCAATATTGACAAAGTATGCAAAACCATGCGCACCTTACTAAAAAAAGGCCATGTACACATTCATATGGATTTGATAGCCGGCCTTGCCTTAGAAGATTTTTCCTCTTTCCGCAAGGGTTTTGACAAATTATTTTCTCTGCAAGTGCACCGTATTCAACTGGGCTTTTTAAAACGCTTAGAGGGCAGCCCCTTAGCACAACAAAAAAATGTTGGACAATTTTCAAAACAGCCACCATACGAAGTTCTATCCACCCCCTGGCTCAATGAAAAAGAACTTTTAAAACTACATGCCGTTGAAAGCGCCCTGGACCGTCTTTACAACAGCGGCCGTTTTAAAAGTGTATTTCTGGCCGCACTGCAAAACGGGTGTAGTGCCTTTGATTTATTCTTAGATTTTGAAACAACGCATCCGGGTTTTTACAAAGAGACCCCTTTTGAATGTGCACAAAAAGTCCTTTCTTATTTTTCCGACATTTTGGGTGAGGCATATACAAAAGACTTAATGAAAGAACAATGGTTAAAAATTAATTCCTCTGGTGTGATGCCTCTTTGTTTGCAAGATAAAACCCAAAAGGGCATTTTGCAAAAAACATATAAAACAGACCCACGTATACCTTCAGTAAAACGTTCTGCGGCTGTATTATACCATGCTAAGGAAATTGTATATGTAGACTATACCCAAAAAGATCCTGTGCTACAGGAATTTACTGTTAAGCGAATTCCTTTTACTGGTTAAAAAACACTCTTAAACCATGCATAGCCAGCCACAAATACCAGGCGTATTCCCATCATTCACTCTCCACAATCAAGCAAGCTATTTTCGTGAGTCCTTTTTCGGTGTGAACCCTATATTTAATGTTTTGTCGTACATTGTATAGGTGTTTTTCCCTTTGCTTTTCGATTGATACATAGCAAGGTCGGCCGCATTGAACAAATACTCAAAATTCGCACCATCTTTTTGTGCCTTTGCAATGCCCACACTGCAAGAAATTTCGATGCTTACATGGTTTTCTGCATGATACGTTTTCTTCATCCGTTCACACAATTTCTCTGCTTTTTCCTCTATGATTGCCAAAGGCACCGGCCCCATTAAAAACACCACAAATTCATCGCCACCCACTCTTCCAATAAGGTCATGGTTTCTAAACACCATTGCAATTTCGGCATATATTTCTCGCAGCACCGCATCGCCCACCGAATGCCCCATATTATCGTTTATACTCTTGAAATTATCCAAATCGAACATATACAAGGCACCTTCTCCGCCCTCTTGCAAATACTCGTTTAGTTTTGCGCTAAATGCACTTTTATTATAAGCCCCTGTTAAAAAGTCTCTCTCGGCTCTATGGCGAAGTTCCAGTTCTTCTTGTTTTTCGCTGTGGATTTCGTCCATGGTTAAAATAGCAATTACATCCCCGGTTTCTTCCACCATTGTGATTTTTATACGCATGCGATACCAAAGATATTCTTCACCCACAGTTTGAACTCCGGTGTTGTCTTTGGCAGGTTCAATTTTTTTCGAACGAAATTCACACTCTTTTTCGCTTCTGCCGGCTTCATATTCTTGCACCAAAACAGCCGGAGACATGGAAAGAACTGTGTCTACATCCTGCGGATGCGTAAACAAGCACACTTGCTTAGAAAAAAAACTAGAGGCTTGTGCCAAATGCTCAAGAGGCATTTGCTTGCCACTTAAAACAAGCTTGTTAATGATATCTTTTGTGCAATTCATTTCTAAAATGATGGTGGCATAGTGAAACACCACCGAGGTAATCATTTTATCTTCGTCAATTTTCCCTTCCAGTTCTTTTGTCTTTTTCTCGTAAAAACCCAAATTGAAAATTTTTATCATCAACAGCACCATGATATAAAAGAACGATAAAATAAGCGTTGATATCACTATTTCCTGCACGGCCAAATTCAGTGAGAAATAAGGAATATTAAACATGTATGCGTTATAAATCAAATATACAATCAACAATGAAACCAACATCAGTAAATTCTTATAAAACCCCTTGTCATCCATTATCTTTCTCATGGTTTTTAGCGGTATTAAGACAATAAAAAGGGTTAATGTGATTAGCTGGGCCGCAAACGACAAGAGATTGACAAGGGCATAATCATTTTGCATCACCTCGAACATAGACTTTTGGTATGCAATGGCCAATGCTGCCACAATAACATGCCTAAGCACAAACAAGTGCAACAAAGACCCCAATGCCACACCCACTCTTGCAGAAATGTTTGCTTTAAAAAGCAAACAAAGCTCTGCTGTTAATACAAAAAGGCAAATCAAATACGGTATGGTGGGGTTCACATAGGCTTCTTGTAGCAAAAACGGTGCCACCAAAGCATTGGCAACACAAACCAAAAAAAGCGAAATGCGGTGAAAACGCAAGGCATCGCTTAAGCTGTAGCATAAGTAAAAATTCAAGGTGGAGTGCATCATAACAACAATGGCCGAAAGCATGTAAAAGATTCCGTTGATACGCCCTTCCTCCCTTCCAATGTATGGAGATGATGCAAAGATGCAATGACTTTATTTTCTGTAAATAAGTCTTCTGTAAATAAGTCTCAGGTTTAGACTATTTTTTGTGCAATTGAGCATCTGCAAGCAAGAATGCGACATATAAGTCTATTTCCCACCTTTTCAGCATGAAACAATTCTATAAGTATATGTCATCTTTGTCTGCACATGCTTGCACGCAAAAATGTGATTTTTTTAAAATTTCAGAGTGATATATAAATATATTATAAACTTATACACAAAAAAAGCAATACTGGAATATCCATTTGCACACAATCCTTTTATCGCTTGATCCCTTTATCGCTTGGCAGATATCTGCCGCAACATTTGTCTAATATTTCTCTCAGCCTTTTTTCTTCCTGTTTCATCTGCTCCAAAATAGGGCCAAACCACATCTTCAAATGTTTTTTTAACCGTCACATCCCATTTCAATAACTCTTCGCTTGGATAGTCTTTATCCAAAGGTATGTGATATTTTACATCTTTTTCCGGCAAAGATTTCTCTTGTTTGTGCGTGAGATATAATGCATGAAATAAGATAGTATTATCCAGTTTTTGGTGGCCCAATTTGCAAATTGGGCCTTTATGCAAATTATTCGCTTCAAAAATCCAGTATTCATGGCCTGAACTGTCATGACTCGCCGGCTTGTCACTCACGACAGCAGCCAAAAGATAATCTCCTTTTGTTTCGTTCGTTTCTAGGCAAGCTATGGTGTATAATAGCTCTTTTTTCGAAAAGGTATATCGATCCACTGTTTTAAAATCCTCTTTTTGAATACGCGCAATACAATTCCCCGCTTCTATTCCACCTTTTTTTAATATTTCGGCCATGGGTACTTTTCGATTTTGCACATCTTTATATGCTTTAATAATTCGCTTTGGTAATAACTCAACATGAAACCCCTTAAACATCACAAATAGTTCTTGTTCGTTAAACGGCCGCGTCTGCCGGCCCATGTAGCTATACATATAGGGCCCCCACGTATACTGCTTATCTTGAATATATTTTGTATGTATCACTGCTTTTGTTCTCATGCAAATGCAATGCTTGCCAACGGCAGACACATCTAAAACGGGCAAAGTGCCATATCCTACAAGGTTTTTAGCAAAGCGATTTCCGGCGATATCTCTATCATAACTTCTAATCACTTCCGCTGTATTGGTAGCCGGGGTATGAAGCATGTATAATGTGATAATATCTATTGGGTTTTCGTATTCGGCCAAAAGGTGAATGCATGGCATCTCTATATCAACTCGCTTTGCTACTACGGTTTTGTTATCTTTTACCAGCTGATGCCTGTCCACTATGTATAAGGCCGTTTTCACACTTGGCATAGGGGCATTTTTCCATTGATCTAGAATTTCGCTACCGGTTGCAAACGCGGTATCTGCCAAAATGATATAATCTTTTGTGAACACCAACTCGTGGATACTTTGCTTAATACAAATATTGCGCCCATCCTCCCCTTTTACCAGCCATGTTTGGAATTTTTCGGCACCATTCCATTTCATCAATTTACATGGATGCGCGGCATCTGCTTGTTTGCAACGATAATTTACAAGAAACACCTCTTTTGTGTTTGTGTCTGTATAAAGCGCATGTGAGTTATTATATCCTGCAAATAGGCTTCCCATCACTTCGCCTTCTTTCCCTTGCATCATGGGCATCCACTCTTTGCGTGTGCCCAAGGGACTTTGCACGCGTAAATTATGACGGCTTACAATCCAGGGCCTATCCACATCACTGGTAACCCCCAGCCTTCCATCAGGCAACATATACAAACCCTCTGCATAAGATGCCATGCCCAAGCCCGGTGACATCTGCATCACACCAAAATGCTCAAAGCGATGCTTTGTGGCATGAAGTGCCATTTTTAAAATAGCACTTGGATTCCACATTCTACGGTTCATAAGCGTGGCTTCTCCCTTAGAAAAACATATTTTCACAAGATTGGTATCACCCACCATATAGGCACCAGGGCTACCCAAACATTGGCAAAGGTACACATTGCCCAATAAATTATTGGGTAGTTTCCCAAACAATATTTTTAGTTTTATGTCACCGTCAACGGTGCTTGTGTTGCATGCACGATAGCAGCTTGGTACAACAGCGGAAGGTTTACGACTTGCCAGCAGTGCACTGCTAATATTTTTAAGCACCACATAAGCGTTGCGACGCACACGGAGCACAAGACGCAACATGGGATACATGCTTTGATATTTTATGGTTTCTTTATTTCGCATGATACTCTCCTGTTTTCTGTCTAAATACAGCTATCCCATAATATTTTATTGTTTTCTTGCACCATATAGCTTAACATAGTGTCATGGAGATTTAAGTCGAATCGTAGGTGAAAACAATTTCTAAAACAAAAGGAGCCTTTTATGACACCCTTGTCAAATACAATTTTGCATGATTATCAAATGCGAAAAACCACTGCTCAAAAATCGGCCTTTATTCAGCTTATGCAAAGCAATTTCCCAGACATACATGTGGAGGAAGACGGCCGATTTTTGCGCACGCGCAACCTAATTTTAGGCGATATAAACCAAGCAAATTATGTTTTTTCTGCCCACTACGACACCTGCGCCGAACTTCCCTTCCCCAACTTTATTGCGCCGCAAAACTTTCTTCTTCTTATCGTACAAATTCTTTCTATCTCCTTTCTATTCACACTATTATCTTTTCTTTTGTCTTATCTCGGTCTACCCTTAATGTTTATAAGTTTGAGTATTTTCTTGCTTGTTTTTCTTTTACAACTTTGGATGCTATTTGGCAAAGCCAATCCCCACACTTGTAACGACAACACCTCGGGTGTACTCACATTATGTGAAGCTTTCCAAATGCTTAATGAAGAAGAGAAAAAGCGAATCGCTTTCGTTTTTTTTGACCATGAAGAACTGGGTCTTATAGGCTCTCATCGTTTTTTAACACAATATTCCAAGGCCATGAAAAATAAACTTTTACTTAATTTCGACTGTGTTTCAGATGGTGAGCATATTTTACTTTGCCTAAACAAAAGCGCTCGAAAAAACCATGAAGCCGATTTAAAGTCTGCTTTTGAACAACACTATGGAAAACAATTGATTTTCAGCTCTACGCGCTCCACCTTTTATCCATCTGACCATATTATTTTTCCGATAAATGCAGCGGTTGCAACTTTAAACAAAAAGCCGCTTATTGGGCTTTATCTAAGCCGCATACATACAAAACATGACACTGTTTTTCAGGAAGAAAATATCATTCTATTGGCTACAGCCTGTAAAAAACTTGCCCTACTATCACAAACACAAAAAATCACGCCACAGTAGTGCGGTCCATCCTCTTCTATTTATCCTAGCGTTATCAAAATCCAAGTATTTACTTAGGAAAACGCGAAACATGGCAATACAACGAACTTCAGTATGTAATTTTGTATTTTTTTGTGTAAAAACATGGTGCAATTTTGACTAAAATGTGTTATACTTTTTTTAATATCTACCCTATATAATATCAATGTTTCAATTTGATTGATAAAATGGATGAGGAGGTTCTGTTATGTCAATTTGTAGCAATTGTCAAAGTTCTAACCCTGATGGTTCTAAATTTTGCGAAAACTGTGGAAGACCAATGGAAATGTCGCCTATTGGCACACCACCACCTGCGGCTCCTATGACCGGGGCAACCCCACCGCCCGCAAGCGGTTCTTTTGGCGCACCGGCGGCTCCTGTGGCCGGGGCAACCCCACCGCCCGCAAGCGGTTCTTTTGGCGCACCGGCAG
>CAYJIR010000021.1:0-33202 GCA_964370295.1 uncultured Oscillospiraceae bacterium
AACGCCTTTTTCACGCAAAAAATGCGTCAAAACAGATTTTCTATCGCTGTTTTTTAGCGATGATATCTATTTTGACGCACTCACTTGGTGCGGAGGATGGGACTTGAACCCACACGCCATAAGACACACGCCCCTCAAACGTGCCTGTCTGCCGATTCCAGCACCTCCGCAGAGGTTGCAAATATAACTGCAAGGGTTATTTTATCATAATAGGCAAAGGGCTGTCAACTGATTTGTTAGGAACATTTATTTTTGATAATGGGGTAGATGAAAAACCAGCTTGCTCGACAATTGTTTTGTGCTGTATAATGACATTAGTTCTCTTGAAGGTGGTAGTTTCTGTCCTTTAGCTCTAAGGCTAGAGCAAAACTATCTATTTTATCCGGTCGAATCATCAGGTTTTGTTTTTTGGCCTGTGCATAAGTTTCTTTGCCATACAAAAGGCGGTCTTTATAAGACAGTTTGTCCCACTGTACCTCGCCGCCAAAGCCAGAATGAGCCAGTGCATGTTGCAAGAGCTCTGTATCAAAATTTCGTGTGAACAATGCCTGTGTTTCGGAAGATAAAGAACTGTGGCATAAAAAGCATGCAAAGATACCGGACATTAAAATTCCTTTGTTCTTTTTGCAAAAATGCTGTATTTTTGGGTGTAAGCGATCTTCATAGATAGGGCTGCCCACTACAATCGTATTGTAATGATGCAAATTAGGACGAGCTTCTTCTGCTAAATTAATCAGATCGGCCCCATTGGGCAATGATTTGGCAAGCAGCTCGGCACACAGTTTTGTGCTTCCGTACTTTGTGGCATAGACAATTAATGTGTTCATGTGCTCCCCTTCTTTGCCTCATCACTTTCGGTTGGTGCTAAGGCAGCATGCCTATTTGGCGTTATCCTTCCACTTTGAAACTATCTTTCAGTTTTACAATACGGTTGAATACACCCGGCGTTTTGTTGTCCATGCAAAAATAGCCCATGCGCACAAACTGGAAGCGCTCTCCCTGTTTTGCGCTACCCATGCTTGCCTCTAGTTTGCAATTTTTATGACACTGTAGAGAGTGGTCACTGACATAGTCCAGATAGCTTTCGCCCTCGGGTAAATCATGTAAGTCTTCTTTTGTAAACAAGTTATTGTATAAATGGGCCATAGCATTTACTGCGTGGGCATGACTTACCCAGTGGATTGTGCCTTTTACTTTGCGTCCGTCTAGTGGCTTTTGATTTTTTGTTTCTAAATCGGCGGTACATAAAAGTTCTTGGATTTGTCCATTTTCATCTTTTATCACTTCTTGGCAACAAATAATATATGCACCCATTAAACGCACTTCGCCACCCGGACGTAGGCGCTGCCACTTTGGAGGTGGCACTTCGGCAAAATCCTCGCGTTCGATATACAATTCACCAGAAAAAGCCACCTCTCGTGTACCGCTGGCAGTGTTGGTGGGATTGTTGGAAATAGGGAAGGTTTCGCTTTTATCTGTTGGATAATTGGTGATAGTTACACGAATGGGATCCAGTACCGCCATGCGACGCGGAGCATTTTGGTTTAGTTCCTCACGGATGCAATATTCCAGCAGACGATAATCCACGGTGCTGTAGGCTTTGGCTACACCTGCTCTGCGCACAAATTCGATGATGGAAGAAGGGGTGTAACCGCGGCGGCGCAGGGCGCACAGTGTAGGCATACGTGGGTCGTCCCAACCATCCACGATACCCGTTTGCACCAGTTCGCGTAAATAGCGTTTGCTCATCACTGTGTTGGTAAGGTTAAGACGTGCAAATTCAAATTGTCTTGGTTTGTTTTCGAAGTCTATCATGTTTACCACCCAATTATACAAAGGGCGATGATTTTCAAATTCAATAGAGCATAAAGAGTGGGTAATTCCCTCGATGGCATCTTGGATGGGATGTGCAAAATCATACATGGGATACACACACCACTGTTTGCCACTGCGGTGGTGTTCTGCATACAAGATGCGGTAAATTACAGGGTCACGCATGTTCATATTGGATGAAAATAGATTGATTTTTGCACGCAAAGTGCGGCTTCCTTCTGCGAATTCACCTTTTCGCATCCTGCGAAACAAATCGAGGTTTTCCTCTGCGCTGCGTGTTCTATAAGGGCTTTCTCGGCCCGGTTCTGTCAAGGTGCCCCGGTATTCACGCATTTCCTCTTGGGTTAAATCGTCAACATAGGCACGACCTTTTTTTATTAGTTGTTCGGCGTATTCGTAGCATTTTTCAAAATAGTCTGAACCGTAGAAAATACCGCCATCGGGAACAGCACCCAACCACAACAAATCCTCTTCTATACTACGCACATATTCGTCGTCTTCACGCAAAGGGTTGGTGTCGTCATAACGTAGGTTGAATGTGCCGCCATATTTTTTGGCAGCGGAATAATTAATCCAAATGGCTTTGGCACTGCCGATATGTAAATAACCGTTTGGTTCGGGTGGAAAACGGGTATGAATTTGTGGGGCAAAACCATTTTGAATATCATCATCTATTATGTCGTAAATAAAATTGGGTCCAAGTTCCATGCTTTTATCGTATGTGCTCATTGGCATCCTCCGTAGGGGCAAGAAGTGCGGTTTGCATTTGCAAAAGGCGTGTGTTCACGCGTTCTTCCCCTAATAATTGCATAATTTCGTGTAAATCCGGGCTTTGTTCACGTCCTGTGACAGCCAAGCGCAAAAGCATAGAAACGTCGCCCACATGCCCTGCAAAAGCTTCGGGGTTCTTTTTATAATCTTTCATGTTGGCGGCATAACCTACACTTTCGGCCAATGATTTAAGCCGTGTAAACCAAGCGTCCGCTTCCTCATTTGGGTCGTATGTGTACGCCTTCAGAATGGCCAGTGCTGTTTCGTTAGTCATGCCTTTGGGCAGGTTGTGACATGGTTCAAATAGCTCGTCGTAATAAAAACACAGGTAGGTTTTAGCCTCGCGCCATATGGTGAGGTCTTTGCGACGTTTTGTCCCTGTGCGTCCCACGGCCAGAATTTTCTCTGCATAGACTTTGTCCTGTGAAAGCAGGTGCGCAAACCTTACGTCATATTGCTGGCACCAGCTAAGCAGTAATGATAAAACTTCGTGAGCATCCATGCGGCTGATAACCGTTTTAGACACATCGTCCAGCTTGCAAATGTCGAACAAAGCGCCAGACACAGACATTTTTTTTGCAGAAAAGGAAAAATCATTTATGTCAGCATTGGGGTTTGCAAGGCGCCAGTCTTCGAAGTTTGAGTTAAGCAAGGTCATCAAATATTCTTTTACAGCTACAGTGGGGTAGCCCATTTCGCTATAAAAGCCCAAGGCAAGTTCAGGGTCCTTGCGCTTAGAGAGCTTGCGTTTTCCGGTTCCCTCTTGTTTCATCAAGTGAGCCGTGTGTAAATATTTTGGGGGTGTCCACCCAAGGGCGGCAAACAGCTGCACATGTATAGGAAGTGTGGCAAGCCACTCCTCGCCGCGCACCACAAGATTGGTACGCATAAGGTGGTCGTCTACCACATGTGCAAAATGATAGGTGGGAATGCCATCATGTTTTAAAAGCACCACATCTTGTATGTTTTCATAAAGTTCTAATGCTCCGCGTATTACGTCGCCTACTTTTATACGATTTTCCGACTTGCCCTCGCTACGGTAACGCAGTACATAACTTTCGCCATTTTGAATGCGCCTTTCCACTTCTTTGTAAGGACAATTTCGATAGCGGGCGAAGCTGCCATAGCAGCCAAAATCCAGCTTTTTTGCTTCTTGTTCTTCGCGCATGGTAGCCAGCTCTTCTTGTGTTAAAAAACAGGGGTAGGCCTTTCCGCAGCGAACCAATTCTTTTACAAATACATGGTAAATATCTTTGCGTTTGCGCTGGTAATATGGGCCATATTGGCCACGCTCACCCTCTTCGCATGCGCCTTCGTCGAAGGGGAGTTCATACGCTTTAAATACAGATAGGATGGTTTCTACGCCGCCCTCCACCTCGCGTTTTTTGTCTGTATCTTCGATGCGCAAATAAAAAACACCGCCGCTTTGATGTGCCAAGCGTTCGTCGGCAATGGCACCATATAAGTTGCCCAGGTGCATAAATCCCGTAGGGCTTGGCGCCATACGTGTTACCCGTGCACCTTCTTTAAGTGTGCGCGGTGCAAAGCGGTTTTCTATCTCTTGCACACTATCGTGCGTGTTTGCAAATAGTAACTGTGCCAGTTTTTCCGTATCCACTAATAGGCTCCTCAACTATGTTTTTTAGGGCAATACAGTCACCCTATTCTTATAGTGTATTGTAGCAAAGATTGTCCTATAAAGTCAATTGAGGGGCTTTCCCTATGGCAAAAGCGAAAAAAAATCACAACAAAAAAACAAAAAATTGCAAGTAATCACAAAAGCCGAATAAAACACTTGAAACCTAAAATCGATTCATGGTATAGTAGTTAAGATGGAAACAATTGTTCTCAAGGAGTGTACACTTTTATGAAGGAAAAGCACTATTTGCTTGTGGACAGCGCAGTGGTTCCGCAAGTGTTTTTGCGTGTGCTTCGAGCGAAAGAATTGTTGGCCGGTGGTGAGGCCAAAAATGTATCACAGGCTGTACAAATGGCCGATATCAGCCGCAGCGCCTTTTATAAATACAAAGATGCTGTGTTCCAAGCTTCCTACGGCAGCGAAGTTATCACACTGCGCGCGAGGTTGCGGGACGAAACAGGCGCCTTGCAAACATTACTCACTGCTATTTCAGAGGTGGGGGCAGGGGTGGTTACCATCCATCAAAGTTCGCCGGAAAATGGAGCGGCCGATGTTGCGGTCAGTGTACGTACACAGGGCATGAAATGTACGATGGTGCAACTTTTGAAGCGATTAGAAATGCAAGATGCCGTGGTGGGTATTTGGGAAAAAAAATAAATCGTGCTGCTTTAAATAGCAACGGATTAGGAATACAATTGGGAGGATAGAATGGCAAAACTGGCAATTTTAGGATGTGGGATTGTGGGTAGCGGTGTGCGTGAAATATTGATGCGCAATGCAGCCGGCATTGCACGTCGATTGGGCGAACCCTTGGAGCTGGGCTATATTTGCGACATACGTGAGCCGCAACCTACAGGTGATGGTGCCAAATATGTAACCGATATTGAACCCATTTTGCAAGACAAAGAAGTGCGTGTGGTGGTGGAAACCATTGGTGGTTTAAAACCTGCCTACGACTATGTGTGTCGTGCATTGAGTAGTGGCCGTCATGTAGTGACGAGCAACAAGGAAATGGTAGCACAATATGGGGCCGAGCTTTTGCAAAAGGCCAAAGACAATCGAGTTTGTTTTTTGTTTGAGGCCAGTGTAGGTGGGGGCACTCCCATCATTACGCCGATGCACCAATGTTTGGCGGCGAATCGCCTTCGTGCGGTGGCTGGTATCATCAATGGTACCACAAATTTCATGTTGAGTCGAATGCAAAGTGCCAGTATGGATTTTGACACTGCGTTGAAAGAAGCGCAAGATTTGGGCTATGCCGAAACCAAAGATCCCTCAGACGATGTGGACGGCATAGACGCTTGTCGTAAGATTTCTATTTTGGCATCGCTTTGTTTCGGCGCGCATATATATCCTCAGAATGTGCACGCCCGTGGTATTCGTGGCATCACACCCCAAGACATGAAAATGGCAGAACAACTTAATTGTGCAGTAAAGCTAATTGCTTGGTGTGAGCAAGATGAAAGGGGCGTGCTTTCGGTGGCGGTAGAGCCAACACTGGTGCCACGTGGCGACCCCTTATTTGGCGTGAACGACGTATTTAATGCCGTAAAAGTAGACGGCGACCTCTTGGGAGAGGTGTTGTTTTACGGCAAGGGTGCCGGCAAATTGCCCACGGGCAGTGCAGTTGTGGCCGATGTGATAGATGCCCTTAAAGAAGGAACACAAATACATGCTAGTTTATTTTGGAAATCAACAAGTCCCATAGATGGATATCACGGGGTTGGCGGTGCGGGGCGCTGGTATTTGCGTGCCGAGAATTTGGGTGAAGTTCAGCACTTGCCCGGTGTGGTATCGCTTTCGGAAACCGTCTGTGTGGTTCCTAATTTTACCCCAAAGCAAGCGCAAGAATTTTTGGCTGCCCATGCAAACGAGGCGTGTGAGGCCATGAAGATTTTATCGAACGAAACGCAAAACCAAATGGAGGGGGAACAATAGTATGCCTTTAATCGTACAAAAATTTGGAGGAACCTCTGTGCGTGACACAGAGCGTTTGTTCAATGTGGCTCGCATTGTGGCAGACACCTACAAGGCGGGTAATGATGTAGCCGTGGTGGTATCGGCCCAAGGAGATTTTACCGATATATTGGTGGATAAAGCCGGTCAAATTTCCAAAAGACCCAGCACACGTGAGATGGATGTGTTGCTATCTTCGGGCGAACAAATAAGCACAGCTCTACTTTCTATGGCCTTAGAAGAACTTGGATGCCCGGCCATTAGCCTCACAGGATGGCAAGCCGGTTTTGAGACCAATCGTGCCTATAGTAAGGCGCGTATTAAAAAAGTAAATACCGAGCGTATCGAGAGCGAACTTGCAAAAAAACGTATTGTGGTGGTAGCTGGTTTCCAAGGCATCAACATCAATGATGATATTACCACTTTTGGACGCGGTGGTTCCGACACCAGTGCCGTGGCCATTGCCGCCGCTATGCGGGCAGATAAATGCCAAATTTTTACCGATGTAGACGGTGTTTACACTGCGGATCCCCGCCTTGTGCCCAACGCACGTAAACTGGATGTGATTTCGTTTGATGAAATGCTGGAACTGGCAAGCCTTGGGGCCAAAGTGCTCAATAACCGCAGTGTTGAACTTGCAAAAAAATATGGTGTTACATTAGAAGTGTTAAGTAGTTTAGATCCAAAACCCGGAACTATAGTTAAGGAGGTTACGAATATGAATGAGGGAATGCTAATTAAGGGAACCGCAAAAGACACAGAGGTGGCAGCCGTTACGTTAACAGATGTAAAGGACGTTCCGGGCATCAATTTTAAAATATTCTCGCTTATCAGCCAACATAAAATCAACGTGGACATTATTTTGCAGGCTTCAGGTCGTGGTGGAAACATGGACGTGATTTTTACCGTGCCGAAGGATGACACTGAAATAGTGCGAGAATTGCTGGAAAACAATTTGGCTCTGTTCCAAGCTGGTGGTGTTGCAATCGACACCAGCCTTGCCAAGGTGAGCATTGTGGGTGCAGGAATGCAAAGCCATTCGGGTGTGGCAGCACGTATGTTCGAGGCATTGGCTGATTCAAACATTAACATTCGTATGGTATCCACAAGCGAAATTAAAATTTCTGTGCTCATTGCCAAAGAAGATGCAGACCGTGCTGTGCAAGCTATCCACGGTGCTTTCGATGAACTGAACTAAGCAGAGGTTATGGCTGCTACCTATCTAGAAATTTATTTTTCGATATATTTTGTCGTGGGCTAATTGTGGCTCACGGCAATTTAATTTGCATCATCTGTTTCGGAATTAAATGCATCAACTTTTTTTGATATAAGTGTTGACATTCGCCAACGCATAGTGTACAATGAGAACAGTTCAAAAAATATTGAACTGTTCTCATTGGCGATTTACATCTCTCGTAAAGAAAGATATATGTTGCCGGCATGAAGTGGGTGTTTTATGAAAAATAATGATGTTGTTGATAACCAAAGAATTGCTGAAATATTTAAAGCGCTGGGCGATGAAACCCGTGTTGCTATCATCAAATTGTTGCAAGAGGAAGCCAAATGTGCCTGTCAAATTGGCGAAGTGCTTCAACTCTCCAAATCGAAATTGTCTTATCACATGAAAATACTTTGTGAAAGTGGCATTGTAGAGGGGTGCTGTCGGGGAAAGTGGACGCATTATCACTTAAATCCGGCAGGGTGCTTATATGTTGAAAGTCTTTTAAGCCGACTGACGCACCCAAAAACGCAAGCACATGCTTCTATATCCTCCGTACAAGCTGCCATCTGAAAAGATGGCAAAACTTAAGAGGAACACATCAAAATTATATGATGTATTTTGGAATATTTGGTTAGTAATCAATTTAAATAGTAAGGTAGGGTAATGCAATGGATGGGATTCGCGCGGTTTGGGACTTTTTTCAATATCAAATTTTGGGCATGAAATGGCTTAACGATGCCGTAGGCTATATGTTACAAAGCTTCGGTATGGACATATCCAGTGCCATAGGGGCAAGCGTACAATTTTTTATTTATGATGTTATTAAAATCACATTGTTGCTGTGTTCTTTAATTTTCCTTATTTCCTATATCCAAAGTTATTTTCCGCCAGAACGCAGCAAAAAGATATTAGGCCGTTTTCAAGGTGTTGGGGCCAATATTGTTGCGGCTTTGTTGGGTACGGTTACTCCGTTTTGTTCGTGCTCATCTATCCCACTTTTTATGGGTTTTACCAGCGCGGGTTTGCCTTTGGGTGTCACATTTAGTTTCCTTATTTCCTCGCCGATGGTCGATTTGGGCAGTTTGGTTCTGCTCACAAGCATTTTTGGTGGAGAAGTAGCCATTATATACGTGGTGTTTGGACTTATTATTGCCGTTATCGGTGGCACTTTGCTGCAAAAAATGGGTATGGAAAAATATGTGGAAGATTTTATTTTATCAGCGGGGGCAGTAGATATAGAATCGCCAAACCTCACCCGAAAAGACCGTGTTATATTTGCCAAAGAGCAGATGCTTTCAACGTTTAAAAAAGTATTCCCTTATATACTGATTGGTGTGGGCATCGGTGCTGTTATACACAACTGGATTCCGCAGAACATCATAGAGACTGTATTGGGAAGCGGAAATCCGTTGGGCGTCATTTTGGCAACGATTGTGGGTATTCCCATGTATGCGGATATTTTTGGAACAATCCCAATAGCGGAAGCCCTCTTGGCCAAAGGCGCCCAGCTTGGCACTATTTTAGCCTTTATGATGTCGGTTACAGCCTTGAGTTTGCCTTCTATGATTATGTTGAAAAAAGCAGTGAAACCGCGTTTGTTGGCGGCATTCATTGCAATATGTGCGGGCGGCATCATCATTGTAGGGTATGTGTTTAATTTCTTGCAGCCATTTCTTATTTAAAACGAAAATAAGAAGTTTTGGCAATCGATCAAAATAGTTTCATACGAAAAAAAGAGGTACCCATGATTTATTTTGGGCCTCTTTTTTATAAGTTATATTTACTGAATAAACCGCGGTGGGGATCATTCAGCCCCACCGCGGTACGCGGTGGCCATAAAAGTGCTTAAAGCAGCACTTTTATGGGAATTCTCTGCATGCTTTCCACTGTGTTTTCGCCCCTTCTAATAAAAAGGCGAAAACGAACGTGCAAGGTTCTTGTGTAAAGTATGGGAAAATCCTTGCACTTTTCCAAACCCAAAATGATAATTTTAAATTTGTGTATGTCGTTTTTGGTTTGTTCAGTGGGCGTTAGCTCAAAAAGCATGATTAATCTGTATAAAACAAGTTGGGACGGTAAGTATAGATTGGAAAACAAAATGGATAGCATCAAAGTGTTTCCGATAATAGTTTTATCATGGGCGCTTTTATAGGCCTTTCAGGTTGTGACGGGATTGAAAAATCAAAGAAGTTGTCGCCGTCAGGCATTTTTTACCAAAAGATACCTTTACATTTTGTTTTTGTTATACGATAATAGAATTAATTAAATTATTTTATAAGGAGCCGCCCATGAAAAATCCTGAGCAAAAACCCAAAAAGTACAAGAAGTTATCTACACAGCTTAATATATTAATCGCTGTAATGACCACTCTGATAGTTGCGGTGATGATATTGTTAAGCGGTGTTGTGACGGCGAGAAACGTTGATGGTGAACTTACCGACCAATGTCTCGTTGGAACAAATTTGTTGGATTATGAATTAAGCCTACATGAAGTAAGTGCGTTGGAAGATAAGACGGAAGTTTTGGACAGGCTTAAAGAGATTACTGGCTGTGAATTCACCATTTTCAATGAGGATGTGCGAGAATTTACCACCATTGTTATGGACGGAGAGCGAGTTATCGGAACTACACTAGACCCCACCATTGCGAACCTTGTGTTAAATGAAGGGGAAAGCTATGTGGGCGAGGCCATGATACTGGGCGAAAATCATATTACATCCTACATCCCTTATCAAAATGAAGATGGCGAAATTACGGGCGTTTTGTTTGCGGGGATTTCGGCCAATGCAAATGATGCGGCCATTAGCACCGCATTAACCGTATCCATGATAGTAGGTATTTTTCTTATTTTGGTGCTTTGTATCATCGCCAAAAGAACGATAGATAAATCGATCACTCGGCCGCTTGCTGGCGTGATGGAAGCGGCTGAAAAAATAGCCCAAGGGCAGATGCATTTTGAATTAGAGGTGCAATCTGACAATGAAATTGGGTTATTGGCATATCGTTTTAACGAGATGAAAACCACACTTTCTTCTTTGAATACCATATTGGTGAATATGCTTGGTAAAATTGCCAAGGGGGAGTGGAATGTGGACACAGGCGATGCCAGTGTATATATAGGAGACTGGACGCAGCTGTATGATTCTGTTAATGTTATGACAGATTCTGTGCGTGAGGCACTTTCGCAGGTTTCTCAATCGGCAGAGCGCATCACTTCGAATGTTATGATGGTTTCCAGCGGGGCACAAACACTGGCCCAAGGCGCCACAGACCAAGCGGGCAGCGTGGAAATTTTATCGGGCAATTTGCAAGAGATTTCTCAGCAAGTGGAAGACAATTCCAGAAACACAAAAAAAGTAAACGACATTGCCGTAGTTTCCGGGCAAGTGGCAGAGGCTACCTTAGTGGACATGCAACAAATGTTGAAAGCGATGCACGAAATTGCCAATACGGCAGATGATATTGCAAAAGTGATCAAAGTTATCGACGATATCGCGTTTCAAACCAATATATTGGCACTTAACGCAGCGGTGGAGGCGGCAAGAGCCGGCGAGTCCGGCAAAGGGTTTGCCGTGGTGGCCGATGAAGTGCGGACGCTAGCGCAAAGATCATCTGATGCAGCCAGAAGTACCACGCAGTTAATAGAACAGTCTATTGGTGCAGTTCGAGTGGGCGAAGAGATAGCACAAAAGGCCAATGTTTCCTTTGAAGAGCTTGCCGATAAAGTGCGAACAATGGTGATTACCATAGACGAGATTGCGAAAGCAACAGAGGAACAAACCAGCCGAATACACGAAATTTCAACGGGGATTGATCAAATTTCCATGGTGGTGCAAGCCAACACAGCGACCAGCGAGGAAAGCGCTGCCATCAGCGAGGAACTTTCGACTCAGGCCAGCACTTTGCATACTCTGGTGGAAAAATTCATATTGTAGCTATATTTAAAATTTCATGGCGACAGCCTTGAAAAAGGCGGTCTTCAAAAGGTTTTCATAAAGAGAGTATAGAGAGTTGTCTCGTTTCATATGGCAAAGGAATGTAAGCGTTATGATAGCTGTTTTAAAGTTTGTGAAATTCGAAATAGAAAAGGAGAATTTTTAATATGATTGATTTTCAAAATGCGACCTTTTTGAAATTGCGTGCGGTTTCTAATGACGACTATGCCGAGCTGATTGCCCCTTTACTTACGGCCAACGAATATATCCTTTCTAGTTATCGCAGCATACGCGATGGCGTAGTTTTCACCAACAAACGGGCCATTTCCATTAATGTGCAAGGGGTTACAGGTAAGAAAAAAGATTTTACCTCCCTGCCGTATGCGAAAATCCAAGTATACTCTGTGGAGAGCGCAGGGATGTTCGATATAGACAGCGAGCTAGAACTTTGGTTTTCTACTTTAGGCCAAGTACGTTTTGAGTTTACAGGTCAAGTGGATGTTGCCTCTATTTGTAGGGCTATTTCCGAGCACACGCTTTAGCGGCTAAGCCGACAGTATTTTTAGAAAAATAGGGGAGAAAACCGATGAAAAAAGTAGCCTTTGTATGTGTGCATAATTCTTGCCGAAGCCAAATAGCAGAGGCTTTAGCAAAACATTTAGCAGCCGATGTTTTGGAAGGCTATTCAGCTGGAACCGAGACAAAACCCAATATTAACGTTGATGCTGTGCGCCTGATGAAACAAGAATATAATATCGATATGGAAAAAACACAGCATAGCAAACTGGTGCAGGACATACCGGCAGTAGACATTGTGATAAGCATGGGGTGCAATGTGAACTGTCCATATCTACCCTGCCAATATCGGGAAGATTGGGGCCTTGATGACCCAAGCGGGCAAGACGATGCGGTTTTTCTTGCCACCATTCAAACTATCCACGAAAAGATATTAGATTTAAAAGACCGAGTTAAAAAAGGAATCTTGTAATGATTGCTTGCGGAACAAACACTTATTGAGCTTATCCAATCTTACGGGAGGGCCTTGTAATAAAAGCACAGACAGCCACTTTACTAGCTAGCGTGTGTTGCGGTAGCACTGAATTATAGAGGTTTTGTAATCTGTAATTCTGTGACATTATAGAGCTGAGATTACTTTGCGCATGATCTCGGTGTAAGGTTTTGTGGTTTGCATATCTCATGCGTTGCAGCTTTGCAACACTCGTAAATGAGGGTTATAAACCGGATTTAATACAACCAATTGTATATATTTGAACATACTACACAATGGGTATGGGTGATTTATTTGAATTCAACAGGGTGCCTCGGTTTTTAGCCGAGGTATTTTGTTTTGCAAAAGTATTGACTTTAAAGAGGACATATGCTACGATTTGTATACCCTATAGGGGTATACAGTATACATGGAGGATGTTATGAGACAGTGTATGGATGTGCAGGCTGTGGAAAAGCGTTTGAGAAAAATAGAGGGGCAAGTGCGCGGCATAAGTAAAATGGTGGCAGAAGACAAACCTTGCGAGGAGATATTAATTCAAATTGGTGCAGTGAAGTCTGCCTTGCATAAAACAGGACAAGTTATTTTGGAGGGGCATATGAACCACTGCGTTATAGATGGAATCAAGCACGGAAGTGAAGAAGAAACCATAAAAAAGCTGATTTCAGCACTTAATCAGTTTTCTAAAACGTTGTAGGTGCTCCTTATGAAAAAAATAATTTCTCGTTTGAATTCAACGCCCATGCTTTGGGTGTCGGGCTTATTTCTTTTGGCTAGTTTCTTGATGGAATACATTTTTCCTCTTTTTGATATCCATGTTTATTTACCCATAAATCCAGCTTGGGTTTCACTTTTGGTTTCCGGTATTCCCTTGGCGTATTCTGCTATAGAACGTTTGTTAAAAGGGAAGATTACCTCGGCACTTTTGATTACGATTGCCATGACAGCCGCTGTTTATATCGGGGATATATTTGCTGCAGGTGAAGTGGCCTTTATCATGGCTATAGGAGAGTTGCTGGAAGATCGCACTGTAGAAAAAGCAAAAAAAGGAATCGTCGGGCTTCTAAGCTTGGTGCCTAGCACGGGACGCCGGATTCTGATGCGGCCCGATGGCCATATCAGCGAGGATAATGTTGCTGCAGAGGACATTTGCCCCGGGGATCTGATTCGTGTTTTGCCCGGAGAGAGCTTTCCGGCAGATGGTGTAATATATGAGGGCAACACCACAGTGGACCAATCTATTATGACAGGGGAGTCCCTGCCGATAGATAAAGTCGAAGGGGATGCTGTGTTTACGGGCACCATCAACCGTTTTGGTTCGGTGGATATCAAGGTGACAAAGTCTTTTTCCAACTCTTCGCTACAAAAAATGATACGGCTTGTGGAAGATGCCGAGAACCAAAAAGCACCCACGCAAAAAACAGTAGATAAATGGGCCTCTTTCCTTGTGCCGGCCGCCTGCATTATCGCCGTCATCACCTATCTGGTTTTTAATTTTGTTCTGCACGAGCCGGAAGCGGCTCTTATTCGCGCGGTTACGGTGCTTGTGGTGTTTTGTCCTTGTGCCTTGGCATTGGCAACACCTACTTCTATTATGGCAGCCATTGGGCAGGCTAGTAAAAAAGGTGTTTTGGTAAAATCGGGAGCTGCCTTAGAGCGTATGGGTACAGTGAGCACCATTGCCTTTGATAAAACAGGAACCCTGACAAAAGGCACCCTTTCTGTTAGTGATGTTTTTCCCTTTCAGGGAACAGCCAAGGATTTACTTGGCCTTGCCGCGTCGGTGGAGAGCCGCTCTGAGCATCCTTTGGGCAAGGCAATTACAAAGCATGTTAAAGCACAGAAACTTTCTTTTTCCAGTGCGCAAGATTTTTTTATGGTCCTTGGCAAGGGCGTACTTGCCAAAGTAAACGACCAAGAATATTATTGTGGCAATGAAGAACTTTTAAAAGAGTATAGTGATGCCATGCTGTCTTCGACCATGCAAGACACGATAGACACCTTGCGTGAAAGCGGAAAAGCCGTGGTTCTGGTGGCCGATAAAAGACAGGTGTTGGGTGTGATTGGCCTTTCTGACTGTATTAAAGAGGACGCACCTAGGGCTATTTCTTCCCTGCATGCAGCCGGTGTAAAGAAGACGGTTCTTCTGACTGGTGACAACGAAAAAAGCGCACGATTTATCTCGAAAACAGTGGGCATAGAGAACGTGTTTTCCTCTTTGTTGCCCGAGGGCAAAGTAAAGGCAGTGAAAAAGTTGGAGGCAGATGGCGAGTATGTTTGCATGGTGGGCGACGGCGTAAATGATGCACCCGCATTAAAAACAGCCACAGTGGGTGTCGCCATGGGCACGATGGGCAGTGATATTGCCATTGAAGCGGCTGATATTGCCATTATGGGCGATGACATTACCAAAATTTCCTACCTTAAAAAGTTGTCTTGTGCCACCTTGTTTTCCATTAAATTTAATATTACACTTTCCATGCTCATTAATTTTGCAGCGATTCTGCTTTCAGTGGCGGGCTTGCTTACCCCAGCTACGGGTGCATTGGTTCACAATGCGGGGTCTGTTTTGGTGGTGCTAAATGCTGCACGACTTTACGATAAAAAAATATAGCTGTGTTCCATAGGTGAAAATGAATCCCCATTGCAACAACATCGCAATGGGGATTCATTTTGCTTTATGAATATCTTATAGAATTTTGGAAGGCGGCGTTCCTTTTTGTATTAGAAGAGGAGATTTTAGTCCTGCAGCATCATGTGCGCACACTTGTAAATGTCTCCACAGCCTAATGTTAACACCAAATCACCCTCTGCCGCATGTTCCATCACATAACGCGCCACTTCTTCTTGCGTTTCAAACCAAACGCTGTTGTCTATGCGCTTTGCCAGTTCTTCGGTGGTGATATTATAATCCTGTTCGCGCTCGCGTCCGCCCATAATCGCTGTCATCACCACGTGATCGGCGCGTGAAAGTGCGCTTGCAAATTCGCTGAGATGTTGTTCGGTTCTTGTGAAAGTATAGGGTTGAAATACCGCCCACACAGCGTGGTAATCCATGTCCATAGCTGCCCCCAAAGTTGCATGGAGTTCTGCCGGATGATGCGCGTAGTCATCGGCTACAGTCACTCCGTTTCGTTTGCCCAAAATTTCAAATCGACGCCCTGTGCCCCGAAAACTCGCAAGCCCTTCACAACAGGCTTTGACTTTGGCGCCTGCAGCGCGTGCCGCAGCATAGGCAGCCAAGGCATTGTATACATTATGCCGTCCGGGTACGGATAAATTTACCCTGGCCTGAAATTGATCGTTTTCTTCAATATCAAATGAAAAATAGGCCGGACGTGTTTCATCAAGGTGTGTGGCACGGACCTCTGCCTCGTTTTCTATCGCAAAACCAACTTTTTTTTGCGATAGTCCTTGCATGGCTATTATACTTTTTTCATCATCAGCATTAAAAATAATGCACTCTGTGGCCTGCTTGCAAAAGTCGTGAAATGCCTTTTGCAGGTTTTGCAAATTCCCGAAATATTCTAAATGGTCACTGTCAATATTTAAAAGTACGGCTGTGGTTGGCCATAATTGCAAAAAGGTATGATGATACTCACAGGCCTCCACCACAATGCGCTCGCCATTTCCCTGCTTTCCATATCCGCCAATTAGCGGCAGTTTTCCACCGATTACAGCGGCGGGGTCCAATCCGGCTTGTTCCAATATCTGCACACACATGCCTGTGGCTGTGGTTTTGCCGTGCGTGCCGGCAATGCATACCGATTTTTGATACAAGCTTGTCACATAGCCTAAAAGCACACTGCGCTCTATGCAGGGGATACCAAGTCGCTCGGCTTCTTTGCGTTCGGGATTATCCGGGGAAATAGCCGCCGAATAGATCACTAAATCTACCCCATGTACATGCTCGGCTTTTTGGTGCATCATCACACGCACACCAGCACGGCGTTCTGCCTGTAAGATACTTCCCTCATTAACATCGCTGCCCTGAATGCTATGTCCTTGCGAAAGCAAGATTTGTACCAGCGGATACATTCCACTGCCGCCAACCCCTACAAAATGCAAATTAGATTTTTGGCTCAAAAGGTGCGAGAGATCGGGTTTCATAAAAAGGCCTTCCTTTCGGGTGTTACGAAGTAGATGAGTATACTTAGTATAGCATATTTGAGCATACCTGTCGAAGTATGATATACTTGATTTGGCAGATAATATCTGTGGCAGGCTTGAATTTTGAGGCATTGTTTAGTTGAAAACACGCAGGGAGTATATAGCTGTGAAACAATTGAAACGAGGGGCTTTGCATTTTTATCAAGAGTGTTTGCCCTTGAAATTGGTTTTGTTTTTGGTGGTGGCCGTTTGTTATCTTGCGCTTACATTGTACAGTGGTGGTAGTTTGTGGGAACTGCTTTGCTTTGTTCTCGTTGTGATTTGTTATTTGATTTTGCCTGGTTTCCTGGGCACAGAGATTTTAAAAACCGAGCGTTTTTTACCCGGTTTTTCTCTGCCGCTGGCATTGCTTTTAGGCAGCGGATTTTTGGCAGTGGTCTATTGTTTTTCTATGTATCTATCGGTTTTACCACTCTTGTATATTTTGCCCCCTGTCTTGGGTGTTGGTTGCTTTTTGGCGAGAAAACTGTTTTTGACTGTGCAAAAAAACAAAGGGGCACTGGTGTTAAAAAATATCCACCTAAGCCCACCGCAATGGATGATGGTATTGCTGTATTCCTTTTTGTTGCTTGTATATACCTTTACAGGTGTGGTGAAAAATGCGCTGCCCAGCCATGTAGGAGATACCTTACTTAATCATGACCTCTTGTGGAATGCCGGCAATGCCTTCAGTTTTCAATTGGCATTTCCACCCATCGACATCCGCTATTTTGATGTGCGTTTGAGTTATCACTATTTTACAGAAATGATGGCGGGCATATTGGGGCTTATCAGTGGGGTCGATGCGTATCGTATTGTGGCTTTTTATCTGCAACCGTTGATGCTAGCTATGCTTATTTTATGTCTGTATCGTTTGGCTAAGTTGCTTTGGCCGAACAAGACGTTACATCAACTTTTATTCCCCTATTCACTGTTTTTATTTGCCTGCGCCAGCTTGTGGGGAATTCTGCCTAACGGTTTAAGTGTATTTTGGAATCAAAATATTACGCATCTTATCACCAATATAAACAGTCAGACCACAGCTACTTCTATTCTTTGCATCTTTTTGGCGTTGTTTGTTTCGGCTTCACGAACACGCTATCGCGTCACTTTGCCACACTTTATCCTTTGTCTTTGCGCCTTTGCCCTTTTATGCGTTTCTAAAGGCCCTATGGCGGCTATTTTGGCCACGGCCTTGGCGCTCACTTTGCTTGTGGGCCTATTTCTAAAACAAACCGGTTTTTACGGGTTACTTTTAGGCATCGCTCTATGTGGAGTATTTGTCTTGTTTTATTTTGTACTTTTTAGCAGTGGCGCTAACAACAGCGTTGTTTTCAGTACAAGTAAAACTTTGGAAGTTGGTTACTTTGGCAATATTATGGCACTGATATACGCTAAAAGCGCTGTGCTTTCGAAGTGGAGTCTACCTTTGTTTTCCCTTGTGCAAACCTTGCTCTTAATGCCGGCGCTTGTGCCATTGTTTGTGCGTGGTCTTGTGCACGATTTGCGGTTTTTTTCTAAAATAAACCAAGAGCGGATGTTATGTTATGCCGCGGGCATTGGCGGTGTATTGGCGTATTTTATATTTTATCATCCGCATATGAGCCAAAATTACTTTTTGTATACGGGGATTTTCTTTTTTAGTATTCTTGCTGTAAGCAATGTAAAGTATCTGCACTTGCACCAGGCGGCCAAAACAAAAATGCGGAAATTTTGCCAACGCGCGTTTGTGGGGACGGTTGCCTTTTTTGCCTTGCTAGGGCTTGTTACCGCCGGGTTTTTGTATATAAACCTTGTGGGCAGTGGCGCAAGACGCTTTGCTACAAATATTGGTATGTTGGAAAAATATCCCTACGATGTTGTGGCGAATGCTGACGACGCCGCCGGCATGGTTTGGCTGAGAGAACATATGCCGGCCGAGGCTATGTTTGCCACAAATCGCATTCACACCGGTGCACGGCAAGATGGTATTAGCAATTTATATTCGGGTCTTTCGGGGCGCCAAGGTTTTATGGAAGGCTTCCAGTATGCTGTCACCAATATGGGTGTTTCCGAGGCTTCGGTGCATGAGCGTCAAGAAGCGAACACGGCACTGTTTAGCGAAGACAGCTCACAGCAAGAAATTCTTCGCCTGTGTGAACAATGGGGCATACAGTACCTTGTGTTCTCTTCACAAATGGAGGGTGACGAGAGTCAACTGTCCTTCTTGCCTCTTGTTTTTGATTCGGACACACTGCGCATTTACGAGCTACCCTAGTTTTCTGTGCGCTCCAGCACCACAAAAGCAAAGGCCAGCCCTTTTTCGTGCGTCAAACTTAGGTGTACACAAAGCCCATTTTCTTTGCAAAAATGCTCTGCCATGCCACTTAGCTGGAAATAGGGGGCACCGCTTTCTTTGCGTAAAGCGGCCATATCTGTAAAGGAAAAGCTAAAAATTCCTTTACCACAGGCCTTTAGAAAAGCCTCCTTCGCTGCAAAACATGCAGCAGCACTTTGTGCTGTCTTAGCTCCCCTTTGTGCAAACAGCTTGCGTTCGTCTTGCGTAAACACACGGTGCATAAAATGTTCTTTTTTTATAAGTTTCTCCATCCTGCCGATATCCACGCAGTCGTTTCCAATGCCATAAATCACTATAGACCCTCTCTTATTATTGCTGTTTTTTGTTTGTTGGGTTTTAAAAGGATGCAATTAAATGATAGCTATATTATAGCAGAAACCCCTGTTTTGTCACATCCTTTTAAATAGAATGGGCGGCTAGCTGCCAAGCAATAATACGATGTTCGAAAATAAATGTTGGGCTAAAATGAAACGAGCCTTGACAAAGTAGTGCATTGCAAGGTATAATAAGGAAGTTCTGTAAAGGGATATACTTTACAAGCCGACAGTGGTAAGTAGGGGGCGCGATAGAAGTGGCCAAAAATTGGGAACTTTCTTATCTCTTGGATTTTTATGGTGATGTATTAACCGAAAAACAAAGAGATGTGATGGAACAATATTATAATGCGGATTTTTCTCTTTCGGAAATCGCGGAAAATTTTGGCATCACACGCCAGGGTGTGCGCGATTCTATTAAACGTGGAGAAGCTATATTGCTGGACTTAGAGGAAAAAGTGGGTTTTGCAAAGCGTTACCGAAGTATGCAAGAAGATTTACAGCAACTTGGAGAGCAGGTGCAAGCTTTGGCGCAAACCAGCCATGCAGGCCTAGCTGGTCAAGATTTTGTGCAAGAGAGTGTAGATAAAATGCAAGCAATTATCGATAGGCTTGCACAGTAGCAAATGGGAAAGGGTTTCATACATGGCGTTTGAATCTTTGAGCGAACGGCTTGGGCAAGTCTTTAAAAAACTACGTGGAAAAGGAAAGTTAACAGAAAGCGACATAAAGTCTGCCATGCGTGAAGTGCGGATGGCGCTTTTAGAAGCGGATGTAAACTATCAAGTAGCAAAAGAATTTATCGATTCGGTTACACAGCGAGCCATAGGCAATGAGGTGATGGACAGCCTTACGCCGGCACAGCAAGTGGTTAAAATTGTCAACGAGGAAATGACCGCCCTGATGGGGGCAGAAAACGAGTATATACATTTAAAATCCACACCGCCTACCGTGGTGATGATGTGTGGCCTACAAGGTAGCGGCAAAACAACACATACGGCAAAGCTGGCTCGATTTTTTCAAAAACAAGGGCATAGACCGCTGTTGGTAGCTGCTGATATCTATCGTCCAGCGGCCATAGAACAGCTGCAAAAGGTGGGGGCTGCTGCCGAGGCTACCGTGTTCACTTTGCCTGGGGCGAAGCCCGAGGAGTTGGCGAAAAAGGCCTATGCGCACGCAAAAGACCACGGAAACGATCTGGTGATTTTAGACACGGCCGGCCGCCTACATGTGGACAATGAGCTGATGGGTGAATTGACACGCATCAAACAAGAGGTTACGGTGGATGAAACCTTGCTTGTGGTGGATGCCATGGTGGGTCAAGATGCCGTAAATGTGGCCAAAAGTTTTAACGAGAAAATTGGTATAGACGGTGTTATCCTCACAAAGTTAGACGGTGACACACGCGGTGGTGCTGCGTTGAGTGTTCGCGCAGTGACGGGAAAACCCATCAAATTTGTGGGTGTGGGCGAAAAAACGGACGATTTGGAAAGTTTTTATCCGGACCGCATGGCTTCGCGCATTTTAGGTATGGGCGATGTGCTAACACTGATAGAAAAGGCACAGCAAGCAGCTGATGAAAAAGAATCCGAAGAGACGGCGCGCCGTTTCATGGAGAATAAGTTTGATATGAACGACTTGCTTTCCCAGTTGCAACAGCTTAAAAAAATGGGTGGTGTTGCGGCTTTGGCAGACATGTTGCCCATGGGAGGCAGTATGTCGCCCGAAGCGGATGAAAGCCAATTGGTGCGTGTTGAAGCCATCATTCAAAGCATGACAAAGCAAGAAAGAGAAAAACCTTCTATCATCAAGCCGCCGCGAAAACGGCGCATTGCACAGGGCAGTGGGACCAGAGTGGAAGATGTGAATCGCCTGCTTAAAATGTATGAACAAATGAGCAAAATGATGAAAAAGTTTTCGAAAAACCCAAAAAAAATGCAACGCGCTTTGCGTGGCTTTGGCGGCGGGCTTTAGCTTGAAGCCAAAAACAAAATTGTAGTTTACTATAGGGTGATGCCGTGCTACGATGCGGCGGGGTTACCTTTTTAGAAAAATTCTTTTATTTTTAATTTAACCGGAGGTGTACAGAAATTATGTCAGTGAAAATCAGATTGCGCCGCATGGGCGCGAAAAAGGCGCCGTTTTATCGTATTGTGGTGGCCGATTCTCGCTTTCCTCGTGACGGACGTTTTATTGAGGAAATTGGCTACTATGATCCCACCAAAAACCCCAGCGTGGTACAAGTAGACGGCGAAAAAGCAAAAAAGTGGATTGCCAATGGGGCACAACCCACCGATACCGTGCGTGCTTTGCTGAAAAAGGAAGAGGTTTTGTAACAAAAGGAGAAGTCTATGCAAGAGGTGCTAATTGCGATTGTGCGTGGGCTGGTGGACAACCCCGATGCCGTAGAGGTTCGGGTGGACGACTCTAACCCAAGGGAAGTCGTTTTTCACCTCATCGTGGCAGAAGAGGATAAGGGTCGTGTGATTGGGCAAAAAGGTAGCAAGGCCCGTGCTATCCGAACTGTTATGAGTGCCGTTGCCGCAAAACAAGGCAAACGTGCCAAGGTGGAAATAGACTAAAACCAAATTGTTTTTTACTGCCAAAGCCAAAAGTGTATAGCCGTGATGGCTTTTAGGCTTGAAAAGCGAAAAGGTGTATTGCCTTTGTCGGTGAAACCGCAAAGGAAGTTAGAGCCTGCCAAACGGGTTATCCCGAGCTTGGCAGGCTGTTTATTTGTTGTTTCGGCAAGGTTCATTCTTTTTTTAAGGTCAGGTGTGCTAGGGTGAAGTTGCTTGCTCGCGGTTATGTAGTAGATGACATAGGTGAGAAATGCTACTGCATCTGAAGAGGGCGGCAACACGGAGGTGTTTTCACGCATTCCCCTGTGGAAAACGCAATTTCACCTAAATGCAAGCCCGGTAAATGGGTTTGTCCTTGGAAAAGGAGGCGAGTATGTTTTTGGGAAATCAAAGTGGGCGTTGTGCCCCATATGGAGCTGCGCAGATGATGGTGCATAAAGGAGTGTTATTGGCTATGCTGTGGTGTGTGTTCCATTTTTTTGCTTTGGGATGTGCTTTTTGCGTTGGTGTTAAATTTGCAAAACATAAATGCCGAAATGAGTTTGATAGGCAAGGGCAGGATGATGGTTTGGAGAAAGAACTGCAAGAGCAAAGCTGATGCCCAAATTGACGAGGGTGAAGAGATGTTGGCGGGATAAACTTGCAAGAATAGGGCAAGGTTTATGCATGCAGCAATGGAACAATAAGGGAGTGGCACATGAGGAAGCGCTATTTACAAGCAGGGGAATGTGTGGCGACACACGGCATACACGGGGAGTTTCGTGTATATTTGGATTGTGATTCCGTGGAGTTTTTGGCAGGGTTTCACACTTTGTATTTGGATGAAGAGGGAAAAAGTAAACTGCAAGTGTTAAAAGTTCGTGCGCATAAAAACGTGTGTGTCTTGCAAGTGCAGGACGTGCATAGTGTAGAGGATGCACGGGCTTTTGTTGGAAAAGTTTTATATATAGACAGGAACGAGGCAAACTTGGAAGAAGGGCGCTATTTTTGGCAGGATTTGATAAATGCACGGGTGTTAGATGCAGATACAGGCCATTGTTATGGGCGTATAACACAGGTGACGCACCCGGGACGCCATGATGTATGGTGTGTGCAAGACGAAAAATGTGAATATTGGTTTCCGGCCGTGGCACCTTTTTTGCTAAGTGTGGATATAGAAAATGAAGTGGCATTGGTGCGCCCCATAGAAGGCATGTTCGAGCCTCCTCTACCTAAAAAAGAGAAAGGAAGCAAAAGCCGAAAGACAAGGGGAAAGGGAGCAGGGAATGATACGAATTGATATCGCAACTCTATTTGTGGATATGTGCGAACGCGTGATGGATGAAAGCATTATTGGGCGTGCAAGACGGCAGGGAAAATTTGCTTTGCATTGCCACAATATACGCGATTACACACTCTCCAAACAAGGCCGTGTGGATGATACTACTTATGGCGGTGGGCATGGTATGGTGATGCAAGCCGACCCGATTGCTCGCTGTTTGGATGTGATCTTATGGCAACATGAGGTGAGCGGGCGCGATAAACCGCGTATTTGTTTTATGACACCGGCCGGGAAACCGTATACACAAGAGGATGCAAAGCGCCTAGCCCGCTTACCGGGCCTTGTGCTGGTTTGTGGACACTATGAAGGTATGGACGAGCGTGTGGTGCAAACTTATGCAAATGAAGAGATAAGTCTTGGGGATTTTGTGCTATCGGGGGGGGAACTGGCGGCATTGGCTGTGGCCGATAGTGTTTTGCGCTTGCAAGAGGGTGTGCTAAAAAGTAAAGAGGGGTATGAAGGCGAAAGTCACTACGATGGCCTTTTGGAATATCCGCAATATAGCCATCCGGCCGTATGGCGTGGGAAAGCCGTTCCACCCGTGCTGTTAAGTGGACATGCAGCAAACATTCGTGCGTGGAGAAAAGAACAACAGATGGAACGCACGCGAGTGCGCAGGCCTGATTTATATGAGGCGTTTTGCGAAACAGAGGAGAGCAGGGTGAATACGTCCTCAAAAAAGAAAAAGCTCTCTAAATGATAGTGGATTTTATCGAAAACCTCATGTAAAATCAAGAACAGTATTTTCACAAAAATAGGGTCAAATTTTAAAAAATAGTAAAACGATAGGAAATAGCATGTCAAAAGCCATAAAATTCCTCTCATAAAGCTGTGGCAAACCGATAATATGCCAAAACAAGGCAAATAAGTTGATTTTTGTGTCGTTAAGCCTTAAAATAGAGATAGAGTAAGGATGCGTTTCGGGTAGAAGTATATAAATAGAAGGATAGTTTGGAGGAGTGGCACCTATGTATGTCAAAGAAGTCACAGTAGAGAATCAGGTAGGGTTACATGCTCGCCCGGCTACGTTTTTTATTCAAAAAGCAAATGAGTTTAAATCTTCAATTTGGGTGGAAAAAGAAGAGCGCAGAGTAAACGCAAAAAGTTTGCTTGGGGTTTTATCTTTGGGTATTGTAGGTGGTACCACCATTCGAGTCATTGCAGATGGTGCCGATGAACAAATGGCAGTAGACAGTTTGGTGAAACTGGTTACTTCTGGCTTTAGTGAGTAAGAAAAACAAGCAATGGCGCTGCCTGTTTTGGGCGGCGCTTTTTGGTTTTGGTTAGCACCGAAAAGGAGGAAACGTCTTTTGACCAGCGAACAGTTGCACGAAAAGGCGTTGAAATTGCCGAAACTGCCCGGCGTATATTTGATAGAGAACAAAAACAAAGAGATTATTTATGTAGGAAAAGCCAAAAGTTTGTTTTCTCGTGTGGGGCAATATTTTCGTCCCGGAGTACCACACGATGCAAAAACACAACGTATGGTGACAGCTGCTTTTGATTTTAATACCATTGTCACAGCGAGCGAATATGAAGCCCTGGTGTTGGAATGTAGCCAAATCAAACAATATCAGCCAAAATATAATATTTTATTAAAGGATGATAAAGGATATAGTTATATCCGTGTTACAAGTGAGGAGTGGCCTCGCCTTTCTGCAGTGCTACAAAGAGCAGAGGATGGTGCACATTATATTGGGCCTTACCTTTCTTCGTTTGCCGTGCGACATATGGTACAAACGGTGCAAGATAGTTTTTTGTTACCGCGATGTACGCGCCGCTTCCCAGAGGATTTTGGCAAGGCGCGTCCGTGTTTGTATAGTCACATTGGCAAATGTATGGCCGTGTGTACGGGGGAAATTGCAAAAACGGATTATGGTGAGGCTGTGGAAAATGCTTTGTATATGATACAAAGCGGGCAAGGGACCATTGCGGATTTGTTGCAAAAGCAAATGTTTGAGGCCGCCGAAGCTTTGCAGTTTGAGCGTGCCGCCTTGTTGCGCAACCAAATAAAAGCACTGGAGAAAGTGAATGCAGGGCAAAACGTGGTGCGTGAGGGAGAGAAAAACCAGGATGTTATTGCCTTTGTAAATGCACCCCATGCCGCGTGTGTGGCTATTTTGCGGTTTCGAGAGGGGTTTTTATTCGATAAACGCGAGTTTTTATTCGATAGACAGGATGATCCACAAGAAATTAGAGAACAATTTTTGCAACGGTATTACCTGCAAGATGGCGAGGAAATTCCGGCGGTTATTGCCGTGAGCACTGCCCAGCCTCAGCAAGAATTGCTAGAACAGCTATTGGGCGAAAAACGTGGCGGAAAAGTGCGTATTTATACACCAAAGCGAAAAGATAACAAAAAATTGTTGGATATGGCCTACTTGAATGCCGTGGAGTGCCTAGCGCAAGACAGTGGGCGCACAAGCCGAGAAGAAAAGGCGCTGGACGAATTGGCGGGGCTTTTGGGTCTTGCGCATGCGCCCGCTATTATAGAGAGTTACGATATCTCCAATTGGGGTGAGGGGACTTCTGTGTGTGGTATGGTGGTTTTTGAAAATGGAAAGCCCAAAAAATCTGGATATCGCAAGTTTAAAATACAGAGCGTAGAAAAAAATGATGATTATGCTTCGCTTTCAGAAGCGTTGTTGCGTCGTGCGGCCGAGTTTGAGAACAATGGAAAAGGGCAGTTTGGCATAAAACCGGATTTGATTTTGCTAGATGGTGGTATTGGGCAAGTGCATGCGGCTGAAAAAAGCCTTGCCGGGACGGCTTTAGCAGATGTGCCTTTATTTGGGCTTGTAAAAGATGCACGCCACCGCACTAGGGGCATTGTGTCGCCCAGAGGCGAGGAAATTGTGTTGTCTATGCATCGTAGTGTGTTTCGTTTTGTAAGTGGTATACAAGATGAAGTGCACAGGTTTGCCATTAGCTATCAAAGAGCGCGCGCCAAAACCAAGGCGCTTTCACCAACTTTAACGGGGATAGACGGGGTGGGGCCGCAAACGGCTAAAGCCTTGATGGGCAGTTTTAAAACGCTAAAGAATATAGCACAAGCGAGTGAAACACAGCTGGCTGAAACAAAAGGTGTTAGTCGAAAATCGGCAAGATCTGTGTGGCTTTATTTTCATAGTGAAGAATAAAGTTTGCAGGCGAAAAATAGAATGGTTGAGTATAGGAGGGCATAAGCATGAGGGTGATGTACAAAGGTTTGGACGAGCGTGTGCGTGTGGCTAAAGCAACACGTGTAAAATTTTTGGAGGATGGTTTTCGCGACACAGATTCCAATTCGGAGCGAAATGACTTGGTAAAAGGCCCTTGTTTGGTGGTGCATATTTTCCGCAACAAAGGCGGCAAGCGTTTGCTTGTTGAGGTGCCGGAGGACTTTAATATGTATGCAGCGCGATACACATTGCTTAAAGAGGGTTACTTGGACATAGCGGATTGTGACGTGAAACAAGAAACCTTATATTGATATCTTGTGTTATGTTGCAAACAAACGATTGAAAACTTGCTTGTGTTTCGGTTTTTAAAAAGGGAACAAGCATGCAGAATTGGGCAATGGAGTCAACGTGCTGTTCCTTACAGTGCGGGGGCTTGTTTTCCCATGGTTCGGTCATTGTTTTGCATTGACAAATGAAAGCTAAAGTCGCATAATAGAATGAGTTATGGACGCAACTGGAAAGACTTGTATTTGAACTTGAGAAAAGACAGAAAACCGAGATAGAGGATGTCTTTGAGTATTTGTGGCCAATGGGGGATGAAATGCGTGTGATAGCGGGCAAATGTAGAGGTCAAGAGCTAAACAGCTTGCCCGGTGCCGACACACGTCCCACTTTAAATCGCGTAAAAGAAGGCATGTTTAGTGCTGTGCAAGCTGCTATACCGGGGGCCAGCGTTTTAGATTTGTATGCAGGAAGCGGCCAGCTTGGTTTTGAGGCACTCTCGCGGGGGGCTGCCTTGTGCCATTTTGTCGACAGTGCACCCAAGGCTGTGCAGGTGCTGCATGACAACGCCAAGATATTAAGGGTTGAACCAAGTTGTCACATACACTGTATACCGGCGGAAAAATTTTTAAAAGAAACATCGCAGTTGTTTGATTTGATTATGCTCGACCCACCTTTTGTTTTTACACAATGGGATGAATTACTACAGGCTTTGTTGCCTGTGTGTCAGCCGGAGGCACAGGTATTGTGTGAAACACATAGGGATACATCTATGCCACAGGCTGTGGGGGCATTTTGTTTAAAAAAACAATATCGCTATGGTACGGTTCAAGTGTGGCGTTATGGAAAACAAAAATAAGGAAAATCCAAATGAAAATTGCAATTTGTCCTGGTAGTTTTGACCCGGTGACATGTGGACATCTCAATATTATTGAAAGAGCCACACGTTTATTTGATAAAGTGATTGTGTTGGTGCTGGTGAATCAGGCGAAACAGACTGTATTTACCAAAAAAGAGCGGGTGGCTTTATTGAAAACAGCTTTAAAAGATATGCCTGGGGTGGAGGTGGATGCCTCCGATAGTCTTGTGGCCGAATATGCATATAATAAAGGGGCTTGTGCCTTGGTGAAAGGGTTACGGGCTGTGTCAGATTTTGAGTACGAGTTCCAAATGGCGCTGGTGAATAAAAAACTGAATTCGAATTTGGAAACTGTTTTTATCACTACGGATGCGGATAACATGTTTTTATCTTCCAGTATTGTGCGCGAGCTTGCGCGCTACGGACGATCGTTGGAGGGGTTTGTGCCGCCGGAAATCGAGGCGGATATCCAAAAACGTTTGCTGGAATTACAAGAAGGATAAGTCGCATAGCCGAAAGGAGATTTGCATGAATATAGATGACTTGCTTGACTTGATGGACGAAACCTTAGAAGAGGCGTTTACGGTGCCACTTTCGGGAAAACGCATGGTAGATGCTGAAAAAATGCGTGATATTATTGATGATATACGCCTAAATATGCCTACGGAGATTCGGCAGGCTAAGGCTATTGTGCAAGACCGTGCCGACATTGTGGAAGGTGCACGCAAAGAGGCCGAGGGAATTATCCATAAAGCGGAAGATCGAGCGAAGGCCATTGTAAGTGAACAACAAATTGTAAAAGCCAGTGAGCAACGTGCGGCCGAAGTGATGCGCCAGGCCACACAGGGAGCTAAAGAGGTGCGGAATTCTGTAAACCATTATTGTGAGAACATTTTGCACCAAACAGAAGAGCAACTGGTGAAAAGCGTGAATGAGGTAAAAGGGGTTCGTGCATCGATTCGTCACCGAAATAAAGGTCGTTAATGGAATCGTTTGATAAAATGGCGATTTGGGCATGGGAAAAGCGGTGATTGCTTTTTGTTTTGCAGTGGCTTGCCATGCCAGATATCCCATGCTATACTATACAGCGTATATTGATAGGAATATTATACAAGGATAGGGTGAGTTGGTGGACAGACAACCCGGGCGTAATAACGAGGAAACAGAATATAGAAATCGTCAGGCATTGCGAAGCCAAAAGCGAAAAAAACAGCGCCGACAACAGCTGATTGTGCTTGGAGCATGTGCACTGGGTGTGGTGTTGATTGTGGCCATGGTAGTGTCGATGTTTCGCGCTATTTTGTCGCCTTCGCCACGTGTAGAGCAAACGAGTTCTTCTCAGCTTTCGCCTTCGCAAGCGGTGGTGGAGACCTTGCCTACGGCTGCAGATCCAAATGCGTGGAATCTGTTGCTTATCAATCAAAACAATCCCATGCCCACAGGTTTTGCACCGGAACTGGCACGCTATGAACAAGACGGGGTAACGCATTATTTTGATGCGCGTGCCATAGCGGATTTAGAACGTATGATTGCCGATTGTAATGCGGTGCAAGGCAATACATTGCGTGTGTTGTTGACAGCTCCGGGCGAAGATAGACAAAATGAGCGTTATCAAAATTTGGTGGATACCTATGTGGCGCAAGGCAACGAGGCTGCCGAAGCCGATATATTGGCGCGCCGTTCAGAACCGCCTTATGGTTTTTCTGATAGGCAGACTTGTTTGGGTGTGGATTTTGGTTCGTCGACGGTGACCGAAACCGTGCAGGCATTTGCTCAAACACCAGAGTACACATGGTTATTGGCCAATGCGGCAAATTATGGGTTTATTTTGCGCTACCCGGAAAATAAAGGTGAAATTACGGGCTTGGATTATCAGCCATATCACTTCCGGTATGTGGGTGTCAGTGATGCACAGGCCATCACAAACAGTGGTATCTGTTTGGAGGAATATGTGGCTATACAGCCGTCAACACCCCCTGTTGCAACTGTGGATTCGGTGTCGGCGTAAGATGGTGTATTGATTTGTGTTATCGGCTCCTCATGGAGGATAAAAATGGGATTGACTGTTTGGTATTGCCAGCAGGATGGGAACAATAAGGATAGTTTAAAAACAAGAGTAGCTACACAAGGGTTGTGTGGCTTTAGCCGCCGAAAGGCGGCCTTATTTACATGGGCTACACAGGTGAAATATGTGTGCCTTTAAAGAAAGGAAGCCATTATGCTTCGACAAAAAATAGGAGACGGAGCCTATGTCACTTCGGTGCCGGGTGAAAAATTTAAAAGAAATTTGCTGGTGGTGCACCTTGTGGTGCCCAGTGAGCGTAGCAAGGTGAACGAGTTGGCCTTGTTGCCACATGTGCTGGAGCGTCGTTGCGCTTCCATAATAGATCCCATGGCGCTTTCACGAAAATTGTTTGATTTGTATGGGGCTGAATTGAGTGCTGAAAGTTATACCGCAGGGTCCAACCGTGTGGTGACCTTGGCGGTGTCGGGCTTGAAAAACGAATTTGCCTTGGCCGGTGAAGACTTGGAAAGTGCCTATATCGAGTTGTGCTGTGCCTTGCTGTTTGAACCTTTTTTAGAAAATGGTGCCTTTGCCAAAGTAGATGTGGATATTGAGCGCGCCAAACAAGTGGATTATTTAAAAAGTGAAATGAACGACAAGCGCAGTTATTGCTTGCGACAGGCAAGGCGAGCTTTGTATGGGGATACTCCGTTGGGTATTGAATCGGCAGGGTATGTGCAAGAGATGGAGGCAGTGAGTCGCGAGGGGTTGTTTGCGGCATACGAAGAGTTATTGCAAACGGCGCAAGTAGAGGTGAGTTGCTGCGGATTAGATGCTGACAAGGCAAGACGTGGTGTTGAAAAGTATTTGGGCCAAAGAAAGCGAACACCTTTGGTACCACTGGGGCGCACAACGGTGCAAACACCGGCGTCTTTTATCAAAAAGAGTGAAGCAATGGATACAGCGCAGGGGAAGTTGTGTCTTATACTAACAAACGGTAAAAAGGCTGATGCGCGCACAGATGCTGTTTTGCGTATGGGAAGCGCCTTGTTGGGTGGTTTGCCCACAAGCCGCTTGTTTATGAATGTGCGCGAAAAACAAAGCCTTTGCTACTATTGTGCCAGTTCGTACATGCCTTTGCGTGGTACAATCACACTGGATAGCGGCATTGCCCATGAAAACGCCGAGCGTGCGGCAAATGCAATATTGAACGAGTTTCGTGATATGCAAAAAGAACCGGTGACAAAGCTGGAGTTGGATCGGGCAAAGCTTGCTGTTCGAAATTCTTTTTTAGCGGCACAAGATAGCCCGGATACCTTGGTGGCGTGGGTGTTTAATGAACAATTGCGTGAGACAAATCTTAGTTTAAATGAAATGATGGCTTTGATGGAATCGTTAAGTGCCGAGGAAATACAAGAGGCGCTTTGTACCTTTACGCCGGCGCTGCAATATGTGCTTACAAATAAGGAGGGTGCCTAATGCCAAATTTTCTGCCTAAGGCGGCCGCACAGGCGCTACATTTTGAAGAAGAAATTTTGCCGAACGGTTTTGTGGTTCGTTTACTGCACATGCCGAACTACAGTGCGGTGCATGCTATTTATACCACCCATTTCGGTTCGGTGGATAGGGTGTATGAAAGCGATGCGGGGCGCATAGAATTGCCTTCTGGCACGGCTCATTTTTTGGAACATAAGATGTTCGAAAATGAAGACGGCGTGGATGCGTTTGAGTTGTTTGCGAAAACAGGTGCATCGGCGAATGCTTACACGGGTTTTCAGCAGACAAGCTATATATTTACAGCAACGGATTGCATTGAAGAAAACCTAGACATCTTGCTTTCTTTTGTAAGCAGTCCACATTTTACAGCACAAACGGTAGAAAAAGAGCAAGGGATTATCGGTCAAGAAATTAAAATGTATGATGACCATGCAGAAATACGTTGTGTGTTTGGCTTGTTGGCTTGCCTATATCAGAAACACCCGGTGCGAGACGATATTGTGGGTACGGTGGAAAGCATAGCCGAAATTACGCCACAGCTTTTGTATGATTGCGTGGAAACCTTTTATCAACCCGGCAATATGGCTTTATGTGTGGCTGGAAACATTACAATGCAGCAGGTGATGGCCGCTGTTAAACGTGCGGGCATACAAGAGCGAGAAAGTCGCCCTTTGCAGCGTGTTTTTGCACAAGAGAAAAAGCAAGTGCAAAAGAAAGAGCATGAATTTACCATGCCGGTTTCCATGCCTTTGTTTGCACTGGGCTTTAAAGAAATACCACACGATGTAAATGATACGCGGTTTGAAGTGATTTGTGACCTGCTTATCGAACTACTTTGCGGAGAGAGCAGCAAGTTGTATCGCCGTATGTATGATGATGGGCTTATACAGCCCGGCTTCGGTGGTGAGTTTGGTTGCCTTGAAAACTGTTTACATTTTATATTTACAGGCGAAAGTGAAAACCCGCAGGAAGTACGGAGTCAGATTATAGCAGAGATAGAGCAGATGCGTAAAACCGGCGTAGACAAAGAGCAGTTTGAAACCTGCCGGCGCATGATGTATGGCGAAGCCATTGCCGATTTAGAAAGTGTAGAGCGCGTGGCAGCGATGCTAGCTGCGGGTTATTACCGAAAACGCTCCCCCGCCGACGCGTTGGCACAATTGGCCGCACTTACGGTAGAAGATATTAATGATGCTCTACAAGAACTTTTGCATGAGGAATACAGTGCTTTTGTGGTGGTGCGTCCGGAACAAAATGAAAGAGGATAATAAATGGTAAATTTGGTGCAATTTCCGGGCCTTGGCCTGGAATTTGAAGTTTCGCGTATAGCGTTTAGTATATTTGGGTTTTCGGTGTATTGGTATGGCCTGCTCATTGGCTTGGGCGTGTTTTTGGCCATTATGTTTGTTGTAAAACAAGCACCAATCTTTGGGATAGATCCCGACCGCCTTATCGACGTGATTTTGGTGGGGCTTGTGTGCGGCATAGTGGGCGCACGCCTATATTATGTGTTGTTTGTAAGTACTATTGAATATGAAAGCCTGTGGGATATTATTAACCTGCGTGATGGTGGCCTTGGTATTTATGGAGGCATTATTTTTGGTTTTCTTGGTGCTTATATTGGTTGTAAATGGCGCAAGGTACCCGTTTTGCCCATGTTCGATCTTGTATCCATGGGCTTTTTGATCGGCCAGTGTTTAGGCCGTTGGGGCAATTTTTTCAATCAAGAGGCTTTCGGCACCAACACAAGCCTACCCTGGGGTATGATAAGCCAAAGCACAACGTCATATTTGACGTATCAACAAGATTTTTTAGCCATGCAAGGCATAGTGGCAGATCCTACATTACCCGTACATCCTACTTTTTTATATGAAAGCCTGTGGTGTGCGCTGGGATTTGTATTATTGTTTCTCTATCGAAAACATAGGCGCTTTAACGGAGAAATGGTGCTTTTCTACATCATATGGTATGGTGTGGGCCGCTTTTTTATAGAGGGCCTTCGCACCGACTCTCTTCTGCTGGGAGGTCTGCGTGTTAGCCAAATTGTGGCAGCTATCTCCGTGTTGTGTGCATTGGGCGTATGGTTGGCAGCGCGTATGCGAGTGGGAAGGAAACCCTTGCAAGTGCCGGAAATTCCACCGCGCAGTATGAATGTGACATTGGAAACAGACGACGGGCCGCAACGTGTGGAAATCACTTGGCCGGCATTACAACCTATGCCGAATAAAGAACAGCGCTTAGAACTAGCAAAACTTGTTTTGCAAAAACAACAAGAAGAGTTAGGGGATGAAGAGCAAAACGAAAGCGAAGAAGAAAACGAAAGCGAAGA
>CAYJIR010000022.1:0-32804 GCA_964370295.1 uncultured Oscillospiraceae bacterium
TAAAGACCGATATTACAGCCGAAATAAAGGGGATTTTTTTATGCGAACGGCTTGCACCGGACATATTTCATGGCAACAAAAGCAACGAATACAGTCTTTTTGACGAATGATAGCGGCAGATGCTTGTATGTCGATGGCATTGGCAGGGCAAATGTCAGCACATTTTGCACATTGAATGCAGGCACTGCGCCGTACGACAGGATGTGGAGCGGTAAGCTTGGCAAAACATGTTACAGTATCCCGCAACCAAAACGGAACATTCTGACTAAAGTCCATAGGTCCTTCAAAACTACGAGGCAGAAGAAAGTTCTCGAATGGTTTGGGCACCGGCCCATTAGAGCAGTATAGGGAATCTGTTGGTAAAGAGCTTTCGCAAAGTCCGCGCTCTATTGCGGCAAGCAATGTGGGAACCTGTAGAGGCGAAAGGCCCATAAAATAGCACACAGCCAAGTCGAGTATATGTGGGTTTTGAGAAGCTAATAGCATGCCGGTAGCACGTGGTATGCCCCCCGAAGGGCCGTCGCCCTCCATGCCAAGGATGCCATCCATGATATGCAAATTGGCGTGTAATCCCTCACATAAATCTAGCAACATATGGCCGAAATGAGGCCGCTCGGGAAAACGCATGTGAAACTCAGCCTTCATAAGACCGGGTATACAACCGAATAAGTTTTTGCATGCGCCACTCATGCCAGTGAGCACATGAGTTTTTAATTTAGGTAGATTGATAAGATAGTCGGCTTGCGCTACTTCTTGTAATATAGTAAAGCGTTTTACAAGAAGTCCATTTTCAAAAAACAACTCATGGCCTTGTGTGTTGTGACATAGTGTAACATGTAGTTCCTCACAAACAGCCTGTATACCACAGGCGTGATAGATATTGCGTAAACCAGCCTCCGAGTGTGGGCCTGCAGGAGAATCAATCAAAGATATATCAGAAATACCACGTTTTTGCAAAGCCAGTATCACACCGCGAACCACATCCGGATGCGTTGTTACAGCGTGATGTGGTTCGTGTTTTGCCAGTAAATTGGGTTTTAGCAACACATGCATACCATTTTGTGGCAATGCAGTTTTTGGGATTTGCGAAAAAATATGTTCTATGGCTAAAATGGTTGCATCGGTGTTGTTGGGTGGAACCGATTCAAACAAAACGCGATTATTCATGATCTGTTTTGTTCATTTTGAAGCGTCTGTAAGAATTTTTCAATACGAGAAAAGGCTTCGGTTAAATGCTCTAGCGAGTAGGCGTAGCTGATGCGAATAAAGCCTTCACCACATTCGCCAAAAGCGGTGCCGGGAACAACGGCCACTTTATACTCTTTTAATAATCGTTCGCAAAATTCGGCTGAAGTTAGGCCGGTGCCGCGGATGTCTGGAAAAACATAAAAAGCACCTTCCGGCTCAAAACATGGTAAGTTTAGCTCGGAAAAACGTTGCATTAGAAATAGGCGGCGTTGGTTATACTCTTCGCGCATTCTCTTTATATCGTCTTGTCCTTCGCGCAAGGCCACAATGGCTGCATATTGGCTTGTGGTGGGTGCACACATGATTGCTGCCTGGTGAATGGTATTCATGGCGGCCACAAGTGGGGCAGGTCCACATACATAGCCAAGGCGCCAACCTGTCATCGCATACGATTTGGAAAAACCATTTACAAGCAAAGTTCGCTCGTACATACCGGGGATTTGCGCAATGCTTACGTGTTCTTCGTTGCCATAGGTAAGTTCTGCATAAATTTCGTCGCTTAGCACAGTGATGTCGGTGCCACGCAAAACCTCGGCAATTTCTTCTAGCTCTTCTTTACGCATTACACCACCTGTAGGGTTGCTGGGGAAAGGGAAGACAAGTAGTTTCGTGCGCGGGGTAATGGCTTTTTTTAGTTCGTCGGCGGTTAACTTAAAACGATTTTCGTTTTTTAAGGGGATGGATACAGGAACACCACCGGTTAAGCTTGTTATGGGATGATAACTTACAAAACAAGGTTCGGGCAAAATGACTTCGTCGCCCGGGTTTACAAGGGCACGAATGCAAAGGTCGATGCCCTCGCTACCCCCCACAGTGACAAGGGTTTGTGTTTTGGCATCGTAGGAAAGAGAAAAACGTCTTTGTAAATAGTGGCAAATTTCCTCTCGCAACTCTACCATACCGGTGTTTGAAGTATAAAAGGTATGTCCCTCTTGCAGGCTGTGGATGCCGGCGTCTCGAATTGCCGCTGGTGTGGAAAAATCTGGCTCGCCTACGCCCAGTGTGATGCAGTCTTTCATTTCGGCTGCAATATCAAAAAATTTGCGGATGCCGGACGGGCGCATATTGGTGGCTCTCTCTGAAAGTAGTTGAGTATAGTTCATGTTTTGCAAGCTCCTTTTCTGTGCCGGCTTTAAGAGGGGGGTCACAGGCCATTTTAAGCCAAGGCAATGCTTTTACAGTTTTAGGGGAATGTGGATGCCAAGGGATATCTTTAGTACATTATATAAAAAAGCTGCCGTGAAGTAAATAAGCAGCCTTTTTGGATGGATTGCTATTACCGGTTTCCTAAAATGCGATTTTTTCCTGTAAAAACTGTGCCACTTCGTTAATGGGAATGCGAACTTGTTCCATGGTATCGCGGTTTCGAATGGTGACGGCCCCATCTGTTTCACTGTCGAAATCGTAGGTGATGCAAAAGGGCGTACCCACTTCATCTTGGCGACGGTAGCGTTTGCCTATAGAGCCGCTTTCATCAAAATCTACCATAAAAGAAGCACTTAGTTCCTTATGCAAGGACATCGCAGCAGCCGATAACTTTTTTGAAAGAGGCAATATGGCGGCTTTAAAGGGTGCAAGTGCCGGGTGAAAGCGCATCACAATACGTGTATCTTGCTTGCCCTTTTCGTCGCATAAGATTTCTTCATCGTAGGCGTCTGCCAAAAAGGCCAGCGCTACACGGTCGGCACCTAAAGAAGGTTCTATCACATAGGGAACATAATGCTCATTGGTTTCGGCATCAAAGTATTCCTGTGTTTTTCCGCTGTGTTCATTGTGGCGCATTAGATCATAATCGGTGCGATCGGCAATGCCCCAAAGCTCGCCCCAACCAAATGGGAAGAGGTATTCAATGTCGGTGGTGGCCCTGGAATAGAAGGCAAGCTCCTCGCTAGCGTGATCGCGCAAGCGTATATTTTCATCTTTTAGGCCCAGTTCTTTTAGCCAGTTGTGGCAAAAATCTTTCCAATAGGAAAACCACTCAAGGTCTGTGCCGGGCTTACAAAAAAATTCGCATTCCATTTGCTCGAATTCACGTGTTCGAAACACAAAATTGCCGGGGGTAATCTCATTGCGAAAGGCTTTACCAACCTGGCACACGCCAAAGGGGATTTTACGCCGCATAGTACGCTGTATATTCGCGAAATTCACAAAAATACCTTGTGCTGTTTCCGGACGCAAATACACCTCGTTTTTAGAATCTTCGGTCACACCTACAAATGTTTTGAACATGAGATTAAATTTGCGGATATCTGTGAAATCTGCGGCCCCACAGCTGGGGCAGGCAATGTTGTTTTCTGAAATATAGGCAGCCATTTCAGATTCGTCCATGCCGGTGGCATCTCCGCTGGAATCTTCAATGAGCTTATCTGCGCGAAAGCGGCTTTTGCAGCTGCGGCAATCCATTAAAGGGTCTGAAAAACCGCCCACATGGCCAGTGGCTACCCAGACTTCGGGGTTCATCAAAATGGCACTATCCAGCCCTACGTTGGTGTCGCATTCCTGCACGAATTTCTTCCACCAACACCGTTTAACATTATTTTTAAACTCGACCCCTAAAGGCCCGTAATCCCAGCTGTTGGCAAGGCCACCGTATATGTCACTACCGGCAAAAATAAAGCCGCGCCGTTGGCACAACGACGTGAGAGCCTCCATAGTTTTTTCACTGTTTTGCATGTGTTCCTCCTAATGGTGGGTATTATTGTAGAGATAATGAGGCATGGGTCATAAAGAACGGTTTTATTCGTCTTTTAATCCTTATTTATCTATTGTACGCAAACTTTGACCATTATGTCAAGTTACGCCACGCGGCAATTGCATACGGCTGTAAAAGATGCGGCTTTGCAAAAGAGGCTATGGCACTTTTGTTTCTTTGCTTTCAAAAATGATGCACACTTTCGTTTCTTTTTCTTTCTGAGAGGCTATAAGCAAGTCGGCCTCTTGGCCAAAGTAAAGGCGCAAACGAGCCCGTACGTTTTCAAGGCCAATACCGCTTAAACGCAGATGGTCTTTAGAAACTGTGCATTGGGTGTCAAAGCCTATGCCGTCATCATATATACATAGCATAATAGAATCATTTTGTTTTTGGCATACAATTCGAATAAGCCCCGGTCGGTCTAAAGGTTTGATGCCATGGTAAATGCTGTTTTCGACAAGGGGCTGCAAAATGATTTTTGGAACCAGAATCTCTTCAAGCCCCTCTTGTAAGTATATTTCATAGTTTAATTTTTCTCCATAGCGTTGTTTTTGCAAGAATAAATATTGACGCACATGTTCTACTTCTTGTTTTAAGGGAATATAGTCTCGGCCCCCGCTTAAAGAAATACGGAAAAATTTAGCTAAAGATTTTGTGGTGTCAATCACTTTATCATTTTCTTCAAATTCGGCCATCCACACAATGGTGTCCAAGGTGTTATACAAAAAATGCGGGTTAATCTGTCCTATTAGGGCCCGAATTTCAAATTCTTTTAAGCTTTTTTCTTTTTGCGACAGCTGCTCGAGTAGGCTTTGCATATGTAGAAGCATTTCATTATAGTTTTGAGAAAGACTGCGGATTTCTTCGCTGCCACTGTGGGTGGTTTTTTCAAAATCGTGATAGGGCTTCATACTTTGCATGTGGTTTGCCAGGCGCGCCAAAGGGCGTGAAATGCGGCTGGCAAAATATAACCCAACCAATATACTACCGCTTAAAATAAGAAAACTTGTTAAGACAACCAGTTCCAATAAATTCACCTGTAAATCTTGTAAACCATCTAACGAAGAAACGCATAGTAAAGTCCAGTTTGTTCCTAAAACAGGTACTTGATAGCTTACCATATTTTTTTCGGGGTGGTAGCCAAGGGGCATGTCACTCATTTCTAAAAGTTCGGTTTGTTTTTCAAGGTCAGTAAAATAAGAGACATCGGGGTGGTATACCAGTTGTTCTTTTTCATCTAAAATATATAAGTATCCTTGGGTGCCAAGTGCGTTGGGCACTATAAGCTCTTCAATAAAGGAGTAGCGCAAATCCATCACCAAAACACCAATGTTTTCGCCGTCTTTGTTATAGATGGAATGGTTAAGAGATACCACCCAGCTATCATTGTCTACGGTGAATGTTCGCATATTTGCACCGGCCAGTGTGGGCATGTCGTTGGCAATGGCGCTTTGATACCAAGTAGTGCTAAAATTTTCGGCCAGGTCGTTGCTACGGGCGCCAAGTGAATCGGCCAATATACGACCATCCCGACTTACAAGAAAAATCGATTGCACATAGGGATCATTTGCAAGAATCAGATCCATTTGCTCTAAAAGGTTTTGTGTGTCCTGTATCTCGGGGTTGGTAAGAAAGGCGATGGTTTCTTCATTGTGTGCCAGCAGATCGGACAGGGTTTTCACATTATCAATATATAGAGATATACCGGCACTGCTTTGTTCGATATCATCTTGAACAGACAAAATAGCGTTTTGCACATATTCCAAAGAAATACTCTGATACATAACAAAACTGAAAATGAGCAAAACAAATAGACTTCCCGCTGCATACAAAACGGAAATTTGTGTCTTTGTTTTGCTAAAGAATCGTTGTAATTTATGGGTGTTTGGCATGGTCTGTCCCTTGTTTTTGCCGATATTCACTGGGTGTCATCTTATATTCTCTTTTAAAGCAAGCGCTGAAATAATTGGGGTCGGCTATGCCTACACTTTGTGCGATTTCATAGTTTTTTAGTTGTGTGGACAAGAGCAAAAGTTTGCTTTTTTCAAGGCGCAAGTGGAGGACATATTCTCGGAAAGGAACCGAAAACCACTTTTTGAATAGTTGACTAAAATAACCCTCGCTAAACCCCATAGATTGTGCAACCAACGGTAGATTAAGCGAGGGATTGGCTAAATTTTTTTCAAGAAAACTAAGCACCGTTTCTTTTTCTATTCCGTGTACAGTGCCGACATCGCCCAAAAACTCGAATGCAATATGCATTTGTTGCATTTGCGTTTTTTCTTTTGTCTTTTTATCCGCCAAGTGACGTAAGACATCGGTGATATCGGCACGGCTCACAGGTTTTAATACATAATCATCTACGCCGATTTTTATGGCAGACACTGCATAATCTAAGTCATCATATCCGGTAATAAAAGCGATTTTGATATTTTCGTTATATTGTTTTGCCTGCCTTGCAAATTCTAGACCATTCATCTTGGGCATGTTGATATCAGCGAGCACAAAATCTACTGTGTGCGTGTGAAGCAAATGAAGTCCTTGCTCGCCGTCGGCTGCCTCCAATATCGTGGAGATAGCCAAGCTTTCCAAGTCAATTAGGGTTTTAATGCCTCGCCGGATTAAGGGCTCATCCTCCAAAAGTAGCAAAGTATACATTTTCGTTCTCCTCTAGCAAGAGGTGTTGTAAGTAGCCATAGCCTTCAAAGGGCATTTCCTCGTAAGGGATAAAACGTAGGGCAGCACTGTTCATACAATAGCGCAGGCCACCTTCTTCCTCAGGGCCATCATTAAATACATGCCCTAGATGAGAGTCTCCCTCTTGGCTGCGAATCTCGGTGCGCACAGAGGCTAGGCCACGGTCTTCATGCTCGGTTACTGCCTCGGGGATAATGGGCTGGGTAAAGCTGGGCCATCCTGTTCCGGAGTCGTATTTGTCTGTAGAAAGGAACAAGGGTTCACCACTTACAATATCTACATATAAGCCAACGTCTTTGTTATCATTGTATTCGTTATCAAAGGCTCTTTCGGTTGCATCGTTTTGTGTTACGTCATATTGCTCTTCACTCAAAAGGGTTTGTAGCTCTGCCTGTGTAGGGATGTTATATTCCTGCGATTGTATCATTTCCTCCACACCACCCACCTGGCTTAAATCGATGTGGCAGTACCCATCTTGATTTTTTTTAAGGTAATCTTGGTGATACTCTTCCGCTTCGAAGAAATTAGAAAGTGGCAGAACCTCTACAGCGATTTCTTCGTCATATGCTTCATGCAAAGAAGCCATTTGTGCCTCAATCACAGGCAGGTCTGCGTCATTCACATAATAGATACCAGAGCGATACGAGCTGCCTATGTCGTTGCCCTGACGATTCACACTGGTAGGGTCGACCACTTTAAACATTTTTTCCAAAAGAGTTTCTAAACTAACTTGGTCTGGGTCGTATAAAACGCGCACGGTTTCAGCGTGGCCGGTGTCTTCGTACAACACCTCTTCATAGGTGGGGTTTTCTGTGAGGCCGTTGGCATAACCGGAGGTGGCATCGTATACACCGGCAATGCGTGACATATATTCTTCCACGCCCCAAAAGCAACCACCGGCAAGATAAATAAGTTCTAATCCGTGTTCAGCTTGCAATTCCTGTAAATCGAAAGGGCGCGAGCTATGAACAAATGCTTCCTCTTCCATGACTTCGGTTTCGCTTGTGCTATTGGGAGTGGCACTAACACTACATGCAGCGAATAGCAAGGGGGCGATAAGGCCCAGTGCTAAAGTTTGAATTCTATATTTATTATACATAATATATCCTCCGTTGTATAGCCGATAAAGGTGTTGTCTTATCTCTATTATAAAACAAAAAACAAAGAATTCCATAGAAATAGCCTAGGAAAATCTTTGTTTTGCGTAGATGGTGGTTAAAACTGCTGTTGTTTAATAAACTTCCAAAAACTTATGCACGGGTAAAGGTTTATAAAATAGATAACCTTGGCCATAGTTACAACCGGCACTTAACAGAATATCTTTCTGACTGGTCGTTTCTACGCCTTCGGCCAAACAATTGGAAAGGCCAAGCTCGTGTACCATGCGAATGATATATTCTACCACAGTGCGGCTTTGGGGGCTATGGCAAATGCCATCGATAAGGCTTTTGTCTATTTTAATTTCGGAAAAGGGAGCTGTGGATAGCATCAATAGGTTGGAATATTTTGCACCAAAATCGTCCATAGAGATGCCAAAACCAGCATCTTTTAAAGCATTGAGTTTGTGGTCGAAAAATTGGGTATCTATTTTGTCGATGGTTTCGGTGATTTCCACACTGATACACTTGTGAGGAATCTCGTATTCGTCACAAATGCGGGATATTTCTTCTACCATATCGTGTTCCATAAAGGTGACTCGTGAAAAATTAACCGATATTTTAAGCGGTTTTCCTTCTGAAATAAGGTTTTTCAATAAACGACAAGACGTTTCCAATATGAAATAATCTATATGACGAATGATGCCGTCATACTCATATTGTGGAATGAATTTATCGGGGGCGATGAGATTGTTGTTTTTGTCTGTTTTACGCACAAGTGCTTCCGCACCAACAATTTCCCCGGTTCGCATATCAACTTTGGGCTGAAAATAAGCAAAAAAGCGCCCGGCACGTATTTCATGAAGCAATTCTTCTACGGAGTTAGAACGCCTGATAACCTGACCGGAGCGAATGGTTTTATAGTAACTTTGCTTTTCGGCATACATAATTTCGTCTGATTTGGCAATTTCTTTTAGTACGTCAATTTTTCCGTCACGCCAGATGCTGCCCACTGAGAAGGTGCAGTTGCTGTCGTCTAAAGAATCTGCCCGAATAGCGGAAACCACGTGCTCGAAAGTTTGTTTTTCTATATTTGGACAAAGAACAATAAATTCGTCACCACCTACGCGATATACATCGTTTTCAAAATGGGCGCATAAAATGCGAGACACATTTTGCAGGATGCTGTCTCCGTAACTGTGTCCGTAGACATCGTTCATTCGTTTTAAGCCATTGATATCCACATATAAAACACCAATGCTGTTTAACGAATTATGCTCAAGCTCTTCTATTTTTTGCATATATTTGTTGCGATTGAAAAGCCCGGTAAGGGTGTCGGTGTAGCTTAGATATTCAAGTTGTTGGCGCATTCTGCGTTTTTTTATGTCGTCGAGCACAAATAGAGAAACCGAATGCAAAAAAACAAGTCCCTTGTCTAATTCATGAGGGTTGTCTACTCCGATGAAACCAACAATTGTATCATTGGCGCGCAAGGGCACTACCATTAAAGAATGAATAGATTGCCGTTTGAGTATGTGGTATAAAGCACTTTCCCTGTCGCAATCTTTTTCTAAATCCTCAATGAAAATCTCGCCCGCTTTTTCAAAACCTTCCAGCCAAGGGGATAAATCTTCTATGGGCACATTTTGCAAAGTGTCTATTTCTGCCATATCAGGGTTTGAACACCATTCATAGGTGTTGTTGGCCACTTGGTTTTTCAAGTCAAACTCAAAAATATACGCCCGGTCTGAATGATAATATTCGCCTACAATGCCAAGCAGGCTGTTAATAGCATCATCAATATCAAGGCTTTCCACCAGTGTCTGTATGCAACGGATTAAAGTTTCTTCCATGGTGAGTTTATGTGTTAAAGACTCTACCGTTTTATAGTGCTGAGAGATATCAAAAGCTACTTCTAAGCGGGCTTTGCGTCCATCTACATTTACCAAGGTGTCGATGAGAGAGTAGTGCTTGCCTGTCACTTTATTTTGGATATCCCAGCTTATTTTTTCGCCTTCTTGTAGAAGGTGATTGTTGCAAAATTCACATGGATTTTCTTTGTTTTGAAGCAAAAGATGGCAGGGCTTTCCAAGATAATCATTTTCAGACTGAAAGCCAAAGGCCTCTTTGATACTTTTGTTTACATAAATTAACTCATACGTTTCTATATCAGACATATAGCACAAAAAATCTTGGTTATCCATCACCAAGGCAGATAGCTCTTCGGATCTCACTTTCACAGCCCCTTTTTCATTTTAACAAATGGTATTCAAATGGTTTTATATTTAAATACTGGTTAAAACAAGATAGTCTTTAGGTAGTATCGACAATAGTGTTCAGCCGGCCTATTTTGGCTCTTTTCCCGCCCTATGAGGCCTAAAAATCTTGAATTCCGTAAAGGAGTTCGGCAATTTTCAGGCCCATAGGACAAAAGAATTGCTCAAAATATGCTCGATTCAACTATTGTTGACACTACTTAGTTATTATATATACAAGAAGAGAAAATGGGTTATAAAAATCATTGAATGTCTAAAATGCCATCAAAACCGGTGAGCTGGAATACTTCTTTGATAACTTCATTGCAGTGTAGAACACGGAACTGTGCACCCTCTTTAATGCACTGTTTATTCATAAATAAAATCACACGCAAGCCTGCACTGGAAATATATTCAAGCTGTGCCAGGTCTAGGTCTAACCCATCAATGTCTTGTAAATCATTTTTTACATCCTCTTGCAAAACGGGGGCTGTGTTGGTGTCTAAGCGCCCGCTAAGTGAAACAGTGAGGGTGTTTCCTTGCTTTGTTTTTGCAATGTTCATAATGGGATCCTTTCTATTTTTCCATATTAATGCATAGTCTGTTTTGACCATTTTTGCGCTCGTAGTCTAATTTGGAAACAAGATTTTTTACCATATGAATACCAAGCCCACCTTCTTGACGGGAGTGTGTGGGCAGGGAGGTGTTTGGTTCTTGGTGTTGTAAAGGGTTAAAAGGTGTGCCGCTGTCTACAAAACAAAGTTGTACAGTGGTTTCATGTGCAGTGCAATAGATATCGGCCATACCAACCTGTGGGGTATAGGCATAGTGGCAGATGTTCACAAAGATTTCCTCTGCCACGATAAGTGCTTTCATGAGCACATTTTGAGGAAGATGGCAAAGGGCGAGGGCCTCTTCAATCCATTGTAACACACAGTCTAGTTGATTTGTTTGCGCAAGTACTTGCAGATGTGTTGCCTTGTCCATAAATAATCCTTTGTATCTGGAGCGGGAGGGTAACAAAAAGTGAATAAACTTACCTGTTTAAAGCATAGCAGAAACAAGGGTTAAATGCAATGCTAAGGACAAATAAGCCAAATGGAAGCCGTAAACTGGGAGGAAAAGAAATTCTTTTTATGGCAAGATGCTTAGCTTCGCGTTCAGGAAAGAAGACTTGTTATACAGTGTGAGTTTTGGTATACTTTACCATATGAAATAAAGATATACCCCGTTTATGAAGAAGGTTTACATCATGGTTTTTTGTGGTATATGTGGAGGAAAAAATGTTGTGAAAAAAACATTGCCAAAACAGTTGATTATATTTTTAGCGGTGGGCCTCGTTTATTTTCTTTTGACATTGCCGCAAATAATTCTGAATTTTCCGGATGGGCGCTCTGCTTTGCGCATTTCCGGCTTCATCCCCATTGTGGCAGGCCTGTTATATGGGCCTTTGGGTGCAGCTGCTTGTGGTGTGGGGAACTTTTTGGCGGATGCGACAGGCCACTTGCAGATGACAGATTTTATTGGCTCGTTTGGTGTGTTTGTGATGGGTTATATGCCCTATCGGCTCTGGCATCGTTTGTTTTTATCTTCTAAAAGCCAACCTGTGTTTTTAGAGTCTGTGGGTTCTGTGTTAAAATATGTGTTTATTGCGGTGGTTGCAACATTTAGTGCTACCGCCATAGGGGCTATAGGTGGCCAATTATTGCACGAGTATAGTTTTTGGGGATTTTTCCCGCAGGTGGCCTTGCAATATTTTGACCTTTCTGTTGCAGTGGGGATGCTGTTATTTCAGATCTTAAGTCAATACACAGGCATCCGTCCGTGCATCCCCAAAAATGCCTACCGCACAAACAGTTCGGCTTATCGTTTTGTGCTGGATTATATCCTGTGCATCCTTGTGGCGGGGCTTAGTGTGGTGCTATTGGTGCTTTCCTATCAAACGGGTGCGGTTGGCTCGCCCATGGTTGATATTTTATGTGCGCTTTTGTTTCTTTGTATTGTTTTGCTCCTGTGTTTGCCAAGTTGTCGTAAAGGTGAGGCGGTGAAAACGAAGGAAGACTACAAACCAAAGGGTAGTTTGCAACGGCAAATGATTACCATGTTTTTGTTTTTGTTGTGTGCTGTATTGGTTTTTTATGCTATATCGATGATAATCTTCTTCTTTTTGTATTATTCCGGGCATGAAGGGGTAGAACTGTGGACACGTGTGTTGATATCTATTGCCGGCGCGTGTATTGTGCTATTATTAATGCTTTCCCTTTTACTAAAATGGGTAGAAGTGCATTTAACAAACCCAATTCGAATGATATCTCTTTATGCTGGAAATTTTGTGGAAAATGGTTCGCTAACACAGAAAAATTTAAGTTTGCCGAAATCGAGCAACGAGATAGACGGGCTTGGTTTGTCCCTTGCAAAAATGACAGATAGCCTTCGAAAATACATTTTCCAACTTAAAGAAAAAACGGCAGAGGAAGAGCGTCGCGCCGTGGAAATGAATACGGCACGAGATATACAAATGAGCATGTTGAATAAGGATTGGCATGTGGCAGCACCTTTTGAGCTGGCAGCAAAAACACAGCCGGCACAGGAGGTGGGTGGCGATTTTTATGATTTTCTTCGCCTTTCCGAAAAGAAAATGTTTGTGGTAATTGCCGACGTGTCTGGTAAAGGGATTTCGGCGGCACTGTTTATGATGCGCGCAAAAACCCTGTTAAGCGGACAAAATCATGTAACATTGAAAGAGGCAATTATAAAACTGAATGACAAGTTGGTAGAGCAAAACGAAACAATGATGTTTGTGACCGTATTTGCGGGCGTGGTGGACTGCGAGAAAATGACCTTTCGTTATGTGAATGCCGGGCACAACCCGGCATTAGTACATCAGAACGGTGTGCTCTCTGTGTTAAACACCGCACCGGATTTTGCAATTGGCCCCATTGAGGGGGCGCAATATACAGAGCATTGTATCCCCATTTCGGATGATTTTCGCCTTTTGTTTTACACAGATGGCATTACAGAGGCTGAAAATGAAAACAATGAATTTTTTGGCATGGAACGTCTGCTTGCAGTGGCCGAAAGAACGTTGGGAACAAACATGCCGGCGCAGAAAGTGATAGACGGTATAGAGCAGGAGATAAATACTTTTGCCAATGGGGCAAAACAAGCCGATGATATTACTATGCTGTGTTTGTCTCTTGGTGATGCAGACAAACTGAATCATAACGTGTAGGAATTTTGTTTTTTATGGATTTAATTCTTTAGGACAGAAGAGATGCCAAAAAATACAATGAAGCAATAAGGAGGCAGTGCCATGCAAATATATTATTTTAGTCGCACCGGTCGAAGCCGTGCCATAGCAGAAACTCTTGCCGAGCATAAAGGACTGCAGGCAAGAGAGATTGTTGACGATGAGAATTGGAAAGGAGTACGGGGCTTTTTTAAGGGCGGTAAAATGTCGAAACTAAAAGAAGAAACGAATGCGCGCTTTACACAGCCTGCCGAGAAAGAAAGGATAGTGCTTGTATTCCCCCTTTGGGCAAGCGGTTTTCCGCCTTCAGTGCGCGAATTTGTGAATAGTGTTGGAAAAGAAAACATCATTGCCATATGCACCTCGTTGGGATCACGCCTAAAAGGGGAAGACCGCGAGGGTTTTGTGCAAATGATAGATTTGGTGGGCAAACAAATAGAAGCACCTGCTTTAAGTGCTTTGCAGCTGGAAGAGTAATCGGAATATAAAGGGATAACCTGTGGTGTTTGTGCCCGGTTTTGCGTGGATATGAAAAGCGGGAATAAAGCAACTACATTATTCAAGAAGTGGCAGATACGCTGCGTAGCCTTCTTCGGCCATATTCTCTTTGGGTACAAAACGTAAAGAGGCACTGTTGATACAATAGCGTAGACCTCCCAAATTGGCAGGGCCATCTTCAAAAACGTGGCCAAGATGTGCATCGCCAAGTTTGCTGCGCACTTCTGTGCGAAACATGCCGTGGCTACGGTCTTGTATTTCTTGCAAAAGCCCGTTATGAATGGGCTTTGCAAATGCTGGCCATCCACAACCAGATTGAAACTTGTCTTGAGAGACAAACAGTGCTTGTCCTGTTGTGACGTCCACATAAATGCCCGGCTGCGTATGTTCATTGTATTCGTTTTGGAAAGGAGCTTCGGTGGCATTTTGACGTGTTACTTCAAACTGCGTCTTTGTTAATTGTTTGGATAGAGTATCATCGTCTTTTTTGTGAAAACGTGCATCAGGGTCTTGTGCTTTTTGCGCACGCGCAAAAGAGCTTGGATTAATATGGCAGTAACCACCGGGATGTTTTTGCAAGTACTGTTGATGCGAAAGTTCGGCTTTTGTATAATTGTGAATGGCCTGCACCTGAACCACCACGGGTTTTGCATATTGTTTTTGCAATTCTTTCAAAGAATCTTCTATAAGGAGACGCTCGGCTTCGTTTGTATAATATACGCCGGTGCGATATTGCTCGCCGGTATCTCCGCCTTGTCGATTCATTGAGGTGGGGTCTATGGTTTCATAAAAAAGAGACAATAAAAAAGGCAGACTTAGGACATCGTCATCATACTGCACTTGCACCACTTCGGCATGGCCCGTGTTGCCTTGGCAGACTTCTTTATATGTGGGATTTTTGGTGTGGCCTCCGGCATAGCCAACTTCGCAAGCCAACACGCCGGGGATTTGCCTCATGTACTCTTCGGTGCCCCAAAAACAACCGCCGGCCAAATAGATTTCTTTTATCATATCGATACCTCCTATGAGATAAGTGAACCATCACTCCATGTATACTATTTTACTATATAATGAACCAAGTTACAAAGGAGATTTTGTGTATTTTTTATGTTCATTGGGTGATGGGTTTTACGTCGATATTATCCAGTGACAGAAAAAAATACAGTGAAAAAAGAGGAAAGAATGGGAAAGGTACTTGGGGTAGTTGGGAGTGCACGCATGGGGGGGAACACAGACCTTTTGGTGCAAGCCATATTAGAAGGGGCCAAAAAACAAGGGCAGCAAACAGAAATAATTTATTTATCGGATTTGCATTTTAAAGGATGTGTGGGATGCGAGGCATGTAAAAAAAGCATGCATTGTGTTTTGCGAGACGATATGCAAGCCGTATATTCAAAATTGGATGCGGCTCAAGGATGGGTTTTGGGTTCTCCAACTTATTTTTATAATGTGAGTTCGCTTATGAAAATGTTCATGGATCGCTTGTATGTTTACGAAGTGTTTGACAAACAAGATAGATCGGTTTGGCTGTCACCTGCGGAAGTGTTTGGAGCAAAATATGCAGTGAGCGTGGCCGTGTGCGAACAGCAGGATGAGGCGGATATGGGTTTTGCATCCGAGGCGATGCGCATGACTTTGCAAGCTGTGGGGGTGCGCAGTGTGGAAAGCCTAAAAGTATTGAACCTGTTTGACAGAGGAAAAGTAGCGTACTGTAAAGAATTGTTGCAAAAGGCAGAAAAGGCGGGCGAAAAGCTAGGTAGAACGATGATATTAGCAGATGCTCTGCGTGAAAATGCGATAGAGAGGAATTGGCATACCGAAGAATAATATAATAATGATTGGCTATGTATTTAATGCCTACTTTCATTTTCGTCTTTTTATTATGAGGGACGAAAACACAGTGAAAAGCATCAAGGGAAGGCCCCATAAAAGTGTATAAAAACACTTTTATGAAAGATACTTTGATACCAGTCAATTTTGTTTGCTCAGCAGGCATTAAAATACCCTTGCAAAACACAATTTCATGTTTTGCAAGGGTATAATTGGTATCATAATTTTGGGTCTGATTTGCACTTTTTATATATCCGGATAACAAAGAGTACGCTATTTATCGGTGTTTTCTTGACAGCAAGTGTTGGTGTTGTCATCTTTCTTATGGCAACAAGAACTTTGGGTCGAACACCCAATGCAATGTACTCCTCGGCGTTTTGCTCTAATGATATATACAATAGGCAAAATGATAATGGCTGCAAGGACGAGGATAAGAATGATGTTTCCCATTTTTTCACCTTATTATCTAAAAGATTTTACCTGCGTTAAGAGGTTTTCCCAGCACTAGCCAAAGAACCAGATAGTTTTGCGGCGGATTTTTTGTTGCCCTTAATAACAAGATAAACCACAAGGGCGATGAGAAGAGCGACAACAACCAAGCCGGGGAGGAATGCAGTGCCCGGAGCACCGGTTGTAACAAGTGTGCCAATTTGGTAGACGAAAAATGCCACGACATAGCCAACACCAAATTGAAGCCCAATACCGGCCCACAACCATTTTTTGCTGTCCATTTCGGCATTCATGGCACCAATGGCTGCAAAACAAGGCGGTGTGAAAAGATTGAACATGAGATAGGCAAGAGCGGAAATGCCAGTTAATCCCATTGCGGTGGCTACATCGGAAGCACCGCTTACTAAGGCGAGTTCTTCTGTGTCGATGAAGTTGGTGATACCATATACAACGGCCAAAGTGCCCACAACATTTTCTTTAGCAATAAAGCCGGTGATGGCAGCGGCGGCCAGTTGCCAAAAGCCAAAACCGAGAGGAAGCAACAAAATGGAAAAAGGTGAGGCAATGGAGGCCAAGATGCTGGTGTCTTCCATGCCTTCCGGCACAATTTGGAAACTCCAGTTAAAGGTTTGCATTAGTTGCACGGCAGCATTGCAAAGCAAAATGATAGTACCTGCCTTGATAATAAAGGCCTTTCCCCGCGACAACATAGAGATGGCAGCGCGTTTGAGGCTGGGCGCACGATATTCAGGAAGCTCCATAATGAAGAAAGAACGAGCATGTTTTTCTCCGGTAATACGTTGGATAAGAAGAGCGGTTAGAATGATAAGCACAATGCCGGAAAAATACATCAAGGTGAGAACCCAAGAGGCATCGGCGAAAAATACACCGGCAAACAATGCGATGACAGGCAATTTAGCACCACAAGGGATGAACGGAGTAAGCATGGCTGTGGTTCTGCGTTGACGCTCGTTTCGAATGGTTCTTGTGGCCATAACACCGGGAATGGCACAGCCTGTACCAATAACCATTGGGATGATAGATTTTCCCGAAAGGCCGACAACCTTGAGGAATCTGTCCATAACCACGGCAACACGTGCCATATAACCACAATCTTCCAAAAGAGCCAAAAGGAAGAACATTACCATAATCAAGGGTAAAAAGCCTAACACGGCGCCTACGCCACCAATGACACCATCCAACAACAAGGAACTGAGTACAGGGCTTACGCTTTCACCAAGCAGGCCGGCCACAAATTCGTAGAACATGTCGATGTAACCAACCAACCAATCGGCCAGCCAGGTGCCCACATAGGTTTGAGAAATAGTGAACACAAGCCACATTACAAGGGCGAAAATGGGAATACCCAACCACTTATGGGCAATGATACGGTCAACGGCGTCTTGTTTGGTTTGACTGTTGCTACTTATAGCACGTTTTTCTGTGCTTTTCACAAGTTCACTTACAAATTGGAAGCGAGCCTTGTCAGAAGCTAAAACGCTTGCTTCATCTTGAAGATTCACTTCGCCCGCTTCAAAGGCAGGTGATTGTCCCTGTCCACGCACTGAAACAGCAGCGGCAATTAGTTCAGACAAGCCATTATTTGCAGATGCTGTAGAGACAACTTCTACTACAGGACAGTTTAATTTTTCAGATAAAGACTTTACATCAATGGATGTTTTCTTCTTTTTGGTCAAATCGGATTTGTTTAAAGCCACAACAACAGGGATGTTAAGCTCTAACAATTGTGTGGTGAAGAACAAACTGCGACTGAGGTTTGTGGCATCCACAATGTTGATGATTGCATCTGGACTTTCTGTTAAAACAAAGTTTTTTGTGATATTTTCTTCGCTGGTGAAGGGTGACATGGAATATGCGCCCGGCAAATCCACGGCAATAAGCTCGTCCCCTGAATGTAAATTCGGCTTAATTTTCCCCTCTTTTTTTTCGATGGTAACTCCCGCCCAGTTACCTACTTTTTCAATTTTGCCTGTAATGGCATTGAAAAGTGTGGTTTTTCCGCTGTTTGGATTTCCTGCAAGAGCAATTTTCATTCAATGTTCCTCCTAATAAGATAATGAATAATGCTTAATAAAACAAAGGACCTGAAATTAGCAGCCGCTAATCATAAGACATAAGAAAACTCCTAAAAGGAGAATGCGGCCGGCTAGTAACTACAAAAATAGAGTGTGATGGTTGTTTTTTGCCCATATAAAGACGATGCCGATAGCATCATTTAGGGAAGGGGTTTTAGTACAATGGTCTTTGCCAAATCTCGGTCGATGCTATAGCGTGCATCTTTTATCGTGATGACAAGTTGACCTGATAAAATAGATAAAATCGTGATGGGTTCATTGGCAAAGCAACCCAAAGTAAACAAAAATTTTTCAAGTTCTGCATCGTCTGTAGAAATAGCTGAGATTTGGTACTCTACATTTGGCTCTGCTGTTGCCAAAGTGAACAAGGATTCATTTTGTTTCATAAAACACTCCTGAATTTGTGTGGTGTGTAAGAATACTCATAATTTGTGCCTTGTCACAGTGAAGAAGAACTTTGTAAAAGGGTAAGTGAGGGAATGAGGACAAAACAACACATTCTAGTGTTAGCATAAACTAACTTTCTACTACTTTATCAGAAGGTCTATGTTTTGTCAATGTGAATTGGATATTTTCTCTAAAATCAGACAAAAAAATCAATAATAAAAAAAATTATAAGACAAAATGACGGTTTTTTTCTAACAAAAAACCGAAACATGGGAGTTTCGGTTTTTGGGGCTATTTAAAAGAGTGTGATTTATAGAGTGGACCCTTGTTTCACTTTCGGATAGGCCGTTTATGGCAAAGGCATATTCATCATTTCCATCATATGGTTCATTAAAATGTCACCCCCACCCATTATCCACAGGGTAGAAACAAGAAATAAAACGGCTAAAACACCAAAGAGGCCGGGTAAACTCACGCCACCTTTTTTTGAAAGAAGCATGGGAAGCGCTTGGTCATTTTGATGTTGTTGTTGCAATTGACGTATTTTTCCGGCGGCATCTTTACGATATAAATATAAAGAAAAAACGCCAAAGCCCACATTGCGTATAATGCCAAGTACATAAAAAACCATTTGCAGGTCATTCATAAACTCTAGGCTAAGCCCTTGTACAAAAGGCACCCCTGCTTCCATATACATAGATAAAAAATCGGGCACAAGTAATGCTATTTCCAGGGATAGTGCAATGGCAGCCCAAACCCACATCTTTCGATAGGCAAAGTAAAAGTAGGAGAAGAAAAAAGCGCTAAACGAAAAACTAAGCTTGGTTTTTCGCATATCTTGCTGGCTCATACGCATAAAATAAGACGGAGCAGCCTGCCCAATAAAGGCCGCCCAATCCCGTTTACTCAGTCCATCAAATTCGCCTTGCATATCTATATTTTGTGTGGGCGGAAAAGAAAAACCACGCATAAACGAGGGCATCTCACCAACACCACTTCCTTTTTGTGTCGCTGTTTGTTTGGCTTGATGTAACGGGTTGCCACAACGTTCACAAAAAATATTGCTACGTGCATTGATGGTGCGGCAAGTTTGGCAAAGGGTGCCTTTTTGCTGCGAGCTTGCGTTTTGTTGGTTTTGCACATCATTGCCTAGTGGTGCTGATTTTTTCTCTGGTTGGGCGGTTTCTTGTTGTGCAGCTGTTTTTGTGTGTGTCTGCCCAGAAGGTATATACTCAAAGCCCTGCCCATGCTTTGCCTCGTAAACACAATGGCCCACTTTGTCATAGCATACTTTATGATAGGGGGCACCACAATGTGGACACACCACCACACGATCTTGTTTGGCAAAATCTTTTTCACACAATTGACAGGTGTCGGGCTGGTTCATTTGTTTTTCCTTCCACTTGCTTGTATTTTTCGATTGATAGGATGATATGCGCGAAGAAAAAGAGGTCAGTTTTATTATGTTCTGTACTAGGGATGTATTAGGGATTTTGTTTGCAATGGCAACAACTGGTGTTATGTTTAAGAAGGGTTTCTATATTATAAAAAGTGTCCTCGGAACATACATGACTTTGCCAAAAAGCTTGCAAGGGGGGATGTAGTTCATTCACATGAAAAAAAAGGGCTCCCTGGCGCTGGCACCGAGCAAGACATGCGCGTATGGCAAAATCTAATATATTTTCGTCTTTAACGCTGCTGTCTAGAATTTTTATATTCTTTCCATCTTGGCGGAATAATACATGTCCAAGGTAGTTTGCATCCTGCATAACAACACAGCCTTCCACAAGGCCGTCAAAGCGGTTGTCATTGAGTTGGTCGGTAACCTCGGGAAATAAAATAGGGACAACTTGAAGCACGGCATCTACCTGCCTTTTCTATATTATCGCTTGCCAGAGCGCATCAGCATGGCCACTTCTTGCGAGGATAAGTGCCTGTATTTTCCGGGTTGTAACATGCCCAGTTTTACCGGTCCAACCGCACTGCGTTTTAGACGGGCCACTTGAAGGCCAACAGCCTCACACATGCGTCGTATTTGTCGGTTGCGCCCTTCTTTAAGAACAATTTCCAGCACACTGCGTTCGCCTTCTTCTGCCACCACGCGCACCGTGGCAGGTAAGGTCTTGTGCCCATCGTCCAAAACTACGCCTGCGGCCAATTTTGCAATTTGTTCTTCGCTTGCTTTGGGGCGTACAGTGGCACGGTATAGTTTAGAAACACCGCCCGAAGGGTGGGTTAAGGTTTGGGCAAAAGCACCGTCACTTGTTAAAAAAAGTAGACCTTCGCTTTCTTTGTCAAGCCGCCCCACCGGATAAACCCGACGTGGCAAATCCTGCACTAGTTCCATGATGGTTTTACGGCCTCTGTCGTCTTTAGAGGTACATAAAAAGCCCCGTGGTTTGTAAAGCATGATATATAGCTGCGGCTCTTTGTGTCGCATTCTCATAGTTTGCCCGTCTACACTAATATCACCTTTGTCTGCATCCATTTTGTCGCCCGTATGCACAATGCGTCCATTTACGCGCACACGCCCGGATTTAATCAGTTCCTCTGCGGCTCTACGGCTACAAATGCCACGGGCTGCCATTACTTTTTGAATTCTTTCTTCTTTCACGCAGTTCTCCTGTTTCTATGCTTCCGGTTGTGGAAGAGGTTCGTTTTGTTCTAGGTCTATCACATCGGCTGTTTGAGCAAATTCGTTTGTTTTTGCTGTGCTTTTGTCCTCTTTTTTTGTTTTCTTTGCCCGGGAATCCAAAAAAGTACTTAGTTTGTCCACAAGGTCAGGAAGCATATTTAAGGCGCGGTCGATGGTTGCGTTATGGTCTGCCAGTTGGATAAGTCGAACCTCACCCTCGCGAATCACCAAAAATGCTACAGGTTGGATAGATAGCCCTGCCCCACTGCCACCGCCAAACAAATCTTTTGGTGCTTTGGAAGAGACAAAGTCACTTCCGCCGGAGGCAAAACCCATACTTACTTTGCTTACCGGTAAAATGGTGGTGCCATCTTGCGTGTAAATGGGGTTGCCAATGATGGTGCTGGAGTCTGTCATCTGTCGAATTTTGTCTAGAGTGACATCCATAAGCCCATTGATGGGGTGGTCTTGGTTTTGCGAATTCGCCATAATAATTCTCCTTATAAATAATAGATTTTATAAAGTGAGCATGTACAGGAGGAATGTGTTTCGTTCGCTTTATCCTGCCTGTTTTCTTTGCTTTTTTTTCCTTTGACGGATAAGTTTTCTCAGTTTTCTTTTTCTTTGCATAGAATACGGGCCGCCTTTTAGAAAGTAGACCAGCATATATATGCCTGCCAGAAATAAGGTGGAAGGCGAGACGGCTATTTTTCCGGCAAATTCTGTGGGCAATGGTTGCTCGGCAAAATTTGCAAAGACAACCATTTTTTTAAATTTGATGTGGACAAGGTTGCATAATGCGGCACGAGCTGTGCCTAAAAGAGCTTGGGTTTTTCCATAGTTTTGTGCCACCAAGGCGGCATTGGCTGCCTGCACAGGTATAAATAATTCGATATCGTAAAACCAAACAAAATGCAAAAGAAAACGTGTGGATACGGTAGAAGCTTGGGAGAGTCTTTGCAAAAGCTGCACATAATAGGCGAGGTCGTGAGTTTCTTGTTGTTTGGATTTTTTTTGTGTTGTTTTCGTTTTCTTTTGTGCTGTTTTCTTTTTCTTATTGGGGTTACGCTTAGGGATTCGTTTTTTTATATTTTCTAAAAACTCAGGCACACTTTTGCCGTGTAAATAAAGCACACGGATACCCAGGACATAAAGCCGAAGTGCAAAAGCCTGCCCATGTACGCGAAGGGATATAACGAAGGGAACAAAGAATAATAAAACCAGAAAACCAAGCAAGCCCAGTACTATTGCGGTGACCATGGCTCGTCCTCTTCAACAGCAAGCATGGCTGTGCCTTTTTCGCCTTCAATATACATGCCGCCATGCAGAGATTTTGTGGCGGGGATATCGTCAGCTTCGGAAAAATTTGGCAAAACATTGGGGTGATGGAATAGCTCACCTTCTTTAGTTACCTCGTCTTCATGCTGCAAAAGAGGCAGCTGCGATAAAGAAGAAATGCCAAAACTACGTAAAAATAAGTCGGTCGTTCTATAAGAAAGGGGTTTGCCGGGCAAGTCTAGACGGCCGGCTTCACACACCAATCCTTTTTCGACAAGTTTGCTAACTGTGGATGAAGAATCAACCCCACGTACTTGTTCAATAAACGAACGCGAAACCGGCTGATTATATGCCACAATGGCAAGAACCTCTAAAGCGGCAGAAGAAAGGGGTACATTGCGCCTTGTATCCAGTGCTTTTTGTACTATTTTGCTGCAGCTGTCTTTGGTGGTCAACTGCCAAGCGTCTTCTAAACGGATGAGTTGGATGCCACGGTTTTTATGACTATAATCATCTTTTAGGCTGATCAGCAAGCGTTCGCATAAGGGCACTTCAATTTCCAAAATGCCGGCCAAACGCTCGGCGGTTAAGGGGTCTGCATGGGCAAACAGCACGGCTTCCATGCCGGCTTTTACGCTGTTTAAATCCACAATATCCCCCCCATGCTCAAGGCAAAGCTGTCGTTTCGACCTGTTGTGTTGCTGATGCATCTTTTTGATGATGTACGTGTAGGCGACTGTCTTGTTCAATTTGCACACGGCCTTCGCGCACAAGTTCCAGTAATGCTAAAAAGGTGGCCACGGTTTCGCTGCGGCTTTTTCCTTTGGTGAACAGTTCTTGCAAACAATGTGCATGGCCTCTCAGCAAGGTGCGAAGCACATAGATAACCTTGGAGGAAACGGATACAAACGGAGCGGCTACCAAATCGTTAAATTGTTCCCTGCTGGGAGTTTGTTTTAAGTCGCGTTTAGTGAGGCCCATGCGAAAAGCAGTGGTTAAATCTTGCAAATCGTGTACAAAGGTATAAAGCGAGTCTGCCTCGCAAGGCATGGGCTCTCGCACGGCCCAAAAAACCCGACCATGCATTTCACGCAGTTGAGCTGCTACTTTTTTGCAGGCGCTGTATTCTATCAATAGTCCGCTAAGTTCTTCGCGCATACGCTCGCCCTCTTCACTTTTAGGCAACAAAAGTGCACTTTTCATTTGCACCAGATGTGCCGCCATAGAAATGAATTCAGAGGTGCTGTCTAGATGGGCAGAGCCAATGTCCTGCATCACTTGCAAATATTGGTCAATAAGTGTGAGAATCTCAATTTCGTAAATTTTCATTTTATTTTTGGCAACAATTGCCAATAGAAGGTCTAGTGGACCGTCGAAATCCTCTGTGTGAAACGCCACAGAACCGGGTGTGGAAACAACTTGCATTTTTTGTGGATACCTCATCTTTTTTGCCAATTCGAAACATCGTATCTATAATACCATAGATTTACCAAGGGAGCAATGGGAATCTGCTGTATCAATTACTCGATAATGTGGCGTAATTAAAGGTATATTTTGGGAAAATTAAAAAAAAGAAGCCATATCATAGTTAGACACTTGTGAATTTTTCTACAGCATAGTATAATATAGGGTAGTTAGCGTAACCAATTGTAACAGGAGGGCTGTAGATGGCTGTACAAAGCGCTGGGGAAATTTTTTCACCCGCAACACTTTTTGATCAAGATGGCTATACGTCCCTGTTTGCATACGAGGGTGCGTCGGTATGTGCCGGCTTTGGCTTCGTAAATGGGCAGGGTGTTTATGCGGTTTGGCAAAATGGAGACCCATTGGGGTGCCGTGATGTAGAAGTGCACACTAAAACATTAAAACTTGCTGCAAAAACAGGAAATCCGGTTGTTACTTTTTACAATTCTAAAGGTTCTTTGTTGGAAGAGGGGCAAGCTGCGCTTGCGGCGGCCTCGGCTTTATCACAGGCGGTGTCACGCCTTTCTGGCGTAGTTCCGCAAATTTCGGTCATCACAGGTGTTTGCGGGGCTTCCAATGCTTTGGCCGCCGCTGGTGGTGATTTAGTGGTGTTGTGCAAAGAAGCACAGTTTTTCTTAACAGCACCGTTTACCAGCAGTGCAAATGGTGATAAACTGCCGGATGCAGGAACACCACAGGCAGCGGTAAGGGCGGGCATTGCCGCTTTGGTATGCGACGAAAAGGAAGAGGCTATTTTGCAAGTGGCGAAACTGTTGGCCCTTCTGCCGCAAAACAATTTGGCAGCTTGTGCCGATTTTGTAGCTGCAACACCGTCGCAAACGACATTGTCTATGCAAACATACAGTGCGCAAGCGGCAGCAAAGGCGATAGCAGATACAGACAGTGCGCTTGAATTATTTTCCGGCTTTGGAAATGGCGCCAAAGTATTTTTGGCCACTGCCCATGGCATGCCCGTGGGTATTGTAGCCACGGAGGGAGAAAAGAGCACATTGTGCCAAAACGATAGTGCTAAGATTGCGCGTTTTGTTCGTTTTTGTGATGCCTTTAGTCTTCCGATTCTCAGCGTGCTAAATTCGGCCGGTTTCGAGAAAAGCACCAGTGAAGATGTGGCAGGCAACTTGCGTGAAGTAAGCCGATTGGCTGCCACCTACGCCGATGCTACCACAGCAAAAATCGCAATTGTTGCAGGGCGTGCTGTGGGGACATTGTATACAGCACTTGGTAGTGCTGATGTTACCATAGCGGTGGAAGGCTGTGTGCTTTCGCCTGTGGAACCCTCGGCGGTAGTGAGCGTTTTGCAACGAAGTGAAATTGAAGAAAGTGGGGCTAATATCGAGACTGAGACCACACGCCGTGCAAAAATTTGGGCTACAGAGTGTGCCAGTGCTACAGCCGCTCAAAATGCAAAATTGGCCGATGTGGTTTCCGACTTTGCTTCATTAAATGGAACGGTTGAGGCCACCATGGCAATGTTGGCAAGTAAGCGCGCCCAGCGTTTGCCCAAAAAGCACGGAAATATGCCGCTATAAAAAATAAGAATATTTGGAGGCAAATCAGATGAAACGATATACGATTACGGTAAACGGTATCCCTTATGATGTAAGTGTTGCACAAGTGGGTGCTGAAGCTGCGCCGGTGGCCGCCCCTGTTGCTGCTGCACCGGCCCCTGTTGCAGCTCCGGCTCCTGCTGCAGCCCCGGCCCCTGCTGCTGCCCCGGCTCCCGCTGCAGCCCCGGCTCCTGCTGCTGCTCCGGCAGCTACCGGAGGAACCCCTGTGACGGCACCGATGCCGGGCAATGTGCTGGATGTGCGCGTGAGTGCAGGGCAAGCTGTGAAATCAGGAGATGTTTTAGTTATTTTAGAAGCCATGAAAATGGAAAATGAAATTGTTGCCCCGCAAGACGGAACGGTCTCTGCTGTGTTGGTAAACAAGGGTGATACCGTAAATGTAGGGGATAGTTTCTTAACAATTGCCTAATTTTTCGGTGTGTACTGGACACCAAAATGAATTTAAAGAGGTGATATTTTGTCTAATCATCCTGTAGGGATTACAGAATTGGGCTTGCGTGATGCCCATCAAAGTTTGATTGCCACGCGTATGACTATGGAGGAAATGGAGCCCGTTTTATCGGCCATGGACGAAGTAGGGTATTATTCGCTGGAGTGTTGGGGTGGTGCCACCTTCGATTCTTGCATTCGTTTTTTGGATGAAGACCCATGGGATCGCCTGCGCATCATACGCAAACATTGCCCCAATACCAAGCTACAAATGCTTTTCCGTGGGCAGAATATGCTTGGCTATCGCCATTACGGCGATGATGTGGTTGCGTATTTTGTGCAAAAAAGTGTGTCAAATGGCATAGATATTATGCGTATTTTTGATGCCCTCAACGATCCACGCAATTTAAAGGCTGCTTTTGAGGCGGCGATTAAAGAAAAGGCACACGTGCAAGGTTGTATCAGCTATACACTAAGCCCTGTGCACAACAACGAATATTTTGCGCAGTATGCCAAAACATTAGAAGAAATGGGAGCACATTCTCTGTGCATCAAAGATATGGCAGGCTTGCTCACGCCAACATCGTGCTATGAGCTTGTGGGTGCTATTAAAGAGAAAGTATCTATTCCGGTAGACGTACATAGCCATTATACCTCTGGCATGGCTTCTATGGCTATCATTAAGGGAATTGAAGCTGGGGCTTCCATTGTAGACTGTGCCATTAGCCCGCTTTCTCTTGGAACAAGCCATATGCCCACAGAGAGTTTGGTGGCTGCATTGGCCGGCACAGAATATGATACCGGACTCGATTTGAAAAAGTTGAATGTAGTGCGCGCTCACTTTGCCAAATTGCGTGAAAAATATTTGGAAAGTGGTCAATTATCACCCAAAATGATGGGTGTGGACGCCAACACTTTGATTTATCAAGTGCCCGGTGGCATGTTAAGCAACTTGTTAAAGCAATTAAAAGATGCCGGGAAGGAAGACCAATTAGAGGATGTTCTGGCTGAAATTCCGCGCGTGCGGGAAGATTCCGGTTATCCGCCTTTGGTTACACCCACTAGCCAAATTGTGGGTACGCAAGCCGTGTTTAATATCATTATGGGCGAGCGATACAAAATGGTGACGAAAGAATTTCGAGCCATGGTAAAAGGTGAGTATGGCAAAACACCAGCGCCCATTAGTGCCGAGTTCCAAAAGAAAATTTTGGGTGATGAAGAAGCAATTACTTATCGTCCGGCCGACAAGATTGAGCCGGAACTCGAGGTGTTAACCAGCGAGGCAAACAAATGGGCACGTCAACCGGAAGATGTGCTCACCTATGCTATGTTCCCACAGGTGGCACCTAAGTTTTTTGAAAAACGCAACCAAAAGTTGCAAGGTGTAGACGGTGATCATGTGGACTATGAGAAAAAATCTCTGCCGGTTTAGAAAAGAAAAAAGAATCCCTTTCCAACTGGAAAGGGATTCTTTTTAATGGATGTCTACTGCATAAACTCCAGCGGAGTTCATGCAGCCCACCCCAATATGCGATGCCCCTTAAAAATGCTTAAAACAGCACTTTTAGGGGGCATCGCTTGATGCTATCCACTGTGTATTCGCCTTGCTAATGAAAAGGTGAAAACAAAAGCTTTTGCAGCTTTATGGCAAAACCTAGCCCCAAAATAACACGCAAAGCGACACCTCAGAGGCATAGCGCTGCAAATTTGTGTGTTGCAAAAGGTATCAATTCATTCAGTGGATATTAAATAAAAACACTAATCGCTGGCATAGTTAGAAAAATACCCCTTAATGTAAATGACCGGGGTACCGCGGTCACCGCTACCGCTAACAAGGTCGCAAAGGCTTCCGATAAGGTCGGTATAACGGCGTGGGGTGGTGCCTTGAGCAGCCATTTTACCAACGAGGTCATGATCTTTTTCACGAATGCGATTTAGAATGCCCTCGCGAAGGGCTTCGCCGGAAAGGTCGCAAAGGTCGTTGTCTGCCAAATATTTCATCTTTATCTCGTTTGGGGTGCCCTCCAAGCCTTTGGTGTAGGCGGGTGATACAACCGGGTCGGCAAGTTCCCAAATGCCACCAACAGGATCTTTGAAGCAACCGTCACCATAAATCATCACTTCAACCGTTTTTCCGGTGGAGGCTTTTAAAGTGCTTTGGATAGTATCCACAAGCGTTTGTCCGCTGTGTGGGAATAGCTTCACCTTGTCTGGTGTGGCCATATTGCTACCCAATAGGCCATAGTCAGTGTTGTAGCCACTGCCATCTACACTCGCATTTAAAATGTCATCCAAGCCCAATACCACGGCCGCGCCTTTGCTCTTTAGAAGACGTTTGGTGCGAAAACGGCTATGGATATCGCAACAAAGAACTTTGTCTGTATACTTTAATATGTGCGCAGGATTGTTGGAAAAAACAACTTCGATATGATCACCGAAGGTTTTATAAAAGTCGATATAATCTACACCTGTGAAAGGATGGATGGTGTCGTGGCCAAAAACACGTCGAAAATCTTCTTCGTTAAAATGATCGCGATAGGGGTCTACATCTTTTGCTTCGACTTGTTCCCAACTTACAAGTTCGTTGCCCACTTCATCGGCCGGGTAAGAAAGTTGCACGTACAGTTTGTCGGTGGCTTGCGCAATGGCTTTAAGCAAAATGGAAAAGCGGTTGCGGCTAAGTATGGGAAATACAATACCAAGACTACCACCACCAAATTTGTTGCGAATGTCTTGCGTTATCTGTTCACACGTGGCATAGTTGCCCTGAGTGCGCGCCACAACCGATTCGGTGATGCCAATAACGTCGCCGTCATCAACAGAAAATCCCTCGCCTTGGGCGGCCGTTAAAACACTATCACATACAGCTTTTGCTAAGTCATCTCCCTCTTTGAAAATAGGGGAAACAATGCCTCTGGCTGTAACACCGGTGTATTTCATAACTAGCGCTCCTTTTTAAAATATACATTATAATAAATTGTAGTACATAACTAAAAACTATAGAATAGGGATGTTGTTCTTTTTGCATTCATCAAGCATTTCGTCGGGCCAAATAGAGGCCTGAACTTCGCCGATGTGTGCCTTTTCTAGCATGAACATGCAAAGCCGACTTTGCCCAATGCCACCCCCTACAGTTAGAGGCAACTCATTTGCCAATAGTGCTTTGTGGAAAGGAAAGGCAAGCCTGTCTTCTTTCTGCGTCTCTTTCAGTTGTTCTTGTAAGCGATGGGCGTCTACACGAATGCCCATGGAAGAAAGTTCCAAAGCGGCATCAATCATAGGATAGTATACCAAAATATCACCGTTTAAGTTCCAGTCGTCATAATCGGGGGCACGGCCATCGTGCGGCATGCCATTTGCCAGTTTTCCACCGATACCGATGATGAAAACAGCACCATATTCTTTTGCGATGGCATTTTCACGTTGTTTTGGTGTCATTTCGGGGAAACGTTTTTCAAGTTCTAAGGTGGTGATAAAATGAATGTCTTGGGGCAAATCAATATTGATTTGTGGGTATTGTTCGCAAACACTGTTGGCCACACGTAAAAGTACACTATAAATCTTACGTACGATATCTTCTAGATAAGCGGTTGAGCGTTCCGCCTGTGTGATAACTTTTTCCCAGTCCCATTGATCCACATAAAGAGAATGGATGGCATCACATACTTCGTCGCGGCGAATGGCGTTCATATCGGTATAAATGCCAGTGCCGGGGCGAAAGCCATAGCGTGCCAAAGCATGGCGTTTCCATTTCGCCAAACTGTGCGCCACCTCGGCCATTTTGCCGGTTTCTTTGATGTCAAATGAAACCGAGCGCTCCACCCCATTTAAGTTGTCGTTTAAACCGCTGGCTTCCAAAAGAAATAAAGGGGCAGAAACTCGCGTAAGTGATAACTCTTTGCCGAGTTCTTCTTCGAAATGGTCTTTCACAAATTTGATGGCCTTTTCGGTTTGAATCAAATCTAATTTTGGGGTATAGTGCATAACTGTCTCCTTTTTCATTATATGCAGTTTTAATTTCATATATTACAATTCTATATAAGTATACGAAAAATTCGCGGTTTCAGCAAGATATACAAAGGGAATTATTAATAATGAGGCATAAAAAATTGTGTATTGAGTGAGTGGTGAAAAAGCTGTTTTACCAAAGCAGTGAGACGGCTAAGACTTTCAGTAAAGTCATCCGGGCGTTGAAATTGCACGTCACAAGCTGCTTTGTAAAGAGGTCGTCTCTGTTTATCCAGCGTATACAGGTCGTCTAAATTGCGGGAAAGTGGGCGGTTGCCGTTTAGAGAAAGGCTAGCAAGGGGACAATCTATCCATATTAAAACCCCATTTTGACGCAATGCATCTATGTTTTCCTCGCGTAAAACAACGCCACCGCCTGTGGCAATAATTTGGCCGTGCTCTTTGCCGGCCTGTTGCACGACACGACTTTCGATGTTTCGAAAGGTGTTTTCTCCTTCTTTTTCGATGATGTTTTTAGGCGTGCGGTTTTCCTGTTGTTCTATAAGCGTATCTAAATCAACAAAGGTGTGGCCTAAAGATTGTGCGAGACGTTGGCCAAGGCTACTTTTTCCACAACCGGGCATACCGAGCAATACAATGTTGCAAAGTTTTTCTTGTAGGGCAATATAAAGCGCCTGGGTGTGCTGAGGGGCTTGTTCTTTTTGCAAAAACAAAGACGAAGCGGCACGGGCTTGCTCTGCAAGCATGGCCAAGCCACCCACAGCAGGAATACCACGTTTTTCGGCGGCAAGTACAAGCGCTGTTTTTGCAGGGTTATACACCACGTCTACCACGGCTTCTAAATTTGGAAAACTATCTAAAGAAAGGGGAAGTTGCCCGTTGTTTGGATACATGCCAACAGGGGTGGTATTAATAAGAAGCTGTACATCACTTTTGTTTTGTGCTTCATCGTAAGAGAGGAGGTCTTTGCTGGGGTTACGTGTGGCCACCCATATGGGGCCGGCCCCCATGCGGGCAAGCACATAACGTGCCGTGCAAGAGGTGCCACCATTGCCCAAAATAAGGGCGGTTTTTCCTTTTATACTTTGGGGCAAACTGCTCAGTAATAAGGCGAAACCTTCGGCATCGGTGTTGTAGCCGTGCAAGGCACCATTAAGGTTAACCAAGGTGTTAACAGCACCTATTTCTCTGGCGGTTTCATCCAAATGGCTACAATAGGGTATTACAGCTTGTTTATAAGGTATGGTGACATTGACACCATCAAATCGACGGTTTTCCATAAAGGAAGGAAAGTCATTCTCGTCAAGTGGAAATAAAGTGTAAGGCGAATCGCCAAGCATCTCGTGTAAAAATGGAGAATGACTATGTGTTAATGTTTTTCCAATGAGGCCAAATTGTTGCATGGTTTCTCCTAGCCCCAAAGCGGCCTAGCGGCGATCTCGCTCACTGGGGGCACGGCAATGGTTTAAAATGATTTGATAGATCTGGCGGTATTTTTGGGCAACGACATCCAAGATTAAACCGCAGAAGAAAGAAAGTACCGATAGAACAAGCACAAAACCAGATGTTACCATGGTAGGAACACGATCTACATAACTGGTTTGCAGGTAGTCGAAAAAAATCGGGAAAAACATGATGGCCGAAATGATTAAAAAGATAAGAGAAAGAAAACTAAAAAACATAAGGGGGCGATATTCGCGCACCATCAGGAAAATGGTTTTTAAAACACGAAATCCATCAGAGTAGGTATTTAGTTTAGAAACACTGCCCTCGGGGCGATCTTGATATTGGATTGGAACGGCAGCGATATGATATTTTTTATCTAGGGCATGGATGGTCATTTCGGTTTCGATTTCAAACCCACGCGAGGTGATGGGGTAATTTTTTACAAAGGCATAACTCATGCAACGATAACCCGTCATAATATCACGGATATCACTTTTAAACAGGAAATTGATTAAAGAACGTACGAGGACGTTGCCAAAGTTATGAAAGGGACGTTTATTTTCGGTGAAATAGGTAGAAGAGAGGCGGTCGCCTATCACAAGGTCGATGCTTTGGTTTAGCACCATGTCCACCATTTCTGCAGCATGGTCTGCAGGGTAGGTATCATCGCCATCTACGATGACATAGCAATCGGCCTCAATATGGCGAAACATCGAGCGCATCACGTTGCCTTTGCCTTGTTGAGGTTCTTTTCGTACAATAGCACCGGTTTTTTGTGCGATTTCGTAGGTGTTGTCGGTGGAATTGTTGTCGTACACATAGATATCGGCGGTTGGCAATGCAGTTTTGAAATCCTGCACCACTTTTTCTATGGTGATGGCTTCGTTGTAGCAAGGAATGAGCACGGCTACTTTTTTATCCACAGATAATGTCCCCTTTACAAATTTATAAAATGATAAGCATATAAATGCTTGAAATGGTTTTACCTATGTAGGGTAAATTCATTTAATTAAAACTTCTTTACATAATGTACCATAAAAGCAATGAATTTGTCCAATTCAATTCATAAAGTGGTTTAAAGCGGATGGATGAAAACATTAGAGGTGATTTTCACAAAATAAACGTATATGTGAAAAAAAGGGGAACATTAAAAAAACAACTATGATTGAGACGAAAAATACGATATAATATTCTATAGAAAAGTTTATAATGGAATATGAAAATATTTGATAAGCATGAGGTTGAAGTTGTATGGAAAATGAAAGGAACCAGTGTCTGAGTTGTGGCAGTGGTATTAATAGGGATAGCACTTTTTGCACAAATTGTGGAAAGAGGGTAGATAGGACAATGCCTGCAGAAGAAGGAGGCGTGTTTAGCTACGGCCATAACGAGCAAAGCACCCTGCCATCGTCAGCGACGCAGGACTACGGATATAGCGAGCAGAGCACGCCGCAAGCACAGGCGACGCAGGGCTATGGATACGGCGAGCAGAGC
>CAYJIR010000023.1:0-32367 GCA_964370295.1 uncultured Oscillospiraceae bacterium
CGGGTTTGTGAAATTGAAAGTGTTGCGCAGGGGAAAGTTGAAAAAAGAGGGAGATTTATAGTATACTATAATGTATCTAAGCTTTTTTAGACGAAGCGGCCGCTTACAGGGCTTGCAACACTTTCCAAAGCACAAAACAGAAATGAGGAAAAAGCATGGCAAATAGTGTACTGATAACCGGTGCAGATGGGTTTATCGGAAGCCATTTAACCGAAGCACTTGTGAAAAAGGGTGAAAAGGTAAAGGCTTTTTGTTACTATAATTCTTTTGGGAAGTGGGGATGGTTGGATACAATTGCACCGGAAATACGCAATGAAATCGATGTATTTATGGGTGATATTCGCGACCCCCACGGCGTGGCTGTGGCCATGAAAGGGCAGGAAGTGGTGTATCATCTGGCGGCGCTTATTGCCATCCCGTTTAGCTACCACAGCCCGGACAGTTACGTAGACACCAATATCAAGGGCACGCTGAATGTGCTTAATGCGGCGAAAGACCTAGAAACGAAGCGTCTTTTGCTCACCAGCACAAGCGAGGTGTATGGCACAGCTCGCTATGTGCCCATTGATGAAGACCACCCCTATCAGGGGCAAAGCCCCTATTCGGCCACCAAAATTGGGGCAGACCGTTTGGCAGAGAGCTTCTACCGCAGTTTTGGCCTGCCGCTAAGTATAGTGAGGCCATTTAACACCTATGGGCCGCGCCAAAGTGCCCGTGCCGTCATTCCCACCATCATCACACAACTTTTGGCGGGTAAAGAAGAAATCCATCTGGGAAGTTTGCACCCAACGCGTGATTTTAATTATGTAAAAGACACCGCAGCAGGTTTTATGGCCATTGCAGATTGCAACGAAGCGATGGGGGAAGAAATCAATATTGCTACCGAACGGGAAATATCTATAGGGCAGTTGGCGCAAGAGTTGATAAACCAAATTAACCCTAAAGCAAGAATTGTGTGTGATGAAGAGCGCCTACGCCCGGAAAAAAGTGAAGTGGAACGCCTTTTGGGCAGTGCCGGCAAGATAAAGAAACTTACCAATTGGTGCCCTGCCACCACGTTTGAAGAGGGCCTGGCCGAAACAGTGGCCTGGCTACGCACACACCAAAATGAGTATAAGGCGGATGTTTATAATCTGTAATGTGATGTGCAAGAGTGTTTAAACGAAAGTTTGCGCCGGAAAGCCAGCGGCAACAAAGAAGTTTATAGAAATTCACCATGAGGAGACAGTATATGCGCAAAATCGTGCAAAAACCTTGGTTCAAATGGCTTTTTGGCTATGGTCTTTGCCTTTTTGCAGCCGTGGGGCTTGTGTATTATTGGCGTGTGGCCTTTTTATTGGACGCACTACCGGCGTTGCCCTTTACTTTGGGTGTTATGCTTGTGTTTACAATTTTATACGTGGCTTTGTTTTTATTGCATCGACTGTGTCGCAATAAACTGGATTTGAAAGCGACAATATGTGTTTTCTTGCTAGGGGTTTTGTTTTGCTTTGCCAATGCACCACTGCAAGCGCCCGACGAAAGTGAATATTTTTTGCGTAGCCACCAAATTTCGATGGGCCATTTTGATTATCAGTACGAGCGTGAATTCTCTGAGGATGCGGCCTTATTATACGAACATTTCCCCGGTATGATGAACCACCGTCTTCGCTATGAGCAAGGGGATTTTCCGGCTGTGGCCTTAGTAGAATATCGCAGCGATGTGGAAAGTGGCACGCAGGCTGAGGTGCAACCCAAGGAACCCATTGTTTTTTTAACCTTACAATTTTTGCCACAGGCGGCCGGCATGGCAATAGCGCGTCTGTTTGGCTTTTCGGCTTTGGGGCAAATGTATGCAGGCCGCCTAGCCAATTTGCTGCTTTATTGTGTGCTGTGTTATTTTGCCTTTCGTAATTGCGACAAGTATAAAGGTGTATTTTATGCTTTCGCGCTGTTGCCGCTTTCGCTATTCATAGGCGCCTCTCTTTCGTACGACAGTACCCTTTTGGGTTTGTACTATTTGCTGCTGAGCTATTTTTGCAAGAAGGAGGTAAACAGCCGCGATTTGTGGGTGTTTATGGCGGTGGCCATTTTAACCACCGTGCTGAAACCCACCAGTGTGGTACTGCTTCCCGTTCTTTTGCTAATTCCACCCCTGCGGTGGAAAAACCGTGCAAATCCATGGCTTGTGGTGGCGGCTTCGGCGGCTTTTGGGATATTGCTATACTATGTTTTAGGGCTTTGGAACAGCACGCTGGTGCATGGGTATCCGCAGGAGTTACCGCGGGGGATGGGTGAAGAGGCAAATCCCATGGCACAGGCGGTTTTTATGTTGACGCAGTTTCCTGCTTTTGCCGCACGCACCATGCTTACTTTGTATGAAAATGCTGCCTATATAACAGGGCTTGGCGATTTTGGCTGGCTAGATCTTTCGCTAGAGCTTGTGGGTGTTTTATCCTTGCTTTCCTTGGCCGCGGCGGCGGCCCTTGGTATCCAGCAAAAGGAAGACACAAAACACACTACGGTGTGGGCCCTGTTTTTAATGGCCTTATTCTACGGCTGTTCGGTGCTGGCGGCTTTGTATGTGGCCGAAACCGATGTTTATTCCATTCGCATTGTAGGGGTGCAAACGCGTTATCTGCTTCCCTCTTTTATGCTCTTATTTATGGCAGCCAGCATTTTGCTGGGCAAGGCCGTACGCCCAAGCTTAGAAGGCGAGGGTGTTGCAGTGCGCACACAAACCATCACTTTATGGATTTGTGTGGCCGTGGCTTTTGTGGCGGCTATCAGTTTGTTTCAAAGCAACTTTATCGGGCAGTGGTTGCCCAAAAGCGAGGGTGGCTACGAGGTGGTAAACTTGCTTTCCCGCATTGGGTAAAATTACGCCACACAAATTCTGTATTTGTGGAAGATGGTTTTGGAGGAAAAATATTTTGAGTGTCTTGCTAGGCCTTGTGTCTTTGGGGGGCTTGTCGTTATTTTTAGCCCGTATGCTGCGGCGCTCTTCGGCGCTTATGCCGCTGCTTTCGGTGGCGCTGGCTATGGTTTGGATAACGGTTTTCGGCTGTGTGGGCTTGCTTTGGTTGGGTGCGTGGCTTTGGTATGCGTTGTGCCTTTTGGCAGTGCTGGCTGTTATTTTGATGGAAAGAAGAAATCTGCTGGCTTTATGTACGCCCGGTTTTTTGTTTTTTATGTTGGGTGGGTTGTTTTTTGCTTTGCTTTTTTGGGTCACCAATCCTATGTTTGTGGAATGGGATGCCTTTACCTTTTGGGGCACGGCGGGCAAGGCCATGTTCGAACAGGGGGAACTATTTACAACGGCACAAAGCAATTTATTGCACCGCAGTTATCCCCCGGGGCTTTTGTCTTTTAGTTATTTGATACAATTTTTTTCTAAAAATTTTTCAGAAGCATCCATGCTGGCTGCTTATAGTTTTGTGTATCTTGCCTCTTTTTCGGCGGCCGGTGCATTTTGGAAAAAACAAAAAGCAGTGGGCACGGTGTTTTTATGCGGCCTGTTTCTATTGCCGTTCTTTTTGGAGCCCGGCACGGTGCAAGGCGACCCTTCCTGGGTGTACCGCACTGTAATGGCCGATTTGCCCATGGCGGCTATGTTTGGCGGTATTTTGGGCTATGCCTTTTCCGATGAGCAAAAAGATGCACGCTTCTTTTTACCGTTTGGGGTTTTGTTAGCGGCCCTTACCAATGTCAAAGACATGGGTTTTGCCTTGGCCTTGTTGGCGCTTTTAATAATGGGCGCAGATTTGTTTTTTTGCGAGCGCAACACATTGTCCTTTTTTCGCTTTAAAAAAACAGGTGCATGGGTGTTGGCTTGCTTGGTTTGCGCGGCCATGATAGTGGGCATGTATTTGCTTTGGGCGGTGCATTTGGCAATGATTCCCAGCGGGGTAGACCGTTTTAATTTGGGCAGTGCCGGTCAGCAACTGAGCATGGGAACCTTGCTACTACAAGCTTTGGGTGCTTTGCTTGGTTTGCAGTACCACGAGCAATATAGCCAAGTGTTGCCGTTGATGCTCGAGGCGTTCTATAGCCGCCCCATTTCGCTATTGGGCTCGGGTGCCGTTGTCTTTATGATCATTGTGGGCGTTTTGGGTTTGGCGTATTTTTTGGCCGTGGAAAAAAAACAGCGCCGTCGCATTTTGGTGTTTTTTGTGGTTTCCGCCTTGGGTTTTTTGCTGTATTACCTTTTCCATCTTATGTTGTACGCTTTTATCTTCAAGCCTGTAGAAGCACTGATTTTAAAAGACTATTTGCGCTATCTAACCCCTTATTGGCAGGGCTGGCTTACGGCCTCGCTTGTACTACTGGGAATTTCAGGAATGTCGACGAAGAGATTTAACAAGCGCACCGAAATAGCGAAAGCTGCTTCCATGGGATTTGTGTTTTGTCTTTTGGCTGTTTTGGTGCTACAAGCCCATCCCGGGGCAAACTTTTTGTTCATCAGTCCGTCTAATTATGGCGAGCGCCTTGATGTGCAAGATGTGCTGGCAAGCGCACAAGAGCAGGGGATGCAAGAGGAAGACCGTGTATATGTGCTAAGCCAAGGAGACGATGGAACACGCAGCTATCAATATCGCTACGAATTGGATGCCGATATGGCCTTGCAATATGCCGGTGTGCTGCGCGATGAAAATGGCGAAACGGTGCAGGAAAATGGCGAAGCGGTGTACGTGGGCAACGTGGGCGGAACTTTGGTGGATAGCCTGGATACAACGCCGCCGGCTATCGCCTATCCCTTTGAGGCAGATAGCGAAGATTTTGTGGCATTTTTGCGCCAAGAACAGGTGAGCCATGTATTGATAGATCGCATAGACAACTATTTTTTAAGCGATTTTCAACATTTGTTTAGCGATGAGTTGGCCGCATGGAGTGATGATGCAAGCCTGAGCACAGGGCACCGGTATTACCGCGTAGAAGAGGGGGACACCGGCCTTTTGTTGGTGCCACAGGAAGGGGGCGAGGTGGCGTGATGCCCATGAAACGAAAATCCTGGAAAGTGGTGGCTCTTTGCTATGCGGGCGCTCTGCTTTTGTATTTTGGCATCTGCGGGGCACAGTTTTTTTTAGACACACAACATAGGCAAGATGGACAATTGATAGAACGAACGCTATTTTTTGAAAGTTTTTATGTGGAGGGCGTTTTGCTGGCAGAGAATGAGCAAGGCGGAACGGACTTGATTTCCACCGATACGGACCCGCGCATGGTGTTTAGTCTGGGCGAGCCTTTTTATGCTACGTTGTTTACCTTTAGTGCGCAGCAGGTAAGCCGTCCGGGTGGTGAAATGCAGTTGTATTATACAACACAGCCCGGCGAAGAGTTTAGCGCACAAAAACGTCTGACAGCGCAAGAAGCAGAAGATGGAACCTGGGTTTTTGATTTGGGAGGCCGCAAAGTGCAGGCCTTGCGGTTTGATTTGGACACGACGGGTGGGATTTTGTATCGAGACTGGCACGTCACCTTAAATGAAAGCAAGCCGCCAAGTGCGTATTTTTTGCCAAGTAGCCGGCAGGTGTTTTGGCTTTTGTTTTTGCCGGCGTTGACATCGGCCTTGTTGGTGGCAGGCATAGAGATTTGGGGAAATTTTGCCTCGCAAAAAAAGAAAGAGACCGGCTATTAAAGCGATAGCTGTGTGCTAAGAAAGAAGGTGAGCAAGTGCCGGGTGTTGCAGTGGGGTTTTTAGCTATTTTGGCGTTGGGGCTTTTTTATAGGTACCGTGGGCTACCAAGTGATTTGATGCCCTTGGCTTCGCTTGCCACGGTGGTGGTAGCACTTGCTGTTTTTGGCATGGTAGGTCTTTTGGTGCCGGGGGGTTATTTGGTTTTATTGGCCTCGCTTTCTTTGGGGGTATACAGTTTTATAAAAATGGGCTATAAAGCTGTATACAAGGCTATGATAAGTGTGGGCTTTTTGGTTTTTCTAATTTTCGGCCTTGCGGCGTTGGTGTGGTTTGGGGTTCGAATGCCCCTTTTTAGCCAATGGGACGAATTTTCGTTTTGGGGTACGGTTGTAAAAATGATGAAGTTACAGGGGGAGTTGTACACAACGGCCGAGGCGGGCTGGTTTTGGACGGCCACCGAAATGCCGGCCCTGCCCTTGTTAGGGTGGTTTGTGCAGTTGCTCAGTGCCGAGTTTTTGCCATGGGCTGTCCTTTTTGTATATGCTTTGCTTGTTTTTGCCTGTGCTTCTGCCTTGGTGGCATGTGTGGGGCATAATTTATATGCCGCCTTGCCCCTTTCTGCGGTGGGGCTTTTGCTACCCTTTGTTTTTTTATCGCCAAAGCGGATTACTTCCTTAAGTATAGCCTATTTAACAGCCTATGGAGATGTGCCTGCGGGGCTGTGGTTTGGGGGTGCGTTGGCTTTTTATTTGGCCATACGCAAGCGTGGCAATATCCTTTGGGCGCTGTTGCCTTTGGCAGGGCTGGCTTTGATTAAAGACAACACATTTTCAATATCACTGGTGGCGGCTGGGCTTATATTTTGCGATATTTTGTTCTTTCTTCCAAGAGAGCAACAAAGCCTTACAAAGAAAAAAAGCATTGGGTTGGGTGTAGCATTTATGGCGACACCGCTGCTATGTTATATCAGTTGGCGTTTGCATACCGGTTTTGCCAATGCGCAAAATACAGTGACACAAGGACAGTCCACGGGTTCTTCCCCGCTTGCAGCTGTGCAAAGCAGTTTGTTGCAGCTTTTGGGTGTGCAAGAGAGAAGCGAAGCCCTACAAAGAACCCTTGTAGATATGCTGGATAGTTTTGTTAACAATGATTCAATTTCCATGCTTGGCACGGCCTTGCACAACACTCTTTTTATTCTTCTGTTGTTTGTTTTTGCTCTATTCATGGCAAAAGACCGGCTGCACCGTGCAAGGGTGCTTTTGTGGGGGGTGTTGTCCGCTTTAGGATTCTTAGGCTTCCAATTTGTATTGCTTACATTTTTTGCGTTTTTAAGCAACTATGAAGGTGGCCTGCCGGATTATACACGCTATCAAAAGTCTTATTTTGTGGGCTGGCTTGTTTTAGCACTTGCCATGTTGGCGCAATGTGCGATAAAAGAAGCAAGCACAGACAAAACCACAAATTTGAAACAGAAAACCAAAACACTGGCGGCGCAAAGTGTTTTGGTGGTGGTCGGTTTTGGTGGTTTGTGTCTCTTTGGTTTTAATATCTTAGACGGCTACTCGGTGCTGGACTATCCCAGCAGCCGTTATGATCCTTTGTATGCAGAGCAAGACCAGGCAGAACTGCTCAGTGCGCACATTGAGCCGGGCGCGCGCACATTTTATGTAAACCAAGATGACACGGGATTGGGCTGGTTTAAAACACATTATCACCTGATGCCAAATGTTTTAGACTACAGTTTTGGCGGTGGACGTATTGTGCCACAGGCCGAAGGGAATATCGCTGAAATTGTGCTAAGCAGGGAAGAGCTGCAGACCTATTTAAGCGAAGAAAATTGCGAGTATATTTATCTAGATGCAATTGATGAAAGCTTTGTGCAAAACTATGGCACTTTGTTTTCCGACGGCCTAAGCCATGCAGGGGAGTATCCAGCATTGTATCAAAAAGGGGAGGACGGATTGTATGCGCCGGTGGAGATTAAGGAAAGCTAGCAATTTCGCATAGGGGAAAAGAATGCAAGCAAGAGCAAAAGAAAAGGAGGGTGTATCATGATAAAATACAGACAATGGAAGAAAAAGCACCCGAATTTGCACTTGGTAATGGCATGCTATGCCGGGGCCTTGCTGCTGGCACTGCTTTGGGGAACAGGCTGCTTTTTGGGAAATCGCATTTTATATGCAACGGGGTTTTTCACCGAAACAGTGCTGGAAATGGATGATTTCACACCCATACAATTGGAGGAATTGGAAAACGGCAGTTGGGTGAGCGTGGGCAGCGATCCACAGCTTATTTTAAACGAGAAAGATTTGCGTGTGGACAGTGTGCGCACCCATTTTCAGTTCATAAGAGAGCCCGTTATTCAAACGGTTTTTTATGCCAACCAAGATGGGAATTACAATTTGCGGAATATGGTGTATGCATATGAAAGCGAAAAGGGAAGTGTGTATTGGCTGCCAAGTGGTGGCGGGCAAAACTTACGGATTGACCCCGATAGTAGCTATGGAAATGTTTTCTATGCGCAAGAAATTGTGGTAAACGAGCCGAGACCGGCATGGGCATTTTTTGTGCCCAGCGGCATGCAGATAGGTATTCTTTTGCTGGCGCCGGCTATTGTGGCAGGTGTTTTGCAAGTGCTGCTTGGCACACAGTGGTTTTTGCAATGGAAAGAACATAGGGAAAGGGGCAAAACACCATGAGCGATTTGCGTCCTTTCTTAGCCTTGCTGGTTTTTTTGGTTTTGGCAGTGTTCTATGCAGAGCGTGGCATTAAAAGTGCTTTGGCACCGCTTTGTGCCGTGTGCTCAGCTGGTTTGATTGTGGTGCTTTTTGGCATGGTGGGGCAACTTGCATTGGGCACAGGGCTGGTGTATGTACTTGCGGTGGTGGCGGCGGTGTATCTGTTGCTGCGTTTTTGGCGGTTTAAAAAACCTTTTCCCAATTTGGGCCTTGGGTTTTGGGCCTTTGCCGGCTCTTGTACGGTGATGCTATTGGTGCTTTGTGTGCGCGAACCTTTGTTTCTCACTTGGGACGAATTTTCCACTTGGGGCACGGCCGCAAAGCTTATGAAGCTGAATCATGAAATGTACACAACGGCCGAAGTGGGCTGGGTGTGGACAGCTACCCAGCCACCCCTGCTTTCTTGTCTTGGGTACTTTGTGCAGTTTTTTGGCATGGAATTTGTGCCGTGGCAGCATTATGCCGCCATTAATTTTTTGCAGTTGGCAGCAGTGTCGGCCCTTTTGGCGCCACTGGAGAAAAAACATTGGGCGCTTGCAGTGCCTGTGGCTTTGATAGGTTTTGTAACACCCTATTTATTTACAATATACACGCAGGCAGTTAAAATGACGGCGCCTTGGCTGGATAGTTTGGCAGATGTGCCCATGGGCTTTTTGTTTGGTGCCGCGTTGATTGCCTGGTTTTATGGGGCGAAGCATGGCTGGAAAAGGCTGTTGCCTGCCCTTCTGGCATTGGCTTCGCTTACGTTTACCAAAGACACCGCGCTGGCGTTGGCCCTAGTGGCCGCGGTTCTGATGGCTGTGGATGCACTGGTGCAAAAAAAACCGGAAAACAGGCGAGTTTTCGTTCATATTATGGCAGCAGGTGGGGTGCTTGCGGCAGGGTTTGCCGCTGTGATTGTGCCGTTTTTGCTTTGGGCGCAGCATTTGGCATGGGCAGCCGATATCAACCGTTTTGAATTGGGCGGTGTGCGCAATGCGGGCATGAGCGAGTTGTTTATTTTATTCTTTTCAGATTTATTTTCCAGTGAGCAAAGCGAGCATTTTCAAATGATAGTGCAGGAAATGCCAAGGATGTTTGCCTTGCAAAACAGCACGATGCTAGGCAGTGGTGTCATGGTGACTGGCGGCATTTTGGCTTTGGTGGCGCTGGCAGCTTTTCTTTCGGGCCACAGCACACAAAGGCGGCGCTGCCTGGCCTTTGGGGTATTTTCCACATTGGGTTTTTTGCCCTATTTTCTGCTGATTATGGTAACCTATCTTTATGTTTTTCGCCCAGAGCAAGCTTTTGCCAGCTTTGAACGATATTTATACCCCTATTATATTGGCTGGTTTTTGGCCACCGTAAGTCTCTTGGCTTTTTCTGCGGCACATAGCCGTAAAAAAGAGCTGACACAGCTTTTGATGATATTGTTTTCTTTGGTGTTGGGCTTGCGCGTGTGGATGTTGGTACCACCTGCCATGAGCGTGGTGGGCTTTAATGCTGCCGAATACGAAGAACGCCGTCGTTTTGAAAGCCGTGTGCAAAATCTTACAAACCAGCTGGACGAAGATGGGAAAACGTTTATCATTTCTGTGAACGATACGGGCATCAACTGGTTTATGTATTGCTACGCTTTTTTGCCCTGGCAAGTGGATTATAGCTATGGTGGTGGGGCTTTTGAAGAGCGGGAGTTGCAAGAGGACGGAAGCACCCAAGTGACGGCGATAGACGCAGAGGGCTTTCGAGAGCATTTGGTTGAAAGCGGGGTGACCAGTGTTTTGGTGGACGAGGCCAACGAGGATTTTGCAAACGAATATGGCATGGTGTTTAGCGATGGGTTAGAGAGCTATTTTAACGAAGGAACACAAGTGTACGCCGTAGTCTTTGAAGGTGATACCTTGTTTTTGGAACCCACAGACATTATTTTTTAAGAGGGGATAACAAAGAGATGAAACAAAATATCTTTGTAAGTTTGACAGTGGTGTGCTACATGCTTGCCACAGTTTTATGGCTTATAGAGGGCTTACTGGCCTTTTTGTATGAGGGTGGACTGCCCCCTTTAAATGTAGGGCTTTCCCAGGCACAATTTGTGGGCGTGCAGCCTTTGCAAGAGGATCATTACTTTGTTTCGAGTACAGACGGCCAAATAATTTTGGAAGATTTTGAAATGCTTGGGGGTTTGGTGCATTTAGATGGCGAGTTTTTGAATTATCCGGGCGAGTTGGATTTATACTATAAAAAAGTGGGGCAAAGTGAATATCAGACGAATCAGCGTGTGTTTGCCTTTCCGATGGAGGGCGGTGGCTATGGGTATCGTGTGCCTCTTGGCACATACGGTGGCCTGCGGATAGACACGGGCACCGAAGCAGACAATGTGTTGGTGGCAGAAAGCTTGGTTTTGCATCCCCAGCGTACACCGTGGGAATATTTTCAGTTTTCGTTTAGGCGTTTATTGGTGCTACTGGTGTTGCCGCCGATTGCCTCTTGCCTGATTTATACTATAATAGAGTGGTATAAACTTATAAAAAAACAAAAAAGAGAGAAAAAAGCATGAGTGAAAAAAAGTTTATCCCTTTGTCTGTGCCCAATTTTGCAGGCAGAGAACATGAATACACCAGCAAGGCTGTTATCAGCGAATGGGTGTCAAGCGGCGGTGCTAAGGTGGGCGAGTTCGAGCAGGCCTTGGCCGCGTATTGTTCGGCTAAACGGGCTGTGGCCACAAGCAGTGGCACGGCGGGCCTGCACCTGGCTTTGCTGTGTGCCGGCATACAACAGGACGAAGAGGTGATAGCCCCTGCCTTGACCTTTGTTGCGGCGGTAAACCCCATACGGTATGTGGGGGCACAGCCTGTGTTTTTGGGATGTGACGATTCGTTGTGCATCAGCCCACAGCTTTTGCAAGAGTTTTGCGAAAACCAATGTGAGTGTAGGCCGGATGGTCTTTACAATATAAAAACGGCAAGGCGTGTGGCAGCGGTTTTGGTGGTACATGTTTTTGGCAACCTTGCCGATATGCAAGCCATTATAGACATTGCCCAGCGTTATAAATTGGCCGTGATAGAAGACGCCACCGAGGCGCTGGGAAGTTCTTTTACAAGTGGCCCTTTGCAAGGGAAAATGGCAGGCACCCTAGGGGATGTGGGTGTATATAGTTTTAATGGCAATAAAATCATCACCACGGGCAGTGGCGGTGCACTGGTGTCAAAGCACGAGGCTTGGGCAGAGAGAGCCAAACACCTATCCACGCAAGCTAAAACAGACGAAGTGCAATTTTTACACGATGAGGTGGGCTATAATTATCGCTTATCTAACATCCCGGCCGCTTTGGGGCTGGCCCAGCTAGAACAGCTGGAAGGCTTTATAAGCAGGAAATGCCAGTTGTATATACAGTATAAAGAGGCGTTGCAGGGACAAAAAGGTTTGTGGTTTGTTCCTTTCCGAAACGGTACACGCGCAAACCATTGGTTTTTTAGTTTGGTTTTGGAGGATGCCTTTCCGTTGCAACGCGACGAGCTAATTGCCCATATGGCGCGCGAGAAAATCCAGTTACGTCCGGTGTGGGCATTGATGAATGAATTGCCCCCCTACAAGGGCAACGAGTGCCACGGCCTTGAAAAAGCGCAGGAATACCGAAAAAGAATAGTCAATTTGCCTTGCTCCACCAATTTAAGTGATGAGGAGCAGGCGCGTGTTATAGAAACGTTACGGGCGCTTTGCAGGTGAGAAATGGGAAACAGGGAGGCAAAAGGTGATTAACAGCGAGTTGATTTTACAGGAAGATTGCAGCGTGCTAAAGGCGATGGAACAGCTAGACAAAGCGGGGCAACGTATTTTATTTTATGCGCCGCAACAAATGCTGTGTGCTGTGTTAACCGACGGTGATATCCGCAGGCATCTTTTGCGTGGAGGAAGTTTGGAAGTGCCGGTGTCCACGGTGGCAAACCCAAACCCAAAAAGTTTACCGATTGAAAAACACACAGATGCACGGGGGTTTATGCAAGAGGAAGACGTGCATGCTGTGCCTTTGTTAGACAAAGACGGCCGCATAGCAGACATTGTGTTCGCACATGAAGACAAGGGATTTGTGCCCTGTGCTTCTTTGGATGCGCCCGTGGTGGTGATGGCAGGCGGGCAGGGCACGCGGCTATATCCCTATACCAAAATTTTGCCAAAACCCCTTATACCGGTGGGCGAAGTGCCCATTTTAGAGTTGTTAATGGAGCGTTTTTATCGCTGTGGCTGCCGCGATTTTTCGCTGATTGTCAATTACAAAAAGAACATGATTAAGAGCTATTTTGCCGATATAGAAAAGGATTGGAATTTGCATTTTGCAGATGAAGAACAGCCACTGGGCACGGGTGGTGGTCTTTGCTTGCTAAAAGAGCATTTGCAGGAAACTTTTTTCTTTACAAACTGTGATATTTTAATTGATGCAGACTACGCCGAAATGCTTCGTATACACAAAAAAGAAAACAATGCCGTTACCATGGTGTGTGCAGCCAAGCGTTTTGTGGTGCCCTATGGTGTGGTAGAGGCCGATGAAGACGGCTTGTTTCGCTGCATGCGTGAAAAACCGCAGATGAATTATCTTACAAATACGGGGCTGTACATTGTGGAGCCGTCTGTGGTGCAGCAGATGGAAGACGGAAAAAAACAGGGTTTTCCGGATGTGATAGAGCAGTGTCGCTTGCGTGGCGAACGTGTGGGCGTATATCCGGTGCCTGAAAGCAGCTGGATGGATATGGGGCAACTGGAGGAACTGGAAAATATGCGTCGACATTTGGAGGAAAAGCATTGAGGGAATTTCTGCTTGCATGGCCAGCGCGTGGAGCTTGTTTTCTTCGGAAGCATCCGGCACTTTTTGCGGCCATTTTGGCCACGGGCATGGTGCTGGGCATCTATGTGGCCATGGGGATATGGCCATTTGGTCAGCGCACGGTGATAACGGGCGATTTAAACGGACAATATATTCCTTATTTTGCGCATTATCAGCGATTTTTTCAAGGGGAGGCCGGCTTTTTCTATGGGTTTGATAAATCCATGGGGGGGCCATTGGTGGCCTTGTTTGCCTATTATGTGGCAAGCCCGCTTAACCTTTTGTATCTGTTGGTGCCGGTGCAATGGTTTGCGGCTTTGGCGGCTTTTTTGTTTGGGTTAAAAGTGGTATTCGCGGCATCGTTCATGTCGTTGTTTTTGCATCATAAATTTCCAAAACTCGGCCTTTTGGGTGTGGTGCCGGCTTTGGGTTATGCTTTTTCGGCCTATGTGTTTGTATATGCGCAAAATATCATGTGGCATGATGTTTTGTTTTTGCTGCCCTTGGTGTGCTTGGCTTTGGAGCGCATGTTAAAGGGAAAAGGGCTGCTGTTGTACAGTGTGGCCCTTGCGCTGATGACAGCGGCTAATTTCTACATTGCCTTTATGGCTTGTATCTTTTTGGTATTTTATGTGCTTTGTTATTTTGTTTTGCAAAAACCACAAGACAGGAAAATCATACAAAATAGCGTGCGATTTATAGGGGGGTCACTTTTGGGGGCCGGCCTTGTGGCTGTGTTGCTGGCACCCACAGTTTTCAACTTAAACAGCAGCAAAGGGGAACTTTTGGGATATTCGTTTTCAGGCGAAACCCAGTTTGCTTTGTGGAGCTTGCCAGAGCGCTTGGCCTTTCACAATTTTGAATGGCCACAGGTGATAGACGGAGACCCTTTTCTTTATTGTGGCCTCGTATTGCCCTTGCTCGCCTTGTGCTTTTTTATAAGTCCGGCCATTCGAGCACGGGCAAAACTGTGTGCGGGGGCCGTGTTGGCGGTTTTGGTTTTAAGCTTTTGGATCAAAGGCTTGGACACGGTTTGGCATGGCCTGGCAGAACCGGTGTGGTTTTTATACCGCTATTCTTGGATTTTTGTATTTGTGTTGGCGATGCTTTCGGCGGCGGCCTTGGCCTATGGAGCTGTGGGGAAAAAGACGCTTGTTTTAACGGCGCTGGGCATGGCTGGCATATTTTTGTTATTGGGGCCGGTTTCACAAACGGCCGGTATGATAAAACTTGCGCTTAGTGCATTGGGCGTGCTGGGCTACGGGGTGGTTTTGTGGTTTTGCCAAAACGGAAAAAAAGAAAATTTGCGAAATGTCGCCGCCACAGGGCTAATTCTTGTGGTATGTGCAGAGCTTAGTCTGTCTGGTTTTCTTATAAGCCGTAAGTTCGAGCCATATCCGCTGCAAACCTATCAAAATTTTATTGACCAGGTGGGCGGTGTGATGCATACCCAGCAAGAAGAAAACTTGCAATATCGTGTGGAAAAGAATTTCTATCGCACCATGAACGACCCAATGCTATTGGATTACCATGGAATTTCTCATTTTGGGTCCACACAGGACAATGCATCCACAGACACATTATGGAATCTTGGTTATCGGGGCAATGGCTCGTATTTATACGGCTCGACCGCCTTTAGTGACAGTGTTTTAGCACTTACACGGCTTTTGGCAGACGACAGCCGTGCTGTGCCGGCACATTGGGAGGAAAACGAAGAAACCGAGGTGGGAACTCTATATGAAAATCCTTATGTCATGCCGCTTTTGTTTACGGTGCCACCCATAGACACAGGGGAGGAACTCGTCCAGTGGGAGAATAGTTTTTCATATCAAAACGAGCTATATCGTATTCTGACAGGCGGGCATGAAGAACCCCTGTTGCAAGAGGTGGAACAGGTGCAAAGGCAGCTGGAAGGTGTGGAGCTGGACGGACTGCTGGGCCAGCTACCTGCAGGGGGCGAGTATGTGTTGAACGCGCAGGAGGCAGGGTATTATTATGCCTTGGCTGTGTCGGAAATTCCATATATGGATGTAGACTGGTTACTAAACGGCGAGGTGGCGGGCAAGGTGTTTTCAGCCGACCAAAACGGTGTTTTGAACTTGGGTTACCACGAGCCTGGCGATGAAATTCGTTTGGGCTTTGGCCAAGGGGGCGATTTGGTGGTAAGCGAAATATATTTTGCCTGCTTGCCACAGGAAGCTATGGCCGAGCTTGCACAACAGGCAGAAGAAAATAGTGGAGATTTTTCGATAGAAGATGGCCATGTGACGGGAACGGTGCAGGCGGTGTCGGGGCGCGAAATGCTGTTTACTTCCATCCCTTATGATGTGGGTTGGCAGGCCACGGTAAACGGCCAAGAGGTAGAGCCTGGTGCTGTGCTGGGTAGTTTTTTGGCCGTGCCTTTGCAACAGGGAGAGAACGCGGTGGTGCTGGCATATCACCCACCCGGGCTTGCCTTGGGTGCAGGTCTTAGTGTGGTTTCTCTTTTGATTTTTTGCGTGTTGTTTGCTTTGGGATATTGGCGGCAGCGCAAACAAATACAGAGCACATAAGGGGTACAAAGCGGCAGTGTCTTGTGGTACAATATGTAAAAGATGGCATAGACGAAACGGTTTAAAATGGATGTATAAAAAGTGCGCAGCAAAATTTGGAGGGTGGGTTTCCTGTTTTGCATGGGTATAGCAAAGGAGAAAACATGGCAATTGCAATCATAGCAGAAGCCGGTGTAAACCATAATGGCGATTTAAAGCTGGCAAAGCAATTGGCTTTGGCTGCAAAAGAGGCAGGGGCAGACATGGTGAAATATCAAGTGGCTGTTCCGGAACTTGTGGTAAGTCGTTTTGCCGAAAAAGCCGATTACCAAAAGGTGCAAACGGGCGAGAAGGAAAGCCAGCTGGAGATGGTGCGGCGGTTACATTTTGATTTTGAGGCGCATCGCGAATTGCGCGCCTATTGCCAAGAGATAGGTATCGTGTATTTCGCCACGGCCTTCGATTTACAAAGTCTTGCTTTTTTAGACGAGCTGGGCTTGCCGATGCACAAAATACCCTCCGGAGAAATCACAAATTTGCCCTTTTTGCAAGCGGTGGCCGCCTGTAAAAAACCGGTTTTATTAAGTACAGGCATGAGCTTTCTCGCCGAGGTAGAGGACGCTGTTTCGGCCTTGGAAGAGGGAGGGGCCTCCGAGATTATTTTGCTTCATTGCAACACCGAGTATCCAACGCCCTTTGAAGATGCGAACTTGCTGGCCATGCACACCTTGGCAGAGGCTTTCGGTTTACGTGTTGGGTACTCAGACCATACGCAAGGGGTTAGTTGTGGCATAGCGGCAGCGGCTCTTGGGGCCTGCGTTATCGAAAAACATTTCACTTTGGATAAATCCATGCCAGGGCCCGACCACAAAGCAAGCTTAGATCCACAGGAATTGCGTGTTTTGGTAGAGGGGGTGCGCCAATGCGAGGCAGCCCTGGGAGACGGAGAAAAGCGTGTGCGAAAAAGCGAGGAAAAAAACCGGAATATTGCAAGGAAAAGCATAGTGGCGGCAACATTTGTGAAAAAGGGAGACATTTTCACACGGGAAAACCTAGCCACGAAACGGCCTGCAAACGGCATATCGCCCATGCGTTGGCACGCGGTGTTGGGGCAAAGGGCAAAGCGAGATTTTGCACCGGATGAGACCATAGAAGTATAAGAAAAACGGGTGGAAAAACCAAAAATCAGATGCGAAAAGGGGTGTGCCTGTGGGGGTAAAATATACGGTGGCCGTAGTGACGGGTACGCGTGCCGAATATGGCCTTTTACGGCCGGTGCTAAAAACTTTGGAGCAGCAGGAAGACATCTACTTGCGTCTTGTGGTTACAGGTAGCCATCTAAGCCATGATTTTGGCTACACGGTTAGCGAAATTGAGGCAGATGCCATGCCCATTGCCTGCCGCATTGATATTTTATCACAGAGAGAAACACAGGATAAAAATGGGACAGCAGCTTGCGTGGCAAATGCCCTACAGGCATTCTTGGCTTATTTTGCAGAGGAAAAACCGGAGGTTTTGCTTGTTTTGGGTGACCGCTACGAAATTTTGGCGGCGTCTTTGGCGGCTTCTCTTTTGGGCATTCCGGTGGCACACATAAGCGGTGGAGAGGTGACCTACGGTGCAGAGGACGATTGGTATCGCCATTGTGTTTCCAAAATGGCAAAATTGCATTTTCCATCCTGTGCCTGTTATAGGGAGCGCTTACTTCGCATGGGTGAATCGCCCGAAACGGTGTATGATGTGGGTGGACTTGGAGACGAAAATATCCGAAAATTATTTTTACCAACAAGAAAAAGCTTGGCGGACAGCCTAGGTATACCGGCAAGTGGGCCACTGGCTTTGGTTACTTTTCATCCGGAAACGGCTACGGGGCGCAGTGCCAAAGACCAAGCGCAGGCTCTTTTGCAAGCGGCCGAGCAGAATATGCAGCTTTTTTACTTGTTTACAGCGGCCAATGCAGACGCCGGTGGGCGCGAGCTTAACGAACAATATGCCCTGTTTTGCGAGCGTCACCCAAACAGCGTATTGGTGCCATCGCTGGGCACAGTGCGTTATTTGGCCTTGATGAAAGAGGCCACTTTGGTTTTGGGGAATTCCTCATCGGGGGTGGTGGAAACGCCTTCGTTTGGTACCCCGGCGGTGAACATTGGTTTGCGCCAACACGGACGTTTGATGTGTGACAATGTGTTGTGCTGCAAGGATGGAGCAAGCGATATAGACAGCGCCATTAAACAGGTGATGGAACCCGACTTTCAAGAAAAGGCACGGCGTGCCAAAAGCCCCTATCGCAAGGACGACACAAGCAAGCAGATTGTGCGCATTTTATCCGATAAACTAAAAGAGGGCAGTTTGCATTTACCCAAACAATTTTACGACGGAGGTTGTGAAGCATGAAAAACCTAATAGTGGGTCTAGGTAGCATGGGAAAGCGCCGTGCAAGGTTAATAAAGAGCTTAAGTGCCACACACGAAATCTATGGAGTGGACTCGTCTTCAAGCAGAAAACAAGAGGCGGAGGATTTGGGTATTGTTTGCTATGATACCTTGCCACAGGCTTTGGAAGCACACAGTTACGATGCCGCTTTTGTGTGCACGGCACCGCTTACACATTCCCTGTTAATCAACGGCCTGCTAGATGCAGATTTGCCTGTGTTTTCCGAATTGAACCTTGTGCCGGATGGCTATGAAGAAATCATGGACAAGGCAGCAAAAAAACAGTTGCCGCTGTTTCTTTCCAGCACGATGCTCTACCGCGCTGAGGTGCAGTGGCTAAGTGCAAAGGTGCGTGCTTTTGAAAAACCTGTGAACTACATCTATCACATTGGCCAATATTTGCCCAATTGGCATCCGTGGGAGAATTATAAGGACTTTTTTGTGGGAAACAAGCGCACGGGTGGTGTGCGTGAAATTTTGGGCATTGAATTGCCATGGCTTTTAAAAACCTTTGGCCCTGTATCGAATGTATACGTGCAAAAAGATAGCCTAAGCACTTTGGATGTGCCCTATGAGGACACATGGTTTATCACCTTGCGTCACGAAAGTGGTGTGAAAGGCTTTTTGGCAGCCGATGTTGTGTCGCCGAAACCGGTGCGAAACCTAGAGATTTATGGAGAAGGTTTGCACTTGTTTTGGGAGGGGAATCCGCAATCATTGGCCTATTGGGATGTGGAAAAAAACAAAAAAGAGCAAGTGGATGGATATGCAGGAAAAGTTATGCAAGATGGAAATTATAGTGATAATATTGTGGAAAATGCATATTTAGAAGAGATCCTAAACTTCTATGACGTGATTGCCGGCAAGGGTGAACCACGTTGGAGTTTTCAAGAAGATTTGCCGGCACTGCATCTGATTGACAAAATGGAAGAAGGAAATGATTAGAAATTATGATTTTTCTGACAATTAAGAACAGAAATCTGGATTGGATCTTAGCGGTGGGAAAGATATGAAAGTTCTTTTTGCAGGATTGGGCAGTATAGGATGCCGACATTTGCGAAATCTGCACAAAGTAGCAAACGAGCAAGGGATAGCTTTGGAGGTTACGGCCTTGCGCTCTTCGTCTGCGCCTCTTTTGGAGGAGATAGGCACCTTGGTGCACAAAGAGACCCAAAGCTTTTTGAAGAGCGAGCGATTTGATTTGGCTTGCATCACAGGGCCAACACACTTGCACGAGGAAGTGATAGCTTCTTTGCAAGGGCGCGTGAACACTTTTTTTATCGAAAAACCAATTTTTCACCGCGCGGATGTGTCGCTGCATAAAGTGGGGTTGGACAGCGGGCAAAAAGCTTATGTTGCAGCACCCATGCGATGGACAGGTGTGTTTATGGCCTTGGAAAAACGCTTGGCAAGTTTTAGCCCTTATTCAGTGCGTGCGTTATGCTCTAGTTATTTGCCGGATTGGCGCAAGGGTGTCGACTACAGAGAGGTATATTCGGCCAATAGGAATATGGGTGGTGGTGTAGGACTGGATTTGATACACGAGTGGGATTATTTGGTGCAATTGTTTGGGTTTCCCCAAAAAAGTGTGTGTATGTGTGGGAAATATTCTCATTTAGAAATTGATTCCGACGACCTCGCTGTGTATCTTGCCCAGTATCAAAATTTTCTCTGCGAACTGCATCTGGACTATTTTGGCAGGGAAGCTCGACGTAGTTTGGAAATTTTCACCCGGCAGGGCACCATAAGGGCAGATTTTATCAACGGAAGTTTGCAGTTTCCAAACGAGGCGATACAAAGGTTTGATGAGGATCCAAACGAGCGGTATTTACGTGAAATAGAGTATCTTCTTTATTACACAAAAAATGATGGACAAGAAAGCATCAACAGCCCGCAGCACGCCACGCGGGTACTACAATTGGCACAGGGGGTCTAGGCATGGAATCACGCATTCTTATCAGTCTTTGCGGGAGGGCCGGGAGCAAAGGATTTAAAAACAAAAATTTAAAGACTTTTTGCGGAAAATCGTTGGCACACTATTCGCTGGCCGCGGCCGATTTGTTTTTACGCGAAAATCCCCATGTTTGTGCAGACATAGTGCTTAACACAGACAGTGGACTGTTAAGAGAGTTGGTATTGAGCCGTTATCCCGAGGTGAAAGCGCTACAACGCCCTGCGGCCTTGGCGGGTGACACTGTGCCCAAAATGGCCGTGTTTCAACACAGCTTACGCGAAATGGAAAGCCACACGGGAAACCGCTATGATTTTCTTTTGGATTTGGACATCACAAGCCCTTTGCGCACCGTAGAGGATATACAAAATTGCCTGACCCATGCCTATAGTCGCCCAGATCTTGAGGTGGTTATGTCGGCTGTGAAAAGCCGCCGAAGCCCCTACATGAATATGGCGCAGCGCGCAGAGGATGGTTTGGTACACCCCGTGGTGCGCACCAATTTTACGGCACGCCAACAAACACCGCAATGCTATGACTTAAATGCTTCCATATATGTGTTTCGCAGGGCCTTTTTGCTGGAAAATGAGACGGCGTTTTTATGGGATGGCCGTTGCGATGTGGTGGAGATGGAAGATACAGCCATTTTAGACATAGACAGCGAGGAAGATTTCGAGTGGATGGAGTATATCGCAAAATATCTTTTTGCCAGAAAACCGCAGTTTGCCAAGGTGCGCGAGGCAATTCGATAGCGTGGTGGTCTCAGATGTTTCTCATCAGGAATTCCGCTAAAATATATGCAGAAAAAACATAAAAAATGAAAATAGAGATTGTCTGACAATATGGTAGAAAAGAAGAACAGCGCAAATTTTGGCCTATATATTCACATTCCTTTTTGTAAAAAGAAATGCTTATATTGTGATTTTCACTCAAGTGCAGGGCAAGAAAGTGTGCCCGAGGTTTACGTGCAGGCCTTGTTGCGAGAGTTGGAACAGCATCGTCCTTATGACGCACAGGGAAGCGTGTTGCGGCCGTGTACGCTCTATTTTGGCGGGGGCACACCGGGGTTGTTGTCGCCGCGGCAAACGAAGCGACTTATCGAGGCTGTAAACCCTTTGCCGGGGGCAGAAATCACCATGGAGTTAAACCCCGAGAGCACAAAGCCGCGGTCCTTACAGGGGTTTTTGCAAGCAGGGGTTAACCGAATTTCCCTGGGTGTACAAACAGCAAGAGACAGTTCTTTGCGGCGCCTTGGGCGCCTGCACACGGCGTCCATGGCTAAAAAAGCTTTGCAAGAGATACAAGCTGCCGGTTTTCAAAATATCTCGGGCGATTTGATGCTATCTTTACCACAGTATAGTGAGACCGAATTTATGGAGAGCTTGGCGCTATTGCTAGAGGGTGGTGTGTGCCATATTTCGGCCTATTTACTGAAGGTGGAAGAAAACACACCCTTTGGTAGACAGGTTCCACAGGGCTTGCCAAGCGAAGATGAGGCGGCCTCTTTTTATTTGTTTGCTGCAAAGCGTTTGCAAGAGGCAGGTTTTGCGCGCTACGAAATTTCCAATTTTGCAAAGCCACGCTGCGAAAGCCGCCACAATTTGTTATATTGGAATTGCGAGGACTACTTGGGCCTTGGCCCGGCAGCGCACTCCTGCCTTGGTGGACGGCGCTTTTCGTATGCGGCCGATACAGCCGGATTTATACAAGGAGACTGTAAAGTCCAATATGAGGGAGACTTAAGCGCAGAGGACTATTTGATGCTAGGTCTACGTTTGCAGGACGGTTTTTCAAAAAACGAATGGAAGCGCCGATTTGGTGCTGTTTTACGCGAGTCGCAAGTGGAAAAATTACATTTTTATGCTAAAAAAGGCCTGTGCATTCAAACAAGAGAGGGTTGGGCTTTAACAGATCATGGTTTTTTGGTGCAAAATAGTCTTTTGGCAGAGCTTTTAGAATAGAGAAAAGGATTGTTTTTCAGCCTGCAAGGGAAGGGGTTTCAGCTTTACAAACGCTTTTATTGCGGGTATAATGAATATTTACGGATACGATTGAGCTTGCTTTATTTTGTGTGGTGCCATGACGAGTCGCGTTTGGTGGTATGTTGGGGCAGGGGCACAAAAGACGGGTTGCTACTATTTTGAACAAAAAGGATATAGAGATTTATGTCAGTGTCGCCTGTGCTTGAAAGTTTCAAAATGAGCTTTCAATCTGTACATTTTCTGTTATTTCTGCCGCTTGCTGCGGGCGTATTTTATGTGCTGCCACTGGGTGTTCGTAGAATATGGCTTTTGTTGGTAAGCTATTATTTCTATTTTTTTGCAGCACCAACATACTTGCCCATTTTGCTTTGTGCCAGTTTGTTTTCCTATGCGGCGGCCAGGGGTATAGCCGCTGCCGATACCCAAAGGGGAAAACGCTGTTTTTTGGGTTTGGGGCTTTTGGGGCTTTTGTTGGCATTGTCTTTTTTTAAGTATAATGCAGTGTACGAAGGTTTGCTTGCACCCTTAGTTTCTGCGGTTGGGGTCGAGTATAACGCCGGCTATTTTTCCACAGCGGCCGCCTTGGGCATTAGTTTTTTCACCTTTATGGCCGTAGGCTATTTGGTGGATTTGTACCGTGGGGATGTGCCTCTTGAAAAAAGCTTTATAGGACATGCGCTGTTCCTGGGATTCTTTCCCGCTGTCACCTCCGGCCCCATTTCTCGGGCCGCCGACTTAATGCCACAATTGCAGGATGTGAACCGCCGCTTTGAGGCGAACAATTGGCAAGAGGGTTTGCGCATTGCCGCCGGTGGATTTTTTAAAAAATTGGCCGTGGCAGATACCTTGGCACTTTTCGTCAACACGGTATATGCCGACCTTGCGGCCTATTCCGGCCTCACGTTGAGCCTAGCCGCGGTTTTGTTTGCCATACAACTTTATTTCGATTTTTCCGGGTATACAGACATAGCGCTAGGTGCGGCTTTATTGTTTGGCATCCGCTTGAAACCGAATTTTAATACGCCATTTTATGCGACGAATTTTTCCGGATTTTGGGCTCGATGGCACATGAGCTTATCTTCGTTTTTGCAAGACTATGTATTTATGCCGCTGGTGTGGAGTCGTTGGCCCGAAAAACTGCCGATTTTGGGAAAAAAGGTGGAAAAACCACCCATGCTTTCATCCATTGCGCTGGTGTTTCTGATTTCGGGTATTTGGCACGGAGATACACTGTGTTTTGTGGTTTGGGGGTTGCTACAGGCCGCTTTTCGCATTGGGGAAGAAGGTTTGCACCGTTTTGTGGGTAAGCCCAAAAAGCGTTTGCCCAAATGGCAACGTGTGGGAAAAACAGCCGTGGTGCTGGTATTGTGGGTAGAGAGTTTGGTGTTCTTTCGTGTGGGTCTTTCGCCGGGTGGTAGCGTGGCCGAGGCCGCCTCTGCTTTGTTGCGGCAGTTTTCCGGTGTTTCATTGGCGGAAACAGTGCAGGTGCTGTATGATTCGGTGGCACCGTTGTTTTATGGATATGGTGGCCTTGTGGCCGTGTTTTTTGTATTCACGGGTCTGTGTACGGCCTTTGCCCTGTATGCGGATTGGATACAATGCTTCCGCTTAAAAGGTCAGCCTTGGCAACAGGGCTTGCTGCGTTTGCGCCCTTCGTTGCGCTGGCTTGTCTATTATGGCTTGGTGCTTTGTGCCTTTGCAGGGTTTATCATGGGAAGCGGCGGTTTCGGTGGGGCCAGTTTTCTATACGGAGGGTTTTAAATTATGAAAAAAATTCTTCGTTGCACAACACTTCTTTTGCTACCCATTATGCTGTATTATGTTCTTTTTCTAGCCTTTGAACCAAACAACTATTTTGGGATTCGTCCGGTTACGCCCACGGGGGCCGTGTTTGGCTCGCTGCGTGCCTACGATAAAAACCCAACAGAAGGTGTTTTGCTGGGCGATTCGCGCTTTGCCAACATCGAAAGCATGGAGGCGTTTAATGAGGCCACAGGACGTAGCTATACGAATCTGGCCTTTGGTGGAGCCTCTTTACAAGAGAGTTTGGACGAATTAGAGTATCTGCTCAATCGATATCCACAAATTGAAGAGGTGGTGTTTGAACTTTCGTTTTACACGTTAAACGAGCACTATGATGCCGACCGTTTTGATTTTATAGAACTAGCGCTCTATAATCCTTTTGTTTATATGACAAACTTGAGCTATAACTTGGAGGCCATGCAGAATTTGGTGTTTTGGCTACAGGGAGTGCCTCTATATGGTGGGGCCCAAGAAACACGAGACCCACAAACAGACCTGACGCAAAACTGGTTGGCACCGAATGGGGAAGAAGTTATTATTCGCGAAGATGTGCTGGCGCATTTGCAACACGTGATAGAAAGCACACAAAACTGGCAGATAGACAAAAGTGAAGAGGGAGAACTGGCCCAGCTACTGCGTGTGATTGAGCGTTGCAAAGAACAAGGCATTCGTTTTGTGGTGGTGTTGCCGCCCATGCACGAGGCGGCTTTTCAACATGTGGTGCAGCAAAACGGCATTGAGCAGGAGATGCAAAGCGTGATACAAGCACTGAATGAAAGTGGGGCATTGGTGCTAGACTACGAAATCACAAACAGGCCGAGCTATACAGAAGAACATTGGTTCGATAGTTTGCATTTGGATTATGTGCATGGCTTACCGCTTTGGACACAGCAATTGGCAGCAGATTTGGCCTAGGGAGGGCGTATGGCTCTGGATTTTTTAATTTTATACGAGCATGTGGTGCGCGAATACGAAAGCCTTATTTTGTTAAGCGAAGAGCTACAACGTCGTGGTTATCGCTGTGAAATTCGTCAATTGCTCGACCGCAAAAAACTAAAGTATTTCACATGGAAAAAACCGCGTGTGTTGCTGGCAAGCAACATGTACGACAACGATGGATTAAATAGCCATGTATATAACAACGTGGGCAAGCTAAATAAAGTGGTGAATTTGCACTGGGAGCAAATGCTTAGTGATACACAAGAGCAGGAAAGTTGGTTTAATTTTAACGGGAATGCAAAAAAATGTGTGCAAACTTGTTGGGGTGAGGCCACGCGCGAGCGTTTGATTCGAAATGGAGTGCCACCCCATAATGCACCGGTAACCGGTGCGGTGATGATGGATTTTCTGCGCCCTGAATTCGAGGGATACTACTTAGACAAAGAGTCTTTGTGCAAGCGTTTTAATCTACAAGCCGATAGGCCGCTTTGGCTGTATGTTTCCAGTTTTGGCTATGCCTCTATGGGCGAGGATGAAGTACGCGAATTATCGGAAATGGCAGGCACGGATTTCCACGAATTTGCGCGTGTGAACCGCGAGAGTATGGAGGCGACCCTAGCTTGGTTCGACCGTTATTTAAGTGAGCATCAAGAGGTGCAGTTGGTATATCGCCGCCATCCAAGCGAATGGGACAGTGAGGCTCTGCACGCATTGCAGGAAAAACACGAGGGTTTCCATGTGATTTTTGCCGATAGCGTAAAACAATGGGTGAAAGCGGCCGATACCATTTGTATTTGGATGAGTACGGCCATTGCAGAAGTTTATTTTGCAGGCAAAACTTGCCATATTTTGCGCCCGGGGCACATACCACACGAGTTTGACCCGGTGATTTATAAAGAGGCACGCTATGTACAAAGCTATGAGGAATTGCTGGTTGCCCAAGAACAAACACATCCTGAATTCCCTATAAAGCCGACTGTGATTGAACAGTATTTTGATAAAAATGAAAAACCATCTTATTTGCGCATGGCAGATTTGCTGGAGGAAGTGCATCGAAATGAGCCAAAAGAGAAGCCGTTTGGAAAGGGGTTCGACCCTCACGCAAATTTTCTTAAATTTTGTGCTTTAATCGGTGTGCACATATTTTCTGCCCTGCGTTTTGACCCGATACGTCTTAAAAGTGTGGCCCCGGCATTTGCCAATTATGCAAGCCGTATTTATGGCTATATACAAAAGGCGAAGGTTTCTAAAGAAGAGGTTGCGCAGATGCAAGAACGAATTGCCCCCTATGTACAACGAATTGCAAAGGATAGGCAAGAACCAAAAGCGTAAGAGCTCGAAAAGCAGAGAGCATTGGAATGGTAGGCAAGTGCACGTAGGCATAATGAAAAAACAGATTTACAGTCCGCAACGAAAAAGCGCATATGTGCAAGGAAGGCACGATGGCTGTGCTGCAATTGTTTTACATAAGGGGGTTGCCTATGTCGGGTGCACCACGGCACGAAAGTGCAGAGGGATTTGTTTCTTCTGTATTGAAATATTCGGTTTCCACCATCATCAGCTTTGCCCTGTTTGCGCTTGCGGTATTGTTGGGCAATTATCTAGTGCCGAACCAAGCTATATACGGAGAGATATCCCAATTTTTAGGGGCTACAAATACATTGATGACCATCGCCGTATTTGGCTTAGACCAAAGTTATATTCGTTTTTGCTACGAGCCGCCCGGCAAAGTAAGTGGGGAAGGGTTGTTTCGCCTGTGCTTGTACCTTTCAGTATCGGCACTGTTGCTGGGTGCTCTGGTGTGTACTTTGTTTTTTTCACAGCCCTTGTATGAGTTGTTCAGTTTTCGGTTGTTGGGGCAAGAGGCTGTGGTGTTGGTGTTTGTAAATACATTGTTTTGGATGATTGCGCGCTATTTTTATGTGCTATACCGCATGGAACAAAACCTTGTGCTATACACAGTGACGGCCATCTTAATGAATTTTTTCAACAAGGTATTTTATCTGCTTGGTGCTTTTTTCGAAAACCAACTGTTCGGCATGGTTTTGTTTTCCCTTTTGGGCCTTGGGCTTTTTGCCATGGTTTGTCTTTTTAGCCGTCGTAGGTTAATTTTGCCCAAAAGGGGCGATGCATTACGCACAGCCGTTCCCGTAGTGCTTCCCTATGGCCTGGCCGTGGCGCCGACGGCGATTCTGGTCACACTAAATTACACGGTGGGTGCGGCTTATGTGGCCGGAGCCATTTCGGGCGATGCGCGTGGGGTGTATTCGTATGCATTCCAGCTTTCCAACATTATAACTGCCGTGCAATTGGGCTTTGCCTCTTTTTGGGGGGCCTATATGTATGCAAATTATAAAACACAACAAGAACGTATAAAAAAAGTGCATGATATTTTAAATTTTGTGGTGTTGGTTTTCTTTTGTGTGCTTGTGGCACTAGAGGAACTCATTTTTTTAATCTTAGGAAATTATGCCGACGTGTTGCCCATTTTTCCCTTGATGATGTTGGGGGCCGTTTTTACGGTGTTGTGCGAAACCACCACCTACGGCAATACCATTGCCAAAAAACCAATATTTGATACGCTGGGCAATGCACTTTCTATATTGTGTAATTATCTGTTTTGTATGTTGCTCATTCCAAAATTTTCGCTTGTGGGAGCAGCAGCAGCTTTGGCACTGGCCAACCTCGCCATGTATCTGTTTCGCACGGCTTTTGGCCAGCACTTTTACCGCACGGTGCGCTATCCAGCAAAGGCGGTGCTTGCCGTGGTTCTTTCGCTGGGGCTAACCGTGGGGGCTACCCTATATTACAACGCCTTTTGGTTAAAATTGCTATTTTGTGTGGGTGCGATACTGGTATACTGTTTGTTGTATAAAGCGGAACTAATACGGTGTGTGCGATTGGCGCGGTCCTTTTTTGAAAAGGCTATTTTAAAACGATGAAACATGATATACTTTTTAGCATAAGCAAATGCAAAGGAACAATGTTGCAAAAGGAGAGACAGAGCTGAAATGGATGAAAAATCTTTGAAAAACGGGTGGCTTTTATGACCAAACGCTATTTTGAAGAGTTGATGGAAGAGTTTGGCTTCCACGTGGTGGATACGGTGGCGCTGGGTATGTTTAAAGAGTGGCCGGTTCGTATACAAAAACAAGAGGATGAATTGGAACTGCGTATTGTGGTGCCAAAACAGGCAAAAACCTGTTTAAAAGAGCTGAAAAGCAAGGGACTTTCCTATACGGATTGGTTTGCCCAGGCAGATTTGGCGCATGAGCATGAATGTTACGTGCTGGGGGCCTATATACAAACACCCAGTGATTTTTATCTAAGAAGTACCTTGCATACGGCCCTCACATCTTTGGTGAAATGTTTGCAAGAGGAATCGTACACCCCGCCAAAAACCTGCGCGCTTTGCGGTGAAGAGCATTGCGAGGCCTTGGCCTTTGTGCAAGAAGAGTGTAGAGTGGTACATCGGCGCTGTGTAAAGGAGAAATTGAATTTGCCCCAAAAGGATGCACAGGCGAAACCAAAAGTGCAGGGAAGCTATTGGGGTGGGATACTGGGGGCGCTTTTGGGTGCTGCTGTGGCGGCTTTGCCAAACTGGGCACAGGTGCTGTCGGACGCCTCTGTAAATCGTATTTTGTATTTGTTCTTGCCATTTATGGCCACTTTATTGTATCGCTTGTTTCGTGGCAAGGCGAAACTGCTGGTGGCGGGTGTTACCGTGTTGGCCGCCTCTTTTGTGGTGGCTTTCGGGTTGGAGCTGGTCTGGTTTTGGGTGATGGCCACGTCCCAAGCAGGCTATAACATAAGCCTTGCAAACACAACAGCTTTATATTTTGAAATTTATACCTTGCGCTTGTCTTTCCAAGATATGGCACCGAGTTTGCTATTTTTGCTGGTTGGTTTTTTTCCGTCGACGATTTTGCTAAGGCGATATGTGGCGTCTAAAACCATGATTTGCAGCGTGACAAGAGGAAAAGAGTTTGTGGAAAATTCGTTTGTTTCTATAGAAGATGAAAGTTCACTGCAGGATATCGACACAGAAAAAACATAATGATTTGCTACAATCAGTTTAAATGAGGTGAAAGAGGTATGGATATGAAAGAATTTGGGCCAGACACACAAATGCCAGGCGGTGAACAAGCAGGGCATATGCCACCCTATGAAGCACCTGCCAATGCCGAAGGGATCGGCTTGCAGCAAACAGACGGTGATGCACCTGAAATCGGCCAAGCAACTTTGGGTGTAGATACATCGATCGAACCGGCTTTCAATGCACAGGACATGCCGGATTTGCAAGCGAATATAGGGTATCAAACACAAACAAATAGCCCACAGTGGCCAGAAAGCCATGCACAAACTCAGAACTGGCAAACACAAAGCGCAACAAATGCATACGGGGTGACAGATAGTGCTTATCCTTCCTATGATGCGCAGATACCAGGGCAGCAGGCTGCGATGCCTGCGGGTGTGACAGCCTACTATATCCCACCGCAGCAGACAAAGAAAAAAATGGGAGCCGGCAAAATTGTTCTTATCGTGGTTGCGGTTTTGGTGGCGTTTGCACTATTTGCCTCACTGGCGCTTGGCGTGTTTGTGGTGGCTAGCATCAGCACATTTACTATGGGTGTGGGGGGCTTTTCTATGCTGGCCGCACCACCCACGGGCAGTTTTTCGGTGATTGATGTGCAAGGCACCATTTCATATGATTCGAATACCTACAACCACGCCGGTACTTTAGAATATATAGATACCCTGATGGAAACGGAAAATGATAAGGGCATTTTGTTGTTTATGAATACACCCGGTGGTGGTGTGTACGAGGGCAGCGAACTCTATCAAGCGCTTATGGAATACCGCGAGGTAACCGAGCGCCCGGTGTGGGTATACATGGGGCCCATTTGTGCATCGGCCGGTTATCAAATCAGCGCTTCTGCCGAGCATATTGTGGCCAATGCCAACACCACAACAGGTGCCATAGGGGTGTACATTGCTTTGCAAGACATCAGTGGTCTGTATGATATGTTGGGTGTGGAAACGGTGCTTATAAAAGCCGGGGAGGAAAAAGGCGCCGGATTGCCGGGTGTGCCTATTTCAGATTCGCAAAGAGAGATGTATCAAGAGCAGGTGGACGAATACTATGATGAGTTTGTAAGTGTGGTAGAGCAAGGGCGCAACTTCAGCCACGAACAAGCTTTGGCGTTGTCGGATGGTAGCATCTATACGGGGAGAATGGCTTTGGAAAACGGTTTGGTAGATGAACTGGGAGATTGGGAAGATACTTTGGCAGTTTTTGAAGAGCAGTTGGGTGTGCCGGCTTACTACCCCAATATCTCACAGCCCAGTTATGTGGCCCAAGTGTTTGGGCAATTGCAAAGTTTAATGCCCCAAAGTGATGCACAGGCGGTTATAAGCCATATGGAATCTGTGCCTCAGGGTGTGCCGGTTTCTTATGCAAGCGAATTGGCCGACAGGGCACAGCTTATCGATGTGTCGCAGCTGGTGAGTTAATGTCTTTGCAAGGGGTAGATATGAAAGCAGTGGAGATGAATGCGGCAGAACCTGTGTTGCTGCTAGGCATAGATACGGGCGAGTTCGATGCAGAAGAAAGCTTAAAGGAGCTAAGCGCTTTGGCGCAAGCAAACGAGATGCTGGCCGTAGCCGAGGTTTTGCAAAAGCGCCAAAAACCGGATGGTGCCACTGTTTTAGGCGCCGGGCGTTTGGAAGAGGCACGGCAGCTTTGTGACGATTTGCAAGTGGAGTGTGCGGTTTTTGACGGCGAACTCAGCGGAAGCCAATTGCGCAATATTTCTAATCTATTAAAAGTGCCTGTGATAGACAGAACCATGCTTATTTTATCTATTTTTAAAAATAGAGCGGTTACACGTGAGGGCAAGACACAAACCGAGCTTGCCACACTGGAATATCGTTTGCCGCGTCTTTCAGGACTTGGGCAAGAATTGTCGCGCCAAGGCGGAGGCGGAGGCGGTGGTGCCGGTGCACGCCGGGGGGGTGGAGAAACGCGCCTCGAATATGACCGCCGCTATATACGGGGGCGTATTTCAGTTTTGAAAAAGCGTCTGCAAGCCATGCAAGGCAGAAGGGACGAAACACGCAAGCGTCGAGATAAAAGCGAGGTGCCTTTGGTGGCCTTGGTGGGTTATACCAATGCGGGGAAGTCCACTTTGTTGAATGCTTTAACAGGCAGTGACATTGCGGCGGCAGATCGTTTGTTTGAAACCTTAGATCCCACGGCACGTCGCCTGTGTTTGCCCAATGGGCAGGAAGTGGTATTGATAGACACAGTAGGTTTTGTTTCTCGCTTGCCGCACAAGCTGGTGCAGGCATTTAAAAGCACTTTAGAAGAGGCCTGCTACGCCGATTTATTGCTGTTGGTGTGTGATGCAGCAGGCGAACAAACCGAGATGCAGTTGGCCGTAACCGAGGAAGTTTTGGCCTCCTTAAAAGCCCGAGGGAAGCAGTTGGTTGTTTACAATAAATGTGACAAAATTGCAAATTTTAGCACAAAAACAGATGGTTCATATGCGGTGAGTGCATTGACCGGCTTTGGTTTTGATACATTGCTACAAGGTATAGAAGATGCTTTACAAGAGCGTGTTCGCAGTGTGTGTTTGCGGATTCCCTACGAAGAATTGGCGCTGGCAGAGCTCTTGAGAAAACATGGGGCCGTGCAGGAAGAACACTATACAAACAAAGGTGTGGAATTTAAGGCAGTAGTAGAGACGAAATACTTGCATTATTTTAAAAATCACATATGGCAAAGTGAAGATACAAATGATGTAGAGAGTATCTAAAACACGGTGTAAGATTGCGGTAAATGCATAATCAGTGAATATACTAAGATATAATAACAAAACAAACTATTTCTTTGTAATAATAGTTTGTTTTGTTATATTTTTGTGTTAATGCTAAGGAATATAATGGAAAATTTTATGATGACTATACTTATTTGAACATATGAATACATGCTACTAGCTAGACATATGACATGGCATAAAAACCGATCTATGAAAAACGACAAAATCATCATAATATTTTTTAGAATTAAACAAAAAATAAATATAATTTAATAAATATAATGAAAATTATGCTGTATTAAATTTTTATGAAAATATAATGCAGTATATGCAATGTTGTTTTTATGATGGGAGGGATGTTTGCTTGCATTTAGGCCCGGTTCTTAGCGTGTTGATACAATCAAATAGAAATATTTGTGGTATTCGGTTTTGGAATGGTTGACACACAAAAGCATGGCAAAAGCCAGAGGGAATTTTTTCGGAGAAAACAAAAAGCACAGGCGATACTGTGTATGGATGGGTGTTTTATGGGACATACCTTGAGGCGCTCCATTGTGCTTTTGCTTTTCGTATAAAAAGGTGAAAATGAAAGGCCTGGTTGCTGTGCAAGGGATTGAAAAAACTTACAGGTTCCAATGCTGTTTGTTCAATGGCCATTCTATGCATTTGCAAAAAAAAGACAGAACACTTCCTACAATTAGGAAGGTGCTCTGTTTATGTTAATGCCCACTGAACAAACAAAAACCTTGCACTTT
>CAYJIR010000024.1:0-31401 GCA_964370295.1 uncultured Oscillospiraceae bacterium
TTGGAGCGGTCTGAATTACTGTTGCAGCTTCACTACCCTACAAGGCTTTACATCTTGATATACTCCTTTGAAAACTCTTCTATTGGCATAGGTTTTGCATAGTAATAACCCTGACCGATTGTGCAGCCCATGTCGCACAACATATCATGCTGCTGCTTGTTCTCAACACCCTCTGCAACAGATGAAACATTATCAAGGCCTCCACATAATCCAATAGCAAGATTTGCTAATAGTTTAGATTTTTTATCTTTGTGTATGCCGTCAATGATTTTCATATCAATTTTAACTTCATCAAAATCTGACACCACAAGAGAGTTTAAGTTTGAATATCCACTGCCAAAATCATCAAGAGAAACCAAAAACCCTGCATCCGAAAAGTTTTTGATAATCAAAACCAAAGCCTTTTCGTCCACTCTGTTTATTGTTTCTGTTATTTCTATAACCAATTTTGAGTGTTCTATGCCATAATTATCACAAATTTTCGAGAATTTTTCAACAACACCTTTTTTTGAAATGGTCATTCTTGAACAATTTACAGAGACAACCGGTAATGTTTTCACGCCATTATCTTTCCACAGTTTTAAAGTTTTGCAGACCGTTTCAAATACAAACTCATCAATTTTTGATATAATTCCCTGTTTCTCATAAAACGGCAAAAAGTAAATCGGAGCTTGAACCACACCACCTGCACCAATCCGTCTTACCAACGCTTCCGCACTTTCTATGTTACCAGACGAAAGATTCATTTGCGGCTGTAAATACACCATATATTTGCCATTTGCAATTTCCATCTCCAAATTCTCACGCAAAATACGAACATAGTTTTCGCAATCATATAAATCTTTTGGTTCGTTATTGGTATTTTCAACATTTTTGTTCCACATATAGCCTATAGATACCTTGTAATCCGCTTCATGTGCCAGTTTTTCTTTTAACAATGCAATATCTTTTTCAAAATTATCCTCTGATACATTTTCTAAAATTATAACAAATTCATCTCCGCCCACACGAAAAACTTTATCTTCAAAAACTTCAGATAGAATCTTTGCCAAATTAATCAAAATACCATCACCAAATAATACACCATTGGTGTCGTTTAATGAACTTAAGCCAATGATATCTGCATACAGCACACCCAAACTGTCAATATTTTGATCAATCTCTTTTATCTTCAAACCATAGCTATACCTATTTTTAACGCCAGTAAGTGTGTCATAATAGCTGAGCTTGTTTAAGTTCGATAGCAATTGTGTCTCGTCAAGGAAAGTAGCGGTAAATTTTGCTACTGTTCTTATTATAGACGTTTTTTCTTTGTCTTTTAACGCATTATCTACACCTACAAAGCCTGTTATTTCCTTGCCTTCTACTCGTATTGCACCAATAATTATATCTGTAAGATCTTGAAATTTCATAAGCTCATATTCAAGAGAGCTTTCGTCAAGTGTATCGATATGCATAAAAAACGCCTCTTGTGATTCGCATTTATTCAGCAAAACACCAAGCTCGTTTCTCGGTAGATTTTGAAGGTTATCTTTAAACGCCTGTTTATCAGGCCTACAATATTCGTAAGTATTGCTGATAAAACGCCCACATTCCGACACTTCAAATATATAGCTTCTTTCGGCATCGTAATAATTTGTAACTGCCTCCAAAAGAGAAAATATAGAAGCATCAGGCTCATTGCCTGCATGGAGCATCTCAATGCAATCCATTAAAAACTTTTCGTCTGCAAGTCTATCGGTTATTGTTTTTTCCAGTTCCACAAGGTCTGATATATCTGTGGCAATTTCAAGTCTTGCCGTATTCCCTTTATAATTAATAAGCTTGTCTTTTAATAAATAGCTTGTATCAAATATAGGATTATAGTATGACCATTCATAATATCCATCTTCTTGTAACAAATGGTTTGTGCAAAAGTCGCAAGGCTCGTCTTTTCCTTGTAAAATGTTGTAACATTTTTTGCCCTTATATTCTTCATCAGTAGTTATGCCCGCCGTACGTTTTCCCAACTCATTAAGATACAGCAAATCATAGTTGGTTAAATCGCTTACATACACCACGCTATCAGTGGTATCTAAAATATCAGCAGAGTTTTTATTGCTTATGGCAAGCTCTTGCAACTCGTCTCGTAGATGTTTTCCTTGCAAGATGATTGATAAGAATTTGCCTATGTATTGTATGCTGTTTATTTCTCGCTCTGTCCATACTCTGGTTTTTGTGCAATCATCCAACCCTAAGAAAAACACCATTTTACCGTCACGTTTGATTTGTGCATGAACAAACGACAAAATGCCTTGGTCGTCCATGATTTCAAAAGCCCTGTCTTGCTCTAAGGTTTCTCTTAAGTTGTTAGAATATATAATGTCGTTATGTGCTTTATCAAGAAAGTCGGCAAATAATTCATAAGGGATACCTTGTAGGTTATCAATCTCACTGCCAATGCCTTCTTTGCAATATTCAAATGTGTTATTCAGTGTCTGCCCGTCGTCTAGAGTTTCAAAAATATAGCTTCTGTCGGCATTATATTTTTGGCACAAATAGCTAAGCGCCAGATTGATAGAATCACTGTCGCCATTTTTTTCATACAGTATATTAAACACAGCCGAAATAAGGTCGTAATCAAAGAACGAGCTTGCAATTCTATTTGCATTTTCAATTTTTGTAACACTTCTTGTAGTACCAATATTAAAATCAGAAGAGTACAGCATATATCTATTTTTGCCTTGCATTTTTGCATGGTTTAGCGCCTTGTCAGCGTTTTGATATATCTCTTCATATGTTTCCCCATCTTGAGGATACAGTGCAATACCTACACTTCCTGAAATGGAATAATCTTTATATTCACCGGAATACGTTTTTCTGTAAACTTCCAGTATCTTTTCAGCTTTTTTAGAAATGATATTCATATCCGACAAATTTTCAACGAAAATAATAAACTCATCTCCGCCAATTCTCGCAATGATATCCACGCCTCTAAAGGCATCTTTCAAGTTTGCAGATATATCCCTAAGCACCTCGTCGCCAAAGAAATGCCCCAAATTATCGTTTATCGCCTTAAAGTTATCAATATCAATGATAAAAAAGGCATGTGTAGCTCCACTGCTCTTTGCAAACTTTTCAGAAATAATGTTTTCAGCACTTATTTTATTATAACAATCGGTAAGTAAATCTTTTTGAGACCTCTCTTCGATGGCTCGTTGCTCGTGAATATCAACACCTTTTCCCATAACAAAAACAGGCATATCTGCCATATCTTTTATAAAAGTATTGGTGATTTTGTGGTATCTGTACTCTCCCAAATCATTTAGCAGTTTAAGCTCATATGTTTTTGTTATACCCGATTTTATGTCGTTCATCATCCCTTGGTAGATGTGGACATCATCCTCACTAATAAGTCCCAGCTCAAACATTTTGCTCTCAGTAATGATTGCATTTGCACCAAATGAACTAAACCACCATTTTCCATAAAACGCAATATTTCCCGTTCTTAAATCTATGGTGAAAAACCATTCATCCGATAACTCTTTCATTTCGTACATTAAACGGCTTTTGGGAAGTTTATCCGTAAAATAAAAATCGTAACTAACCGCATTTTGCTCATAATCAAATTCTGCACGCAAATCTTTTATAAAACCTACTACATAGATTTCGTCTGGTGAGGTATCCAGCTTAATCAGCGTAATTTCACTAGGAAGTCTGCTTCCGTCTGGTGTAATGTGCATCCAATGAAAGACATGTTTTCCCTTCTTAAGTGCCAGTTCAAAATTTATGAGTGACATTTCTTTAGAGGTTTTGCCATTTGGTTGAAATTCCGGCGAAAACTCAAAAAATCTGTCTAAAAACTCTTCTGAATCACTAACATTAAAAGTGTCGATTATGTGTGCATTACACATAATATCAATCATGTCTTTGTTCCATAAATTAAATGCGAAGGGGGCCATGCTCAATATTGATTTTAATATTTCAGAGGAATTCAATTCCTTTTCTATGCTTTTTGATTTCCCATCTTTTAGAGTTATGATATTATTTATACTCATATTACACCTCTCCACTTTCTATCGTGAAGCTCCCCTCATACTATATTTGCTAATTTTTACACTTATCTATTAAAATTATATTGAAATTTGTATAAAAAGTCAAGTGAAGCGCCCGTGTATCTCGCAAAAAGGCTCCCCTTTTGTCATTCGAAATGAATAGTAGTATGTTCTTTTATTCTAACATCCCTCCTGTTTACTCCTCTTCATCATTATCACCAAGCATGCCATTGATAACGTTTCAATAATAGTGACTGTATGTCCTCCATGTCTGCAATGGCCTTCATGCCCTTTGCTAGTAAAACTACTTTGTAGGGCAAATGCCTTTCATCTATAGGTATACAGAAAATTTATCCGGGGATCGCTACCCCTATGCTACCAAACCTACATGTTTTAATCTCCATTTTATTCTATCATCATTGACACCATGCCTTATGTGACCTTTTTAAAAACCATTTGCTGCATATTTTAATCGCTGAAAATCCCTATCATGCTATTGATTTTTGTTACTAAAAGAACTATAATGTTACAATAAGAACAAAACAGGAGGATGTGTATGTTGTTTTTAAAAGATTATTTATACACGATTGCAACAAAACGGAAAGAATTTTTTACAACTCTATTGCACCACGAAAATATCAACTTGCTTGAAGCAGAAATCTTAATGTTTATGCACACTAACATGAGAGCAAGCACATTGACAGAAATAATAAATGCAAAAGATTTCGCAAAATCTCATGTTTCAGTGGCCATTACACGCCTTGAAAAAGGTGGGTATTTATCAAAAAACACAACCCCTAAAAATAAGAAAACGCAAATACTAACATTATTGCCGAAAAGCGAAATGCTTATTCGTCAGTTAAATGATTGTACCCAAGAGTTTCATCAAAAAGCATTTAAAGGAATTTCCGAAACCGAAATAGACCAAATGGATAAAATATTGGCAAAAATTTGTAGCAACTTGAAAGAGGAAAAATAGTGGAAACCTTAATAATTTGTATTTTGGCAGGCATGGGTGCAGGGCTTGGAACGGGTTTTGCGGGAATGAGTGCCGCTGTTGTAATCTCGCCTATGCTCATAACTTTTTTAGGGATAAATCCTTTCGAGGCCATCGGAATAGCGCTTGCCTCCGACGTGCTTGCCAGTGCTATATCGGCTTATACCTATGGCAAAAACAAAAACATTGACATCAAGCACAGCAAACCACTTTTCATAAGTGTGCTTGCCTTTACCTTTATCGGCGCTTTTGTGGCACAGCTTGTTCCCACCACCACAATGGGGAACTTGACAGTTTACGCTTCGCTTATTATGGGGATAAACTTTTTTGTAAAATCTTTTAAAGAACAAAAACCGAAAGAACCCCGTGAGTTTAAAGGCAAACTAAAAATGATTGTGCCTATATTGTGCGGTGCTTTAATTGGTTTTATATGCGGGTTTATCGGTGCCGGTGGTGGCATAATGATGCTGATTATCTTAACTACAATTTTAGGGTATGAGCTTAAAACAGCCGTTGGCACAAGCGTATTTATTATGACATTCACAGCACTTTTCGGCTCGATATCCCATTTTACATTACAAGGAGTTATGCCCGACCCACTTGTGTTTGTGGCATGTGTTTCTTCCACACTCATATTTGCTTCACTGGGGGCAAGGTTTGCAAACAAAGCGGAGCCAAAAAAATTAAACCGTGCAACGGGGATTGTTCTTTCCACCTTGGGTGTGGCAATGATACTGGCAGAAACTTTGCCAAGGTATTGATGTCGCATTGAATACCTGTGACCACTTAGTTAATGCCCACTGAACAAACAAAAAACAACATATACATATTATAAAATATCATTTTTTGTTTGGGAAAGTGCAAGGTTTTTTCTGTTTTTCACACAAAAATCTTGCAGTTTTGTTTTCGCCTTTTCATTGAAGGGGCGAAAACACAGTGGAGTGCATCAAGATATGCCCCATAAAAGTGCTGTTTTTGGCACTTTCATGGCCACCTTGATATGCGGTGGGGCTGAATAAACTCTGCATAGGTTTATTCAGCAGGCATTAGTTATAGTATGCCATGCAAATAAGTTCAAAAAAATTTGGTCTTGGGGAAAAACATTTCTATTTTACGCAAGTTCGTCAAAACGCATATAGACATTTTAAATATTTTAGAGTCGAAAAAGTGCAAGATTTTAAGGACGTTTAAAATATGCTTAAACGCTGTTTTAAATGTTTTTAGCTCCACCACATATTGCGGTGGAGCTAAAACTGTCAAATTGCAGGCTTATAAACGTTAGAGTGCATTTACTTTCGTCTTCGATATGTTTGAATCACAAGGATAATCACTAAAATAAAAGCCAACACAAACCCGGCTGTTCCAATCCCAGACACCACCGTTTTCGCCGTGTCTGCAAAATGGATGAGCAAAGAAGAACCCATAATAAGCGCCGCAACAATTATACCCATCACAAGCCGGTTCACCATTGTTTCCATTCGTTTAAATAATTCATCCAAATTCCCCGTTTCCATGCTAAGCTTCATTTCCCCTCTGCTAAGCGTATCCAAAACCCGGGAAATTTTAACAGGTATTTCCGGCATTGCCTTTCCCGCACGGTATAGGTCTTTTAAGATTTTCACAACCTCAGCTTTTGGGTCAAATTGACTTTGTAGATATCGCTTAGCATACGGTAGCACAGCCGACATAATTGAGAGATTTGGGTCTAAAGACAACACAACACCTTCAATAGTACCTACGCCTTTCACCAGCAGAGTTATTTGTTCTGGCAACTGAAGCTTATAGCGGATACAAATTGTGTTGATATCGTCGAATACATCCGGTATGCTCAAATCTCCGATAGACATTTCATAATAATTTTCGAACATAGCGCCCACATCTTTTGTAAATGCTCCCATATCCACCGGTGCTTTAACTTTACACAAATTCAAAATGGCACGCGCCATTTTATCGTTGTCTTTTTCAAATGCAGCCGCCAAAAGGTGATTCAATTTTTCAAGAGTGCGCTCGTCAAGTGTACCCATCATTCCAAAATCGATAAAAACAATTCGCTCAGGGCCATACTCGGTTGGCTGTGTGTTTGCAGTGCCCGCAAATAAACCGGCCACATTTTGATGGTGAAAAACGGTAGAAAGGCTCACGCCTGCCACTGTCACATCAATATCTAAGGGAAACTCTTCCAACGCGCTATTTTTCAATGTTTCAGCCTCTTTTGGCCGGCCATCTTCGTCCATTTCCTCTGCCGGCACATCCCCCCCATCCAAAGTAATAAGAATATTGCCGGGGTGAGGGTCTGCGTGGAAAAAGCCATTGTCGAAAATTTGCTTCATATAATTATCCACAATTTCTTTGGCTAAGCGTTTCTTTGTTTCCAAAACGGCCGTGTTTCCGTTTTCTGCCTCTGTGTTAGATTGCTCAACATAGGCCGAAACCGGAACCCCTTGCATAAAATCCATGATGAGCAATCGTTCACTTGAAAATTCCCGATACACTTTTGGGGATAAAATATAGGGTACATCCGCATGAAAATTGCCGAATTTTTCAATATTTTCTGCCTCTTTTGTAAAATCAAGCTCATTAAGCAAAGACCTCTTTAGTTCTGCTACAATGGCAGCTGGATCTCCCATACCTGAAGCCGGAATAAACTTCACAAGCGGCACAGCCTTTTCCAACAAAGCAATATCCATGCTCATTTCATCAAAAATGCCCGGATGTTGCACCTTCACCACCACAGCTTGTCCCCCTTTCAGCACAGCGGTGTGTACTTGGGCAATGCTGGCTGAAGCAAGGGGCTTTTGTGAAAATTCTTCAAACAAATCCTCCACCGGGTGGCCGGTTTCGTCTAAAACAGTAGCACTAACGTCCTCATAACTATCTGTTTTCACTTGATTTTGCAGTTTTTTTAATTCTTCGCCAAACTCCGGCGTTATGATATCGGAACGCGTAGACAAAATTTGTCCAATTTTTATAAAGCTTGGCCCCAATTCCTCAAATGCTTCCCGCACACGTTCAGGGTGCTTTTGCTCTGCCAACGAGGAAAGCACATTATGCCGTGTTAATGTTCCCACAATTTTCGCAAGACGTGCTTTCACCTGTTTGGCATCGGATTTGGTTTTATCCATGTCACTATCTCCTTTTCATATATCGAATATATTACATAACCATTCAAAAAAGACGAATCATTCTGTATTTTTTTCGGCAACATGGTAGTTTTCAATTTTCACACAAAAGTGATTGCCCATGAACCAAATTAATCCAGAAAGTATACATTAACAAGCATTTCCTATATTGTATTATATGCCGAAATATTCACTTTTGCAATTGAGCCACACTTTGAGGCACACCACATTTGTATGTTTTTGTACACTTTTGGACATTCGCGTCCTAAAAATAAAGAAAAAAACCACCGAAACAGTATTTTAAGCAACTGTATATCGATGGTTTTTGTTGGTGCGCTGTCAGGGACTCGAACCCGGGGCCCGCTGATTAAGAGTCAGCTGCTCTACCAACTGAGCTAACAGCGCATTTTTTTTAGTATACACGAAAAATGAAAAACGGTCAATCTCAAAAATTGAAAATTGCAAAACATTTATATACACTTTTAAAATGTATCATGGGTGCTTACTCTATATATGCCCTCATACTCTGCTTTTTAAACAGATAAACCACCCAGTGTAACCATCAAAAGAATAACAATCGCACAAATGAAATAAAACACCCAGAAAATCAGCATGATAAAAAAGGCTATTTTTCCGGCTCGATTCCATGGCTCCATCACAGCGTTAAAGTGGTTTTTATCCACATAATTCCCTGCACCCCAAGCCCATTCATTTCCTTTTAAACCACATACAATGGGCCAAATAATATTGACAAAAGGAACCAGCACCAGTAAGGTAATGTACACTCTATGTCCTATCCCCCACCACATGCTAAAGAAAAATGCCCCCCAGTTCCATTTCTTAAGTTCCTGCGGCATTTCACAGTTCAGCAGCGGCATGGTGGTTATTGGACTTGCCTCTTGCCTGTATGTTTGCATTTATATATCTCCTGTTTCTGCTAGCGGTAAATTTTCTATTGGCTCCGGCTTTGCAAAATAATATCCTTGTGAGTGAGAAATAGAATATAACTCCACCACCTGTTGCAGCTCTTGTGTTTCAACAAACTCTGCCACAGTTTCCACATTAAGTTGTTGTGCCAAATACCGTATCGTATTTAAAATAATTAAACTTTCTTTGTTCTTTAACAAATTTCGGATGATGCTGCCATCAATCTTGATAAAGTCTGGATGAAGTGTGATTACAGAGGCCAAGGTAGAGTAGCCCGAACCAAAATCATCAAGTGCAAAACAACAGCCAAAACTTCGTATTTCATCCACAAAATCGGCCAACAACTCAACCGTTTGAAAATTTTCTGTTTCTACAAATTCAAACACCAAGCGTTCGGGATGTGGATAACCTTGTAAAGTTTTTATAAGCCATTTTCGGAATGATTCAGACTGAACATCGTACAATGTTATATTGATAGATACCGTTTTATGCCTATTTTCAAAATCTTTCAACACCCTTTCTATCATCATTTTGCTAATGCGTCCATAATATTTATATTTTTTTGCCACATCCATAAACAAAGCCGGTGTATGCACTTTTCCTGTGCTGTCTATCACACGCATCAAAGCTTCGTATTTATCTATATTTCCTGTTTTATTATTACGGATTCCCTGATAAAAAGGCACTACCATTTTATTGGTGATGGCACGATTTAAAACGTCAATAACCCTTGATTCCTCTGCCACCGACTGTTTATTTTCTATCGAATAATCGCACACCAAATAATTATTGTCTTGATTCGTGTTTGCAAGCAGCATATTCATGCCTGCTTCAATTAAATTCTTTTGTTTTAAAACCGCAACAAAACGCAAAACACCCGATACCCCTTCCTTTTCAGAAGAGATATATTCAAAATGTCGATAAAAAATATACGTGCATTCTTTAAAATATTCGTCTGAAACACTCACACTGCAAGCTAAAATATACGTTTTATAATTCAAAGAATACATATTAAAACTGTCTTCTAGGTTGTTTTTTATCAAATAATTTTTCACCTTAACAACCACATCACGTATGGCGCTATAATAACGCTGGTGACCGAGCATTGCAATGGTAGCATCAGCCGTCAAGCTTTCCACCAAAAGCAGTTTATCATATTTCTTTGCAATTCTATCCTCTTCAAACTGGTAGAAATTTGGCACTTCCACATATTCGTCCATTTTTTTGTTTTCATTCAATTCCAAATACTGATCTAGCGTTGGAATTAAATCGGCATTTTTAGAACGCAAATACGCTTTTCCTTTTTCTTTTGCCTTATTAAGAAATTTCAAATCATCTTTAATAGGATCTGTATTGTCTAGGCAATGAATATCCGGCAAAATATACTTTTCGTTCTCGGCGAGACCGGTTAAAACACTGGCGCCATTGTGGAAATGATTTTCCCCTTTAAGGCAGGCAATTTCACCCATCATGAAAATGCCACATATATCATGTTTTGCAAATGGCATTAGCTCCCATTTCGCACAGTTATCCAAACACAATTTACGAATCAAACAAATATATGCAAACAGATATTCCACAGGTGTATCTAAAATTGCTTCGCAAGTGTCTCTGGCTTCTCGCACCGTTTTAACCGGGTTTACATAGCCCATTCTAAACTTTGTGTGGTTTTGTAATCGCGCATGATACAAACCTAATTTGTGATGTTTTGCATCATATCTCGTAAAACGGCCACTTCCACTTGCATTTTCCACAATCAATGGAAAATGTAACAAATGGTCGTATTTGGCTGTGTTTTCTACTAGCTCAAATGTCGTCAATGTATCTTGTTTCAACTGTAAAAAATCACATAGCCAATCTAAAGCCGGTTGGCTCTCTATTTCATCAATAAATACGCCCTCTGTTTTCGTGATTTCAAAAACAGGACTTATCATTTCCATAGAATTGGAAACATTCACAAAATTATAGGCATCACTTCCACTTGTTGTGAAAGCAAAAACTCCATTTTCTAAAACCCCGGTTTCGTCAAATACAAAGCCTAAAATCCCTTGTTCAATCAAATCCCCGGCAATACCACCTACCAAGTGCAAGCAAGGCTTTAATTTGTTGATTTCTTGTATAAAACTGTCCACATCTATTTCTGCCCCGGCCACACCAATATTGGGGTTTGAAAATAATATATGCACTATGGGTGGCTTTTCTGCTTGTTCCATACAAAAATTGTGATGTATCTCCCTAGCAAGTTCTTGCGCGGTTTTATTTTTAAATGTGAATCGTCCCAACTTCATCCGCAAGCGTTGATACGTTTCCACAAGCACAATGGTTTCCCCTGCCATTTGTTCTCCATTATACAAAACAGCTTGTGAAGATGATGCCCCCATAATATACGCATTCGGTAGCATTGTTCTTACTTCTTTAGCCACTTGCACCGCTTGCTCTTTATTTAACCCGGATGTGAACACTCTTACAAAACAAGTTGCAGATTTATTAAAGTTTCGGCTACTTAGATATTTATCAAACGCCATGTTCGATGTATAGATATGTGCCAATCTAACCATTTGTATTCTCCAAAATGTATTTTTACAGAAATAAATAGCAGAAACATTCCTAAATTATAAATCAGGGTCTTGTATAATAAGCAATTTAAAATTCTATTCTAAATCTCATCTGTACTTTATACATTATAGTATAACATGTTGTATAAATAAAATCCACACATGCTATTTATGGCTATGGTTGCCTTTTGTATGCACCAAAAATCTTGTTTTCAAAACAAATGGTTGACGAATATATTAAAAACAATTATAATAATATAGGTTTCAAATTAATTCTTGAGATCGCATTATATAATACGGGGTGTAGCGCAGTTGGTAGCGCGCCTGGTTTGGGACCAGGATGCCGCAGGTTCAAATCCTGTCACTCCGACCAGTCAGAGTGTTCTTATAGGATTTCACCTATAAGAACACTCTTTTTGTTTACACTTCCGGTGTCCATTCCACCCCCTTGCGCACTTTCAACTTTACAGGTGCTGATTGTAGCCTTTCAAGCTGGTCGGGATGCACTTGCCCAACATAGTTGTAGTATATCTTTAAACGTTGCTTCAAGTAACCATCTTCCTTTTTTGCATGATGCACTACAATTTTCGAAACAAGGTCATGTAAAATTCCCCGTGTTAGCTTTTTCACCCGTGTATACTTTTTAATTGTAGACATAAATGCTTTATAATTTGAGGCTTTTGATTCAAGCTCTTGCAAGTGTTTATGTTTATCTACAAGTGTAGCTTCAAGTTCTGATTGTTCGTCATTGTATTTCTGAGACATCTGTACAAACCTATCGTTTGTGATTACTCCAAATACATTATCTTCATAGCCCATGCTTTTCAAGATCCTCTATCGCGTGAGCCCTAAAGCAATAACCCACTCTACCCTCATAACAAATTGCTTCTACAGCTCCTTCTTTCATTTATAAGAACCGAAAAAAATCTCACATATCAAATAGAGTGAAAAATCATTTTTGTTTTAAAAGTTATGAAACAGGCATCTTGTGTAAGCAAAAGAGATTCTATAAATTGCTTTCATAGGCAATTTATATTTCCCAGTTGTGCCCTGCGAAAGTGCATTACACAGCGAATTGTTTTTGCTAAAATAATTCGTATAGCACAAAAATGATATTAAACACATAAGTCAAATCAGTATCCTAAAAAAAATTTTTTCGACAAAACGTTTTTTTATATGTCTTTTCTTGTTCTTCTCCCTCTTGCGTTTGTCTCTATTGATGGTATAATAAAACGGTATTGTAGCCGCATTTTGCGGGAACTATAAGGAGGATAGCATGAAAAAAGTAGCTATTTTAATGGGTAGTGACAGTGATATGCCTGTGGTGCAAAAAGCGATAGACACCCTAAAAACTTTGGATATTCCTGTGCAAGCACATATCATGAGTGCCCATCGCACACCACATGAGGTTTCTGCGTTTGTTCAAAGTGCAAAGGATAACAATTTTGGGGTTATAATTGCCGCCGCCGGCATGGCTGCCCACTTGGCCGGTGTTGCCGCAGCACACACTTTGTTGCCTGTCATTGGCATCCCTTGCAAGGGTGGAGCCGTTGACGGGCTGGATGCTTTACTTTCCACTGTTCAGATGCCCCCGGGTATTCCGGTGGCCACGGTGGGGCTTGGTGCCGGTGTAAACGCTGCATTGCTTGCCGCCCAAATTCTTGCACTAAGTGACGAAGAGCTTGCAAATCGGCTTTTAGAGCACCGAAAAGCTATGTCCAGCGCAGTGCTGGAAAAAGATAAAAAGCTGCAAGAGCAGCTTACATAAAAACCTACAAAACAACTAAAATGTGTCGTATATCGGCAAAGAAGGGACTGCATAATGGAAAAAAGAGAAATGATTTACGAGGGAAAAGCCAAAAAAGTATATACCACCGATGATGCATCGCTTGTCATTGTAGACTACAAAGATGATGCCACCGCCGGTAACGGTGCAAAAAAAGGAACCATCGTAGGCAAAGGCCCCATCAACAACCGCATGACAAACCACCTGATGAAACTTTTGGAAAAAGAAGGGGTGCCAACCCATTTTGTGCAAGAACTTTCCGAGCGTGAAACACTGGTAAAAAGTGTTACAATTGTGCCTCTTGAAGTGATTGTGCGCAACATTGCAGCCGGCAGCCTTGCCAAACGCATTGGCCTTGAAGAGGGCACACCCATGAGCCGCACTGTTTTGGAATATTGCTACAAAGACGATGCTTTGGGCGATCCTATGGTGAACAATTACCATATTTTAGCCATGCAATGGGCCACAGAAGAAGAGCTAGAAACCATTGCAAACTATGCCTTTAAAATAAATGATGTCCTGCGTGCCTATTTAAAAGATGCCAATATTGATTTGATTGATTTTAAACTGGAGTTTGGCAAAACCCAAGATGGCACCATCGTATTGGCCGACGAAATCTCGCCCGATACCTGCCGTTTTTGGGATAGCACCACCCATGAAAAATTAGACAAAGATCGTTTCCGTCGCGATATGGGCGGTGTAGAAGATGCCTATAAAGAAGTGATGTCTCGCCTTTTGGGAGAACAGTCATGAGTTTTTCTTCGAATTGTTTCGAGGGGATTCATGAAGAATGTGGCGTACTGGGCTTGTACGACCGCGGTGATTTAGATGATGTAGCAAGGCTATGTTATTATGGCCTCTATGCTTTGCAACATAGAGGCCAAGAAAGTTGCGGCATTGCCGTCAACGACCGTGGTGTAGTAACAAACCATCGCGACATTGGCCTGGTTAACGAAGTTTTTCAGGAAGAAAACTTGCTTGCACTGGGCCCTGGCCAAATGGCTATGGGACATGTGCGTTATGCCACCACCGGACGAAGACATCGCGCCAATGCACAACCTTTAGTATCCACTCATATCAAAGGCACCATGACCATTGCCCACAATGGCAACCTCACCAACGCCGCAGAATTACGCCGGGAAAAAGAGTTGCAAGGCGGTATCTTTCACACCACAAGCGACACAGAAGTGATTGCCTATACTATCACCGAAGCCAGGCTTACCGTGCCCAGCATCGAGCGCGCTGTGGAAATGGCTATGTACAAACTCAGTGGCGCTTATTCGCTTTTGGTTATGAGCCCACGCAAACTTGTTGCCGCGCGAGACCCACACGGTTTCCGCCCACTATGCATGGGTAAAATAGGCAATAGTGTTGTGTTTGCCAGCGAGTCTTGTGCTCTTAGCGCCATTGGCGCCACGTTTGAGCGCGACATTTTGCCGGGCGAAATTGTATGCGTCACCGATAAAGGCATAGAAAGTATCCAAACACACACCGGCAAACCCTCTTCTATGTGTGTGTTCGAATATGTTTATTTTGCACGCCCCGACTCTGTGATTGAGGGTGTTTCTGTTCATGAGGCACGCTTGCGCGCCGGAGAGCAGCTGGCCCTAGAGCATCCTGTGCAAGCAGATGTTGTTATCGGTGTGCCAGACAGTGGCATCGATGCCGCCATTGGCTTTGCACGACAAAGCCACATCCCCTATGACATGGGTTTTTTGAAAAACAAATATATTGGGCGCACATTCATTGCACCCACACAAAGCCGCCGAGAAAACGATGTCCGCATCAAACTGACACCCATTGCCTCCACAGTGAATGGAAAACGTGTTGTGATGGTAGACGATTCGATTGTGCGTGGCACAACCAGTTTGAAAATCATTCGTCTTCTTCGGGAAGCCGGGGCAAAAGAAGTGCATGTGCGTTTGTCGTGCCCGCCCTTTCTGTTTCCTTGCTATTTTGGCACCGATATAGATTCCAGCGAAAATTTAATTGCCTACAATCACAGCATAGAAGAAATTCGCGAAATCATTGGAGCCGACTCTCTTGGTTATCTCTCCATAGACACATTAAACAACCTGGCTCCGGAATGTCCCCTTGGTTTTTGCGATGGTTGCTTTAGTGGAAATTATCCGGTTTCCCCGCCTACAATGCAGCATAAAAGCAAATTTGAACAAAAACTAGAGGAAGAGCCTCTCCTAGGTGACAAAGACTAATTTAGAATTTTATCCCTGTAAAGGAGCAAACTATGCAAAACAGTGCCAGCAATCACTATAAGGCGGCAGGTGTGGATGTCAACGCCGGATATGAAGCGGTGCACCGCATGAAATCTCATGTGGAACGAACCAAAATCCCCGGGGTTCTTGGCGGCCTAGGTGGATTTGGTGGCCTATTCGCGCCCGATTTGACAGGATTTGAAAAACCGGTGTTTGTTTCCGGTGCAGATGGTGTGGGCACCAAATTAAAACTGGCATTTCTTTTGGATCAACACGACACCATTGGTATTGATTGTGTCGCCATGTGTGTTAACGATATTTTGTGTAGTGGTGCAACACCTTTGTTTTTTCTGGATTATATTGCTTGCGGAAAAAACAACCCTGCACGAATCGAGCAAATTGTAGCCGGTGTTGCCGAAGGATGTGTGCAGGCTGGCTGTGCACTCATAGGCGGCGAAACCGCCGAAATGCCCGGATTTTACCCCGAGGACGAATATGACTTAGCCGGATTTTCTGTGGGGCTTGTAGACGAAAAAGCCATGATACTTCCCGATAGAATGCGTGCCGGAGATGTGATTCTAGCCCTGCCATCCTCCGGTGTTCACTCGAACGGGTTTTCTTTAATTCGAAACGTTTTCAATATTGAAAATGAAAATAGTATCCTATACAATGTTTTCCCCGAGCTTGAAAATACACTTGCACAGGCTCTTTTGGCACCTACAAAAATATATGTAAAAGCCGTTTTAGCCTTGCTGTCACAAATTTCCATTTCCGGCATTTGCCACATCACCGGTGGTGGCTTCTATGAAAACATCCCCCGCATGTTGCCTGCACATTTGTCTGCACGGGTTCACAAAGAAAACATTCCCCCTCAAGCGCTTTTCACACTCATTGCCAAAACCGGCAATGTCCCCACAGACGAGATGTACCACACCTTCAACATGGGCGTGGGCATGTGTCTCGCCGTACGGCCCGAAGATGTAACAAAAGCTTTGGATATATTGCAACAGCAGGGCGAAAACGCCTTTGTTCTGGGCGAAATTTGCCAGGGAGCGCAGGAGGTGCTTTTGTGAAACGAGTAGCTGTGCTTGTTTCCGGTGGCGGCACAAACCTACAAGCTTTAATTGATGCATCCCTACGCGGGGATATGCCCCATGTGAATTTAGCCCTTGTTTGCTCGTCCAAATCCAATGCATTTGCTTTAGAACGCGCCAAGAAAGCGGCCATTGCAAACTGCGTGCTTTCGCCAAAAAGTTTTTCTCATAAAGAACTCTACGACAAGCATCTTGTTGCTCTTCTTGCAGAACATCATATAGATTTTGTTGTCTTGGCCGGTTTTCTTACCCTATTGGGGCCACTAACCTTATCTCACTATAAAGACAAAATTATCAATGTACACCCCAGTTTGATACCATCATTTTGTGGAAATGGCTATTATGGCCTGCGCCCCCATGCAGAAGCCCTCGCCCGAGGTGTTCAGATAACAGGTGCCACTGTACATCTTGTAAATGAAGTGACGGATGGCGGACGCATTTTGCTACAGAAAGCCGTTACCGTGCACGATGGAGACACAGCCGAATCATTACAAAAACGGGTTATGGAACAAGCCGAATGGGTGTTGCTTCCCAAAGCTGTCGAGGCACTTTGCGCAGCCGATGACGCTTCCACTTAAAGTTTTAACAGGTAGCCTGATAGCGCTTATTCGCCAAAGATATCATTTCCAAGTACATTGACATCTTTTCTTTGTACTTTATGCCCACTGAACAAACAAAAAATAACAGATACATATTATAAAATATCATTTTTTGTTTCCGCCTTTTTATTGAAAGGGCGAAAACACAGTGGAGTACATCAAGATATGCCCCATAAAAGTGCTGTTTTTGGCACTTTTATGGCCACCGCGATAGGCGGTGGGGCTGAATAAACTCTGCAGAGGTTTATTCAGCAGGCATTACTTAATACTTGCAAAAATCAGGAGTATATTATGAAGGAATTGGAACTCAAATATGGTTGCAACCCAAACCAAAACCCGGCACGTATCTTTTCCTCGCAAGATTTGCCTATTAAAGTTTTGAATGGAAAACCCGGTTATATCAATTTGCTGGATGCACTCAATTCTTGGCAACTTGTGTGTGAACTAAAACAGACAATCGGCCTTCCATCCGCTGCCTCCTTTAAGCATGTATCCCCTGCCGGCTCTGCCGTTGGCCTTCCTCTTTCAGACACTTTGCGTCTGGTATACAATGTCAGCCCTTCCCAAACGCTAAGCCCCTTGGCCTCTGCCTATGCACGTGCCCGCGGCGCAGACCGCATGTCAAGTTTTGGAGATTGGGTGGCCCTTTCGGACGAATGCGACGAGGCCACCGCACAACTTTTATTAAAAGAAGTAAGCGACGGCATCATCGCACCAAGTTATGCACCCGAGGCTCTATCTCTTTTGCAAAAGAAAAGAAAAGGTGGTTACAATGTCATTCAAATCGACAGCTCCTACACCGCCCCTTCAATAGAAAGAAAAGACGTGTTTGGCATCACATTTGAACAGGGCAGAAACAACATAAAAATTGATGCGTCACTGCTAAAAAACATCCCCACAGCCAATAAAGTTCTTACTGAAGAACAAATCCGTGACTTGTTAATCGCACTGATAACCTTGAAATATACACAATCCAACTCGGTTTGTTATGTAAAAGATGGGCAGACCATTGGTGTGGGTGCCGGCCAACAAAGCCGGATTCATTGCACGCGTCTAGCCGGAAACAAAGCCGATATTTGGCACCTCCGCCAGCACGCGCGTGTTATAACACTGCCATTTTTAGCGTCTATCGGACGCGCCGAGCGAGACAATGCAATCGACCAGTTCATTGGCGACCTAGCTGACCAAGAAGCCTTATTGTCCGATGGTGTTTGGCAAAATTTCTTTTCTACACGCCCCACACCTTTAGCAGAGGCCGAGCGGCTCGACTATCTCTCTTCTTTACGTAAAGTCGCCATGGGAAGTGATGCTTTTTTCCCCTTTGGTGATAATATCGAGCGCGCGTTTCGAAGCGGCGTAGACTGCATTGCACAGCCGGGTGGCTCTATCCGAGATGACCATGTCATCGCTTGTTGTGATAAACACGAAATTGCCATGGCCTTTACAGGGATACGTCTATTTTTCCATTGAGGATGTATACGCTGTGGTATGCCATGCATCACTATAAATTGGCAAGAAAGGTAAAAAACAATGAAGGTTGCCGTTATCGGTAGTGGCGGACGAGAACATGCTCTTGTAACTAAATTATTAGAGAGCCCCCTTTGCGAATGTGTGGTGGCTATCCCTGGAAACGGCGGCATAGCATCCTGCGCCGAATGTGTTCCCATTCACCCCACGGATATAGAATCTGTCACACAATATTGTGTTGATAATGCCATTGATTATGTTGTTGTTGCTCCGGATGACCCTTTGGCACTTGGCATGGTAGATGCCCTAGAAGACAAAAATATTTTGGCATTTGGCCCCACAGCCGCTGCCGCACAAATTGAATCCAGCAAAGTTTTCGCCAAAGAACTTATGCAACAATATAATATTCCCACAGCGGCCTATTGTGTATTTTCTACCGATGAAGCCGCTTTATCTTATTTAAAAACAAACACCGTTTACCCCATCGTTATCAAAGCCGATGGTCTTGCCCTGGGAAAAGGTGTGTTCATTTGTGAAAATGAAAAAGAAGCTGTTTTTGCAATACAACAATTGATGCAGGATAAAGTTTTTGGCAATAGTGGCTCGCGCATTATCATAGAAGAATACCTAACCGGCCCCGAAATTAGTGTTTTGGCCTTCTGTGACGGTGAAACTTTGGTTCCCCTGCCCTCCGGCATGGATCACAAGCGTGCTTTGGAAGGCGACCTGGGCCCCAACACCGGAGGCATGGGCGTTGTTTCACCCAATCCCGTTTTTTCGAAAACACTTGCCGAAGAATGCCTACGCACCATTTTTCTTCCCACTGTGCGTGCCATGCAAGAACGTGGTACACCGTTTAAAGGCTGCCTCTATTTTGGCTTAATGGCCACCAAAAACGGCCCAAAAGTCATCGAATACAACTGCCGTTTTGGCGACCCCGAAACACAGGCCATTCTGCCTTTATTGGAGAGTGATTTGCTACAAATCATGTTGGCTTGTAGCAAGGGTTGTTTGCAACCGGAACTGGTTAAGCTGCAATCGGCAGCCACTGCCTGTATTGTTTTGGCCAGTGGGGGCTACCCCGGTGCGTATGATAAGGGATTGCCCATCACCGGTTTAGATTCGCTTGAAAAACTTGATAACATACAGGTTTTCCAAGCAGGCACAGCTCTACAAGGCGATACTTTGCTTACTTCCGGTGGGCGAGTTTTAAGTGTTACGGCAATTGCTGATACTTTACAAGAAGCGCTGAACACCGCCTATCATGCCAGCGAAATGGTGCACTTTAACAAGCTCTATTATCGCAAGGATATTGGAAAAACGGCACTGGATTTGCAATAATTCTTTTATCTTGCACTGATTTTATTCATCTAGGAGTGGTGATTCGTTTATGGTTTATCGTGTGTATGCAGAAAAAAAACCGGAATATGCAGTGGAGGCCTTGGCTTTGGCTGAAGAGCTTGTGCAAGTGCTTGGCATAAAAGGGCTTTCTACATTGCGAATTTTACATCGTTATGACGTTGAATATATTGCTGAGGACTTGTTTTCGACCTGTTGTACTACCGTTTTTAGCGAGCCCCCTGTGGATGATATCCATCATACCTTGCCAACTGCCGATGTCTGCTTTGCTGTATCCTATTTGCCCGGCCAGTTCGACCAACGCGCCGACTCTGCCGCCGAATGTATCCAGCTTATCAGCCAAGCCCAGCGCCCTCTTGTGAAAAGTGCCAAGGTATACCTTTTATATGGTTGCTTTTCTCAGGGAGAAATTGAAAAAATTAAACAGTATTTAATAAATCCCGTAGAGGCGCAGGAAGATGACTTAGACGATAAAACCAGTTTAGACACATATTTCCCAAAACCGAAAGACATTTTAGTATTGGATGGTTTTCGGGAGATGTCTGCCACTTTCTGCCGGCAATTTCTGCAAGAACATGGCCTTGCCATGGACATGGACGATCTTGTGTTTTGCCAGCAATATTTTCGGCAAGAAGAACGTGACCCAAGCGTAACCGAATTGCGTATGATTGATACCTATTGGAGCGATCATTGCCGTCATACCACTTTTGGCACACATATCGACTCTATTCAAATAGATGACATCCATGTAGAAGATTCTTATCAGATGTATTGTTCTTTAAGAAAACAACTCTATACAGAACATCCAAAGCCCATTTCGTTAATGGACTTAGCCACAATAGGAGCCAAAGCTTTAAAAGCACAAGGACGGTTGCACGGTGTGGACGAAAGTGATGAAATAAATGCTTGCAGTGTGCACATAATGGCTGATGTGAATGGCAAAGAAGAACCTTGGCTACTGCTGTTTAAAAACGAAACACACAACCACCCCACAGAGATAGAGCCATTTGGCGGGGCAGCAACTTGCATCGGTGGCGCCATAAGAGACCCCCTTGCAAACCGCGGCTATGTCTTTGGGGCCATGCGACTTTCCGGGGCGGCCAACCCACTGGTGCCGGTAGCCAACACCTTGCCGGGCAAGCTTCCCCAACACAAACTTGTGCGCACCGCCGCTGCGGGTTACTCCAGCTATGGAAATCAAATTGGCCTTGCAACCGGTCTGGTTCGGGATATATATCATCCGGGTTATCTTGCAAAACACATGGAATTGGGTGCCGTTTTGGGTGCTGTGCCCTTGTCTGCAGTACGCCGTGAAGTGCCCGAAGCCGGGGATGTCGTGCTCTTGCTTGGAGGCGCCACCGGCCGTGACGGTTGCGGCGGTGCCACAGGCTCTTCAAAAGCCCATAAAGTGGAAAGTTTGGCTTCCTGTGGCGCCGAAGTGCAAAAAGGCAATGCCCCTGTAGAACGCAAGTTGCAACGCCTTTTCCGCAACCCGGAGGCCACACATCTTATTCGCAGATGCAACGATTTTGGCGCCGGTGGTGTCAGCGTAGCCATTGGAGAATTGGCAGATGGCATCGACATTCAATTGGATGCCATCCCCAAAAAATACGAGGGTTTGGATGGCACAGAACTGGCCATCAGCGAAAGCCAAGAACGCATGGCCGTTGTGGTGGAAGCCAAAGATGTGAAGCGCATGAAAGAGCTTGCTTTTGCCGAGAACATGGAAGCTACCGAGGTGGCAACAATCACCGATACAGGTCGTTTGCGCATGTTTTGGCGCGGTGATAAAATTGTCGATTTGGCGCGCCGTTTTCTCAATTCAAACGGGGCAGAAAAACATATTTCTCTTTGTGTTCCTGCATTGCCCACGCCACAGTTCTCCCCGCCATCGGGAGATGGCTTGCAGCAAAAATGGCAAAATTTTGTTGCTGATTTATCTTTTTGTGGCCAAAAAGGGCTTGCAGAGCTATTTGACTCCACCATTGGCGCAGCCAGTTTGCTTATGCCATTCGGTGGCCGTCGTCAACTGACGCCTACACAAGCCATGGCCATGAAGTTGCCCGTTTTTGGCGAAACCACAACTTGTGCCGGCATGAGCTACGGTTTTGATCCTTTCCTCAGCGAGCAAAACCCCTACACCGGGGCCTATCTTGCTGTGCTAGAAAGTGTAGCACGCTTGGTTGCCTGTGGTTTTTCGCACAAGGACATCTATTTAAGCTTCCAAGAGTATTTCGAACGACTAAAAGACGAGCCCTTGCGCTGGGGAAAACCCTTTGCCGCTCTTCTGGGCGCTCTTCGTGCCCAAATGGATATAGGCGTGGCCTCTATAGGCGGAAAAGATTCGATGAGTGGCAGTTTTGAGCACTTAGATGTTCCGCCAACATTGGTTTCTTTTGCCGTGGCCGCCGGAAACAGCGCAAACATTCATGGCGCCGAATTTAAAAAAAGTGGAAATCAGGTTGTTTTGCTTCGCAGCGCTTTGTGCGAAGATGGGCTGACCCCCGCTGCAGATTCTTTCCTTAAAACGATCGAACTTGTAAAAACACGGCTTGCCGAAAACCGCGTTTTATCTGTGTGGGCCTGTGGACGCGGCGGCGTTGCCGAGGCCGTTTTCAATATGGGTCTTGGTAATGCATTGGGCCTGCGGTTTGCCCCGGATATAGACAAAGACGACTTGTTTTCGCCTGCCTATGGTTGCTTTGTTTTAGAGCTGGCCGGCGAAGAAGAACTCGGTATTCCACTTGGAGTGCTTACAAACGAATATTGTCTAGACTTTGGAAATGAGCGCGTAAACCTAAGCGATGTTCAAGAAGCTTGGGAGGCAAAACTGGAACCGGTGCTGCCATATCGCAGCCCAAGTTCCGAAGAAAAACCGCCCAACCTCACTTTCACACCAAAGGCCACACCCCAAAAAGCTCCCCATATTGGCATCGGAAAACCGCGTGCGCTTGTGCCTGTTTTCCCCGGCACCAATTGTGAATACGACACCACCCGTGCTTTACAACATGCCGGGGCCGATGCCGATGTCGTTATCATCCGCAATCGCACCGCCGATGAAATAGCCGAGAGTGCCGCTTTGCTTGCCCAAAAAATAAAAAACAGCCAAATGTTAATCTTCCCCGGTGGTTTTTCCGGCGGTGATGAACCCGAAGGCAGTGCAAAACTCATTGCCTCGTTCTTTCGCGGCGCAGCCTTGAGCGACGCTGTGCACCATTTTCTTGCTCAGCAAGATGGCCTGATTTTAGGCATCTGCAATGGTTTTCAAGCCTTAATCAAATTGGGACTTGTCCCCTATGGTTGCATCACACCACCCAGCGAGCAAGCACCCACACTCACCTTCAACCGCATTGGGCGTCATCAAAGCATGTTAGTGCGCACGCGCGTGTGCTCCTCTCTTTCCCCATGGCTTTCCAAAGAACCCCTGGGCAGCATCCACACCATTCCCGTTAGCCATGGCGAGGGCCGATTTATTGCTTCGCCCACGCTGATAAAGGAACTTATCCAAAATGGGCAAGTTGCCACCCAATATGTTGATTTCAACGAAGAAGCCAGCATGGACATCCGTTTCAATCCGGCCGGCAGTGTATACGCCATCGAAGGCATCACTTCTTTAGATGGTCGCATTTTTGGAAAAATGGCACATTCTGAACGCAGTGACAACCATCTTTACCGCAATGTAGAGGGTAACAAACACCAAATGCTGTTTGAGGGTGGGGTATCCTATTTTACCCTTTAAATTTATAAGGCAATGCTATCCACTGTGTTTTGGCCCCTACATGAAAAGACAAAAACGAAAGCACAAGGTTTTTATACATTTTTTTAACTTTGCACCCTTTTAAAAATGTCAATTTTAAATTCTTATACATCGTTTTTTGTTTATTCAATGGGCATTCACTGAACAGTTTCACAATATCACAAGTTTATTCTCAGGAGGGTTCTTTATGCAACAAAATCGCTATATCTCCCCTTTTAGCACGCGCTATGCCTCTGATGAAATGCAATTTATTTTTTCTAACGAAAACAAATTTCGCACCTGGCGCAAACTTTGGATAGCGCTAGCCAGAGCAGAAATGGAAGAGGGCCTTCCCATCAGCCAAAGCCAAGTGGAGGAACTGGAAGCCTTTCAAGACGATATCAACTACGAAGTGGCACAAGCAAGAGAAAAGCAGGTTCGCCACGATGTTATGAGCCATGTTTATGCCTATGGCCAGCAATGCCCCGGTGCTGCCGGCATCATCCATCTTGGAGCTACAAGCTGCTATGTGGGCGACAACACCGACATATTGGTTATGAAAGATGCCCTCATCTTAATTCGAAAAAAAATACTTGGCGTGCTTGCTTTGCTTGCCGATTTTTCCGAACAATATAAAGATATGCCCGCTTTGGGGTATACACATTTGCAGCCTGCCCAGCCCACGACCGTGGGCAAACGCGCAAGCTTATGGTTGCATGAGTTTTATCTTGATTTTTGCGAAGTAGAGCATCGCCTACAAGACCTTGCTTTGCTGGGCAGCAAAGGCACCACAGGCACGCAAGCCAGCTTTATGGAGTTATTTTCCGGTGACGAAGAAAAAATCAAAAATGTGGAAGCACGCATTGCCAAAGAAGTAGGGATCAAAAAAATTGTGCCGGTTTCCGGCCAAACCTATTCTCGCAAGGTGGATTATTTTGTGCTTACCTGTCTTTCCGGCATTGCCCAAAGTGCCGGAAAATTCGGCAATGATCTGCGTATTTTGCAAAACTTTAAAGAAATGGAAGAGCCTTTTGGCACACAGCAAATTGGTTCTTCCGCCATGCCATATAAGCGAAACCCCATGCGCAGCGAGCGCATCTGTGCCCTTGCACGTTATTTAGAGGTGGATTGTTTAAACCCTGGCCTCACAGCTTCTACACAATGGTTCGAGCGCACTTTAGACGATTCTGCCAACAAGCGTATCGCCATGGCCGAAGGTTTTTTGGCCGCAGATGCGATTTTAAACTTGATGCTTAATGTATGCGATGGTTTGGTGGTGTATCCAAAGGTGGTGGAACGCCGCCTTGCTGCCGAATTGCCTTTTATGGCCAGCGAAAATATACTGATGCGTGCTGTGAAAAAAGGTGGAGATCGCCAAGAACTTCACGAGCGTATCCGAGAACATTCACAAGAAGCCGGGCGCATTGTAAAGGAAGAGGGCGGACAAAATGACTTGCTGGAACGCCTTGCTGCCGATACTGCTTTTGGCCTATCCGCTACGGAACTGGTAGAACTCATGAATCCGTCTGACTACATAGGACGTGCCCCACAACAAGTAAGTGAATTTTTGCAATTGACCATTCGCCCGCTTTTAGAGCAAAACAAAAACCAGCTTGGCAAAGCGATGGAACTAAAGGTATAATATTGTCTGTTCCACTTATTCCACATTGTCATAGACATCCTTTTATCAAAAGTAATATTTTCACCCCCGGTGTATCGGCTATTCGGCCATACATTCGGGGGTGTTTATGTGTTTGCTTTCATTTTTTTACACAGCGTCACTCGTTTAATATGGCAATGGATAGGTTTAAATAACCGGCAAAGCTTACCCACAATAAATAAGGAAGTAGCAAAAAGCATGCCGGTTTTGAAAGGGATGCAAATTTTCGCATGGTGAGAAGAATCAAAACCCATAACAATAAAAGCCATATAAAAGAAAACAGATATAGGGATAAGTTGAAAAAGAAAACACTCCATAACAAATTAACAAATAGCTGAATAGCATATAACCAAAGTGCCTTTTGTTTTTGTTTTTTTTCAACGTCGGCAACGTAAACAAGATAAGAGGAAACCCCCATCAAGGCATATAATACAGTCCATACTATGGGAAATAAAAACCCGGGCACTGCCAACGGCGGTTGCACAAAATCACCATAAGTTCCCATACTGTCGCCTGCCAGCACACCGGCAAGAGAGCCCAAAGCAAGTGGGATAAACAATGCAAGCATCAGTGCTTTCCATTTGATTTTCATACGATTGCCTCCAATACACTTGTTTTATAACTATACTTTTCATTCTATTCCACTCTTGTTGTTTTATACTCCTTTATTTATACCATAATCCAGAAGAAAAACTACGCATATTTTGTAAAATTAGGCATACAAACAATCCAGAATCTTCTTTGCAAGTCTTGTTTAATTTCCGCCGAACAAACAATAAACAACACAAACCTTCACTTATAACAATTGCATGGCAAGCACGCTATCAACCCGTTTTCCAAACGATATATCTTTACAAACTTGACGAGTAAACCTTTAAAAAACCTCGTAATTTTCCTACCACATAAGCTGTGCAAACTGTGCTACAAACGCGTCCACAACCCAAGTTTATAGGCTCAATGGCTCGGTAGTGTTATTCCATGATGCCCTAAATATCACAATTGGCACTTGCTTTTATCTGTTTTTTCTGGTATTTTTTTAAGTTTGTTTCTGTACAATAGCACATACAACAAAAAACAAACATCAACACCAGAGAGGTAGTAACTGCCATGATAACAAGAACAAAATATAAACGTCCCCTTTTCACTCTACTATTCATGCTTATTATCAGTTTCGGCTTCTTCGTCATTCCTATCTTCGCACAAGCTCCCCAATCCGACTTGGTATACAACAAACTAACCAACCCAAACTCTTCGGTTACAGTGAATGGAACGCCCATTGCGACAAATGGTGTGATAGAGTATGCCGATGTTAAAGAGGCCGGCTTCACCTTTTCTTTTTCTTTTGGAGTGCCGGTTTTGGGAGACAACCCAGATATGCTAAACCCCACAAATAACCCTGTCAACAAAGGGGATGCTACCACGCAAATTCTTTCAACCGGTCCCTATGTAAAGCTGTTTGCCGCCCAGCAAAGTTCTGTACAGATGTCCAATGGTTCTGTTCCCTTGGGCACCGTACATTTTGACAATATCGAAGACGACACAGGACATACCGTTCGTGCCACTGTTATTTTCGACGGAGATGATGGAATATTTGACGGCACTTATAATACGGTTGCGGGCAGCTTTGAGATGAAAATGGAACTTACCGGCATCACGCAAACAAGTGAAGAGCAAAATATCCCCATAAATATTTTTGGGAATGTCTATATTGTGCATGTACCCGCCGCCGAAATCACAACACCATTTCATAAAAGCGGCGTATACAACAACGATGGCACCATCACATGGACCACAATGGTCGAGAGAATCCAAGGCGACACTTCGCTTTCTTTAGAGGGGTTTGGATTTATAGACGATTTGACCGATGCCGGGCAATACATCGAGGGTTCCTTTTCTGTGAATGATACCCCACAAACGCCCACTTATAACGAAAACATACTCTCCTATGATTTTTCTGATGTAAACGGTCCACAAACAATCCGTTACCAAACTTCAGTTTTTGACATTGATAACCCCAGTAGCAACCATGAAACTGCACACAACACGGCAAACCTCATAGAACTTGTCACCTCAAATCGTCTTGCCAATAGCACAGCAACGGTTGACTATCGCATAAACTGGATTGAAAAAAGCGGCATAACCGACGAAGACTATTTGGGGAATGTATCTACAACCACATGGAGCATTGTATTAAACCATATGGGAGCCAGCCTTAACAATGTCGTTGTAAGCGAAAATTTAAGCGAGGGAACCATTGTTTCGGCAAGTTATCAAACAGGTAACCTGCAAGAGGATTCCAGCATCGTATGGAACGGCACCGAAACGCCAGTAAGCCCAAACAGCGAGACCTATGATTATCCACTGGGAGATATCACCACACCCATTTTAATGACAGTCACCTCTGAGGTGCACTGGGAGAACAATGTCTTTATTGAAAAAGATATCACCAATACCGCTTCTCTCACCTGGGAAAATTTTGATGGCGAGCTAAATGCAAGTGCACGTATCTCTATTGGTTACAACGCCATCACAAAAAGTGGCTCCGCTAACACCAGCGAGGGCACCATCACATGGAATGTTGCAGTGGCTCCTAAACAACAAAGTTTTCCCAACACCATCATATACGACGTGCTTCTTTATGCACAGGAAGGCTCCATAGACTGGGATGAAAGCAACCTAAGCAGTGCCGGAGGATTAAGCGCAAGTGCTCTTGCGGCACTTCCTCCCAGTTATGGGCAGGCACTGGATAGATCCTCCCTGCGGGAAACCACTGCCACAGGCGCCCTTGTAAACACCTATGCAATAAGAACAAACGATGGGGAGCAAATTGGGGATTTGGTTGTGGTGGCCGACGTTGACGGCAACGATACACTGCCACTGTCTTACACTTATAACACATATATTCTAAATCCCCACTATCTTGTGGGGAACGCTACCACCATTACCAATACCGCCACACTATATAGCGATGGTGTGCGATTTTGTGTGGCCACAGCCCATGTTACTTCCTCAGACAATCTTATTAAAGACACCATCGACCGAGAATACACCGGAAATTCTAATTTCTCTGCACAGGTAGACAACTCTGCAGCAAGACGCACAACAAGCTTTAACTATATAGACCAAACCGTGGTGTTTCGCCTTCGCATCAATGTCAACGGACTTGTGGGTGCAAACATTGATCATTCCATCAGCGATTATGCACTAGGAAACGTTATTTTTAAAGACATCTTGCCCCAGGGATGGGAGTTTGTGCCTTTTGATGGAACCGAAATGTACTATGCTATCTATAACACAAGCGGAAATCCTGTCACTTTCAACGACACTGACCTGCAATTCTCCATTAGCCCTGAAGGCGACAGCCAAGCGGCTACCTTTGTTTTTTCCGAAGGCATGCTGGCACCATATACCATTTTTTTACGTGCGAAACCCACAGATGAAACCGCACTAGAGGAATATTTTGGCATAAATGGCACTTCATCCATCACCAACACGGCCAATGTGTACAGAGGCGATGCTGCTGATCATTTAGGGAGTGACACGGCCAATGTAAACATCCAAAGCAACTTACTCTCTAAAACGGTTGTGGAAGACGCCAGCACAGGAATTGCTACATGGACGCTCGAGTATAACCCCAATGCATTTGCAAGCATCCCAAACACAATCACTTTGCTAGACACCCTTGGCAGTGGAATCGACCTTAGAACCGATTCGAAAGGAAATTTGCTATTTACAGACGACAACGGAAATGCAAATATCCACATTTATGAAATGGAAATAGAAGCAGACGGTAGCCTGCGCGATATTGTTCCACAGGAAAATCTTGCCGATGAAAACACCGTAGAATATGATGTATCCACAAGAACACTTCGGTTTACCATTCCCGATTCTACAAAGGCTTATCGATATGAGTATGTCACCGACGTCACTTCTGCCTACGGCACAGCACATAATCGCGCACGTTTTAGCGAAAACGCTGCCAATTCGCTAGAAGTTTCCGCACAATACAGCATCTCACAGGCCGCCGCTTTTGCCAGTATGCAGCGCAATAAATATATCCGTTTACAAAGCGTAGAACAAGGCAACGAATCCAACTTGCTTGAAGATTCCGAGTTTACACTTTTTTCGACTGCGCAAGATAATATTTCCCTTGCCGATCCATTTAGAATTGGCCTTACCAATGAAGATGGTGAATGTTATATGGGGCATCTACCACCCGGAGAGTATATCCTGCAAATTACAAAACCAACAACCGGATATCACCCCTCTCCAACACAGTATGTAGTTTCGGTAACGGCAGAAAACATGAGTATCAATGGGGAACCGTATTCACCGGGAGACCCTTATCCCGTGCCCAGTATCCCCATTCGAACCAACACTGGTAATCTCCATATTTCTAACGCGCTTCATGGCAATGCCACCGATGATACAAAAATTTTTTCCTACGCGGTATCTCTGCCGGAACTGGCCAATGGCACACAACTCCCCTACATCAAGTCTGATAACACAAGAAGTTCTTTACTTATCAACAATGGTATCGCCAACTTTACACTAACAAGTGGCCAGCACATTGAGCTGTTGAACATCCCTGAAAATACACCTTATGAAGTTCGCTTGGAAGGCAACAGTGCCGATGGTTACGCCACCACGGCAGAAAATTCTATAGGCACCATTTTAGAGGATGAAACCAGCTATGCACACTTTACACATACAAAAAATATTTCCGAAACGCCCTCATCTTCTTTTAACGAAATCGAAAGCAGCTCAAGTGATAGCTCCAGCGGTGGTTTAATGGGCGGTGAAAGCGACAGAGGAACGCCACCGATTCCCAGCACATCAGAAGGGTTATCCGCACAAAATTCCCAAGAAATCGTTGGCATCAGTGCATCAGAAGGGGGATTAAATGCACAAGATTTGAACCAAAATTCACCACAAACCAGCGACAACACAAATTCTATCTTGTGGATTATCATTTCAATTTCATCGCTAACAGGCATAATTTTATGCATCTGTATGTTCAAAAGAAAAAACCCTTCATAGTAACAAACCATATGCATATTTAGGGTGAATTCGGCAGGCATTCCATATAACAATTGGGTTTTTCCGAATTGAAACAAACGGAAAAACCCAATTGATTTATGTTTATACCGGTATGATGGGATATCGGATGTATGCAAATCAAACCACACACCCCAAAGCCATCCCTCATTTTTTTACTCTAGACCCAAAGGCCCTTCAAACAAAGGCGCCGAGCCACCGCCCTCAATGCTCTCTTCCTGGCTTATCAACACACAGGTACCGTTATCACTCACATCAAAAGTAAAACTTGCTTCATAAGCTTCCTCTCCACCTTCCCACGGACGTTCCAGCTCAAAAGTAACATTTACTTCCCCTGCATTCTGTGGCACAAGCGTATAGCGTATCATTTGCCCTACACCGACAATCATCTCGGAAGAAGAGGCGGCCGACGTATCCTCTATCACCTCTCGCTGTATATCCATGCTGCCGTCGCCCTCTTGGCTTACCTGCCAAATATAGCCCGTAGTTGCATTTTCTTCCATTTCGAACACAGCTTCTTGCATTTCATCTTTTGAAGAACATGCACTAAAAAAAGACACCATCACTAATGCCGACAAAACACCACACAGAAACCTATTTTTCATTTTTCTAACCTCCAAAGCATATTTTAACGTTTAACCGCACAGTATATAATTCATTAGAACTGGTTTCATTATAGCACAACTTCTACAAAATGAAAATGCAGGAATACTTTGCCCATGCCGATATGGGGCTGTTGACAAACAAAGGCTTTGCAAAAACTAGAGCAAAATTTTTGTCAGATAAAACAAAAAGCG
>CAYJIR010000025.1:0-30534 GCA_964370295.1 uncultured Oscillospiraceae bacterium
ACGACTCGGAATGGGCAAATAGAAGACGGCGAGCCGGATGCCGTGGTGAATGGTTATAGACTGTGTGTGTTGTGTCGCTGGCGGCGACGGTGGTGCAAAAACAGCAGGAGATTTAATGATTTTCTTGGGAAGGTGAAACCATGGCGCAGTTTTATAAAATGGACGAAAACTTTCTGTTGCGAGGTTGGGATAAACTTCCTTATAGTTTTGTGGACAAAAGGACAAAAAAAGTGGTGTTTTTGAATGCGGAAACGCAGCAAGCGCTTTCACTTTGTGACGGATGTATTGATATCTCGTTGCCGATTATTTCACAACGTACAAAAAACATTATAAAAGAGCTGGAAAGCCAAAAAATTGTATCTGTTTGCGCCGGCGGCTCTACTCTTTTAGAAGAGCAAAAATATCGTTTATATAAAAATCGTTATATCCAACGGGCCCATTGGTCCATCACAGGCAAGTGCAACTATCGATGTAAGCATTGTTATATGTCGGCACCGGATGCTAAACTGGGCGAACTTCCTCACGAAGTGGTGATGGACATTGCAAAGCAAATTGTAGATTGTGGCATACAGGAAGTATCGTTAACCGGGGGAGAGCCCTTGGTGAGAACAGACTTTTTGGAAATTGTGGCCTATTTTGTCTCAAACGATGTACGCATTTCGCAAATTTATTCAAATGGAAAATTGGTGACGAGAGAACTGCTTACGGCTCTTGATGCGCTTGGAACACATCCTGAATTTAACATGAGCTATGATGGCGATGATGGCTGGCACGATTGGCTGCGTGGCATTCCAAATGCAGGCCAAATTGTGCTGGATGCCTTCGACCTTTGCCATGAGATGCACTTTCCCACCGGCGCAGAACTATGTTTGCACAAGGGTAATGTGCATTTGCTTCGGCAAAGCATCAACACCTTGGCAAAACATCATTGCTTGCATGTTAAAACAAATCCTGTATCCAATACCGATTCATGGGAAAACTATAACAAAAACTATTCCTTGCCAATCGAAGATGTTTTTTTTGCCTACTTGCAATATATTTCCGATTTTTTTGAAGACGATATGCCCATCGCAGTGCAGTTGGGCGGTTTTTTTAGCTGTAGCAGTAAATCTACAGATTGGTTTATACCCTCTGTGAAAAACGAAAAAAATATTCCGTGCGAAAATGCTGTGATTTGCGGGCACGCTCGCCAAACCCTTTATATTTCACCGCAAGGTAGAATGTTGCCTTGCCTTCCTTTGGCCGGCAGAGAAATTGAAAAAAATTTCCCCATTTTAATGGAGCATGGGCTGGCAAAAGGCCTTTCTGATTCAAGTTATATGAGCCTTATCAACACAAGACTATGGGAATACCTTGACGAAAACGAGTTGTGTAAACAATGTGAATATCGCTGGCAGTGTTGTGGCGGTTGCCGTGCATCGGCCTTGCAAACATCCAAAAATAATATCATGGGGCCAGATGAAGCCGTGTGTCTTTTGTTTAAAAAAGGCTATCATGAAAAAGTGAACCGGGTAGCCAAAGAGGCCGTTGAAAGACGGCAGGGGTGTTAAGCGATTTTCTAACGATTGTACATAAAGTATGCCAAACATATTTTTGATACATTTAAAATAAAAATTCTTGAAAAAAATCGATTTTCTGTTATAATGGTAAAATCGATTAATAATATTTGGGGTTTTAGTAAACAAGGCGTCAACGTGAAAAAATTATTGGAGTGAAAAAAGAATGAAAAGAAAATTCAAACAAACAGTTTCGTTGGTATGTTTGGCCGTGCTTGTGCTCACGCTTACGGCCGGCAGCTCTTGTGTGGCCGGCACGGATTCGTCTTTCGTCAACTCTTGGGGAACCTCCTCCATGTCGACGGAATACGGGGACTATAGCGATGAATTCAATGCGCTGAACGATGCCTTTGTCGATATGCAAGACCTTCTTGAAGAATTGGAAGCGGCTATTGCGGCGGCCAAAGATGCCACGATAAGCTGTGGCGATATCACACTTGAAATTATCGAGGCCATGACGGAGGATGACGAAGATGCCGCTTTGCTCTTAATCCCTGAGGGCGAAGAGATTTTAGAGCTTGCCGGCCCCGTTTACGACAGGCTTCTGGATGCCATTGAGGCCGTTGAAATACAGATGGAAGAAATAAATGCCATCACAGCCATTTTAGACAACGCCGGCCAAGACACAAGCGATTTTAACACAGGCAATGCAGCAGACCTCGTTGCAGACGGCAAAACAACCGCCAGTGACCTCTTAACGGCCATGACTACCTTGGTAGATATCCTCGAGGATGCCCGCTCGTTTTTTGGCATTATGGGTCTCGCTGACACGATCGTTTCGGAGAACGACTCTACTTACGGCGACGGGAACGACATTTTGTTTGTAGCGTGGGGAAATGATGCACGCTATGTGCGTCACACGCAGGCGATCGACGTAATAGACCTGTATGTGTCGGTTGCAGGGAACAATTTGAGATACCAATGGTATGCAAACACGAACAACTCCAACACCGGGGGCACGCCCATTTCCGGTGCAACGAATAGAACCTACAAACCGCTTACACAAGACTTGGGCATCACCTATTATTACTGTGTGGCGTCTGCCCCCGATGGTTCCTCTGTCTCATCACCCCCCATCTCGGTGCAGGTGTTTGCGTCTCAGGCGGAGCTAAACCTTAGCATTACAAGGCAGCCGGAAAGCAATATGTATATGCAAGGGGATACGGTGAGTGAAGAGGATTCCCTGTTTATAGAGGCCACGGGCGAAAATGTGGGGTACCAGTGGTATGCCGGAAGTAGCACAGATCCGAACGCCACATTGATTCCGGATGCCACGCAAAACCGCTTTGCTCCCCCCACAGACCAAGTGGGCGAATTTTACTATTTCTGCAAGGTAAGTGGCGCCCCCGGGCAGCATCCTCTCACATCGTACACCATAAAAGTGCAAGTGCTTCCCTACCTTGCCATCACGAGCCAGCCGCAGGATGCACAGTATACACAAAATGCAACCGCAGCCCCGCTTACCACGTCGGCCGAGGGCGAAAACCTTGGCTACCAGTGGTACATTGATAGCGGGATACCCACAGTGGCAAACACCCCGATAGAGGGCGCAACGGCGGCAAGCTACACACCGCCCACAAACACCCTTGGCACGGTGCGCTACTTCTGCGAAGTGAGCAGCATCGTAAACAACCAGCGCAATGCGCTTACCACACAGGCGGCCACGGTAACGGTGGTGGCGCCAACGCCAACCCTTACGGCGAGCTCTGCAACCGTTGTTGAATCCACCCAGGTGACCTATACATACAATTTGGGTGTGGCACAGGCCGGTGTGAACGTTCAGTTTGCTTTCCCCGAAAACATAGCATCCTTTGTCAATGGTGGTTTAGAACGCGTTTCAACCTATAGCGGCACCACCGATGCAGCCGGAGTAATCACATTCCAGGTGGTGGTTAAAGGGCTCGACAGCTCCTCCATTTCCTACCCGGTTACCGCCACGAATCCCTCCGGAGTTGCCACCACGGCAACCATTACAATTACCAAAAACAGTCCTTAGCACGCGTTCGCGCTGATACCTTTGGGAGGATACATCCATGTTGCGCCCTAAAAAACGGTTTTGGTTGTTCGCGGCCATTTCCCTTTCCTGTATTCTTCCCTTGGGCATTGTCGCTGTGCATGCCACGGCTCAAAACATTGCCTTGCAAGCGGCCACCGTAAACGACAGCGGCACAAGTGTGCATACTCTGGATGAATTGGTTTCGCTCGGCCGAAAAGGCGATATCCTTGTTTCCGCCACAAATTTTTCGGGTTTTAATGTGTTTGATATTGGTTTTTATTTTCGGCATGGCCACGCGGCCATTGTGTACAGCGAAGAGGAAATCATACATTGTCTCGGTGTCGGAAACGTGAGCGAGCTTGCCTCTTTGGAAGCGTTCGGCGAGGCAGAGCAGGTGCGCCTTTACACCGTGAGCGGTGTTTCGGATGCCGAGGCCGCCGCCGTGGCCGATTACGCAAAGGAAAACCTTTTGGGAATTCCCTATACCTTTGCCGCCGATGCTTTTTCAACCAACACACTCAACTGCACCACCATTGTTTACCACGCCTATTTAAACGAAACAGGAATCACTTTGAATGGCCTTTTGCACACCGTGTCGCCCGAAAGTTTTGTGCAAGACGAAAGAACTCTCTGTCTTGGCAATATAGGCTGGCAGGGGGATGCAAATTCGTTTGCAAACGAAGGGCGTTCCTAGAAGAATAATCGTTTTTATTCAAAAAAAGCTCACACATTGTGGGCTTTTTTGTTTTTCACGGCCGGGAACCCTGTATACCACATAGGAAATGCCTTCCAAATAAACTCTGCAGAGGTTTATTTTCAGGCATTATGTTAATGCCCACTGAACAAACAAAAAAAGACATATACATTTTATAAAATGTAATTTTTTGCTTGGAAAAGTGCAAAGGTTTTTCTGTTTTTCACACAAAAACCTTGCACTTTCGTTTTCGCCTTTTCATTTTAGGGGCGAAAACACAGTGGAAAGCATCAAGGTATGCCCCATAAAAGTGCTGTTTTAGGCACTTTTATGGCCACCACATTCAGCAGGCATTATGTTACAAAGGAAGCACAAAATAGAGAGATTGTATAAATTCGATTGACAGATCAAATATTAAGTGATATATTGAATAAAGTAATCGACCATTGAGGGCTTGTCGAAGGGTGCACACAGTGTTTGCTGGCATCCTTTGTTAGATGGAATGGGGTGCAAAGCCCCGCGCCTTTGGGCACTGTAAGCGCGAGATAATTCCGAAGCGATGCTTCGCTGGAACGAAAGTTCGCCACTGCAATTGTTTTATTGTGGGAAGGTAGGAAATTATCGTAAATGCAGTTTGTGTTTTAGCGCAAGTCAGGAAACTTACATTTTCTTTTTAATAAGCTAAAAGTTTGTCAAATTGGCGAATAAAAGGTCATTTGCTAAACGTTTTACCGAGATGTAAAAAGATATTGTATAGTAACAAGAGTAGATGTGTTGATTTTTATAATTGACAGGTCTTTTTTTTGTGAGGAGGTTATTCGGGTGACAAAATTTGAAAGGGTTTTCATTGCGTTTTCTTTTGCAATGGTGCTTGGTTTTGGTGTGTTGCCAAACGTGAATGCCATGCATATTATGGAGGGATTTCTTCCCATTGGCTATAGCATCACTTGGAGTCTTGCCAGCTTGCCATTTTTGGTAATGGGTCTTATCAAAATAAAAAATATTGTAAAAGAACACAGAAAAACATTGATCATTCTTGCGATGGTTGCCGCGTATGCATTTGCGTTGTCGGCGCTAAAAATTCCAAGTGTGACGGGCTCGTCCAGCCATCCTACCGGCACGGGGCTAAGTGCAATCTTGTTTGGCCCCAGCGTAACCGCGGTGCTTGGTTTTATCGTGCTCTTGTTTCAAGCCTTGCTCTTGGCGCACGGTGGATTGACAACACTTGGGGCAAATACCTTTAGTGCTGCCATTGCAGGGCCCTTTGTGGCTTTTGGTATATATAAACTTTTTGTGCGGATGAAATGGAATAGCAATGTGGGCGTGTTTTTGGCAGCGTCTTGTGGCAATTTATTCACCTATTGTGTGACAAGTTTGCAGCTTGCGCTGGCCCATCCTTCGCAAACCGGTGGTGTGATGGCCTCCTTTGTTGAATTTATGGGGGTTTTTGCCATCACACAAGTGCCGCTCTCCATTGTGGAAGGTTTGTTGACCGTGGTCGTAATGCTGGGTTTGCGCACTTATGCAGCGCCGGAATTAAGAGAAATCGGCTTTGTAAAGGAGATGGCAAAATGAGTAAAAACACAATGATTGTATTGGTTTCTTTGATTGTATCGGTGCTTATTGTAGTGTTTCCACTGGTGTGGGTGCAAGACTCTGAGTTTGGTGGTGCAGATGGACAGGCCGAGGGTGTGATTGGCGAAATAGCACCGGAGTATGTTCCCTGGGCGGCCAATGCCATTGCTCCCCCCGGTGGGGAAACCGAAAGCCTTTTGTTCTGCTTGCAAGCGGGTCTTGGCGCAGGTGTGTTTTGTTTTGCTTTTGGCTATCTTGTGGCAAGAAAAAAATATGCCCCAAAAGTTGAGGCCAACAAGTGATTTCTTCCTTGGTGACCGGATTTGCGGTTTTTGCACTCACTTGCGGAAAAATAAATGCGTATATCTGTGTGGTACTCAGCGTGGCGGTGGCCCTTGTCTTATATGGGATTAAAGGGGAAAACACCGCGCTCACATGCCATTTGTCCATCGACTATCATGCGCAATGCTCAAAACTCAGTGGGGTGAACGCGCAAATCAAAGTCATTTTTGCATTGGCCATGCTTTTTTGGGTCGTGGCCTGTTCGTCTAACTTGGTTTCCGTGTTTGTGTTGCTAAGCATGTCCGGCATCACACTTTTTGCGGGAAAAACCAAAGCAAAGTATTATTTGCAAACCATTCTTGTGCCCGGCATGTTTATTGCACTGAGCAGCATCAGTTTGGTCTTTGACTGGAGCATGCTCCCCGGTTTATACTTTGACATCCCCTTGCCGGGGGGGTATATCAGTGTGACACAAGAGGCACAAACCTATGCGCTTCATGTGATTATAAAAGCTTTTGCGGCGGTGAGTTGTCTTTACATGCTCAACCTCTCTACGCCGATGTCAGAGATGATTGCCGTGTTACGAAAAGCAAGGGTTCCCTCCTTGTTTGTGGAACTTTTATATCTGATTTATCGGTATATTTTTATTGTGTTGGCGATGCTTGTTGCCATGGGCACGGCAAGCAAAGCAAGGCTTGGTCATGCGAATTTTCGCGCCAAAACGACATCTTTTTTGGGCATAGGTACTGCCTTGTTGCTGCGCTCGCTTAAGCGCGCACGCATGAGTTTTGATGCGATGGAATCCAGATGCTACGATGGAGAAATTGCTTTTTTAACGGCACATAAGGCCGTCAAAATCAGTCATGTGCTGGCGATGCTTTTGGTGTTTTTGGTAGCGCTTGTATTGTGGTGGCTGGAAGAAAGTGGGGTGCTGGTATCCATCTTCTAGAAATGAAAGAGGTGTCCTATCAGTACGAAAATGCAAGCCCTGCCTTAAACGGTGTGAGCCTAACACTGGATAAAGGAGAGCGTGTGGCAGTGCTGGGCAACAACGGGGCAGGAAAGTCTACATTTTTTCTTTGTTGCAACGGTGTATTAAAGCCAAACCAAGGCGAGATTTTCTTTTTGGGCAAACCACTGCGCTACAAGCGCAAAGAACTTTTGGCACTGCGGCGTAAGGTGGGGCTTGTGTTTCAGGACGCCGATGATCAAATGATCGCGTCTACGGTGGAGGAAGAAGTTTCGTTTGGGCCAATGAATCTTGGTCTACCCAAAGAAGTTGTGCAGGAGAAAGTGGATCAATCCATTCAATACATGGAGCTGGATGCCCTGCGCAAGCGGCCGCCGCATTACCTAAGCGGAGGCGAAAAAAAGAGGGTGAGCATTGCAGATATCATCGCAATGGATAGCGAAATCATCTTGTTTGACGAGCCAACAGCTTCCTTAGACCCGGAAAACACAGCTTTGCTTAAGAAAACATTAAACAGGCTTAGCGAGCAGGGAAAAACGCTGGTGGTGTCTACACACGATATAGACTTCGCCTGGGACTGGGCCGATAGGGTGTTGGTTTTTCATGCGGGGAACCTGCTTATGGAAGGCTCGCCGGAAGAGGTGTTTGCACAGGAAGACTTGCTTGAAAAAGCGGGTATTCGCCGGCCAATATTATATGATGCGGTGCATTTATTGGTGAAAAAGGGCCTGGTTACCCTGCCGTTTCATTTGCCAAAGGGACTTGAAGAATTTGAAAAATTGCTCAATCATAAAAATTATTTCGAAGAAAGAAGGAAACTGCCAATGAAAGGGATTTTGGTGGTAAGCTTTGGCACAAGCTATGATAAGGCGAGAGCTTGTATTGATGCTGTGGAAAGTAGCATTGAAAACAGTTTTCCTAATTATGTGATAAGACGTGCTTTTACAAGTGGGATGATTATAAAAAAGCTGGCAGAGAGAGGTATTTATGTGGATACCGTATCTGAGGCGCTGGGAAAACTTGCTTCAGAAGGGGTGAAAGAGTTGATTGTTCAGCCCACCCACCTTATAGCAGGCATTGAATACGAAAAATTACTGGATGCGGTGAGCGTTTCGCAGGAGTTATTCCATAGCGTGAAAATAGGGGCACCTTTGCTGGCAAACGAAAGTGACCAAAAAGAACTTGTGGCGATTATCGAGAAAGAAATTAAGCGACAAGAGGGCGAATGTCTTGTGCTTATGGGGCATGGCTCGGAGCATGAGGCGAATGGTGTGTATACAAAGCTTCAAGAACTCTTTTTTAAACAGGGAAACTTGGAAGTGTTTGTTGGCACAGTGGAGGGTACGCCCAATGGGGAAGACGTGCTAAAAAATGTGAAAAAGCGATATAAGAAAGCGGTGATGGCACCACTGATGCTGGTGGCGGGGGACCATGCGCTCCATGATATGGCAGGCGAAGAAGACAGCTGGAAGACGATGTTTGAAGAAGAGGGAATCGAGGTGCGTACCATACTCAAGGGTTTAGGCACATATCAAGGGGTTTTGGAAATGTATGTAAAGCATGTAAAACAAGTTGCAAAACGATGAGGTTTGAACAATATATCAATCGAGATGGCAAGCGTTTGCGCTGTGGGTACACCACGGGCACGGCCGCCTGTATGGGGGCAAAAGCCTGTGCCTTGGCCTTACTTACAGGTGAAGTGGCCAGCAATGTGAGCGTCATTGTGCCAAAAGGTGTCTTGGTGGGGGCAGATATAGAGCTTTTGCTACAAAAAGACAAGGCTGTGTGTCGCGTGCGTAAAGATGGTGGAGACGATATTGATGTGACCGATGGAGCGACTGTTATCACAAGCGTGGAACTTTGCGAAAAGGGAATTTGCATCGACGGCGGAAAAGGGGTTGGCCGTGTAACAAAACCGGGGTTGGATCAACCGGTGGGGCAGGCGGCCATCAACAGTGTGCCACGCAAAATGATAGAGGAAACGCTGATAAGCATGGCAAAGGATATGGGATACACGGGCGGATTTTCTGTGCTGATTTCCGTGGACAACGGCGAGGCGCTGGCCGAAAAAACTTTCAATTCAAATTTAGGCATTGTGGGTGGCATTTCCATTTTAGGCACCAGTGGTATTGTGGAGCCCATGAGCGTGGAGGCGCTGAAGCAGAGCATAGAAACCGAGCTTAACATGTGGGTGGCCTGCGGGCATAAAATGTTGCTGATTACGCCGGGCAACTATGGGGAAGATTTTCTTAAAGACCAGCCGGCTTTGGCAGGGATTCCGCGGGTGAAATGTTCGAACTTTGTTGGCGATACGCTGGACATGGCGGCAGAAAAAGGCGTGGAGACCGTGTTGTATGTGGGGCATATCGGCAAGGCAATCAAGCTGGCTGCAGGCATTATGAACACACATTCGAAATGGGCGGATGGCAGGGCGGAGATTTTAGCTGCCCATGCCGCTTTGGCAGGCGCAAGGCGGGCTTGTATCGAAGAGATTATGAATGGGGCAACCATGGATAACAGTTTATCGGTGCTCAAGCGCGAGGGCTTGTATGAAATGGTGGTGGATTCTTTGCTTGAAAAAATCCAGTTTCATCTTTCTAGGCGTAGTGCCATGAGGGTGGGCGCGATGACATTTAGTAATCTACATGGCTATATTGGCATCACGAAAATTGGCCAAGAATTGATAGAGGAGAGATCGCGAAATGAGGGGTAAATTTTATGGTGTAAGCGTGGGGCCGGGCGATGCGGAACTGCTGACATTAAAAGCTGTGCGTGTGATTGAGGCTTGCGAGGTTGTGGCGAGCCCCAGCACGAAAGGTGATAATATGCTTGCGTTCAATATTGCCAAAGCCGCTGTGAACATGGAAGGGAAAGAGATTTTGCCACTTGAATTTTTAATGACACGCGATAGAGATGCGCAGCATGCTCGTCACGTGGAGCTGGCAAAATTGATCGCTGAAAAACTAGACGAAAACAAAAATGTGGCGATGCTAAATCTTGGCGATGCGTCTTTGTTTTCCACATTTAGCTATCTGCTGGCCCTGGTGGAAAAAATGGGATATGAGAGCGAGGTTGTGCCGGGTGTCACCTCATTTTGTGCCATTGCAGCCAAGCTGAAAGTGAGCTTAACAAGCATGAACGAACCACTTCATATCATACCGGCCAGCCATAACTGCACAGAGGAAACCTTGCGTTTGCGGGGATCGAAAGTGTTGATGAAGGCCGGAAAAGGTCTTGGGGAAGTTAAGCGCGAGCTCAAGAAAGCGGGGCTTTACGAAAAAGCAAGTTTAATTAGCGACTGTGGCCTTGAAAGCGAGAGGATTTGCCTTTCTCTGGACGAGGCCGAGGATGATATGGGATATTTTGCCACCATTGTGGTCAAAGGAGAATAGATATGGTTCATTTTGTGGGAGCCGGCAGTGGGGCGGCGGATTTAATCACCTTGAGAGGTGCAAATTTGCTGAAAGAGGCGGACGTTATTATCTATGCGGGAAGTCTTGTCAACCCGGAATTATTGAAAATGGCGAAAGATGCTTGTCTTGTGTATAACAGCGCCGAGATGACGCTGGAAGAAGTGCTTGCAGTGATGCAAGAAAACAGGGGAAAGAGTTTGGTGCGTTTGCACACAGGCGACCCTTGTCTGTATGGCGCCATACGGGAGCAAATGGATGTTTTAAACGAATGGGACATCCCATACACATACACCCCGGGTGTTTCCAGTTTTTGTGGAGCGGCGGCGGCCTTGAAAACAGAATATACCTTGCCCGGGGTGAGCCAAACGGTTATCATCACGCGCATGGCAGGCAGAACGCCGGTGCCACCACAAGAGGAAATTGAAAAATTGGCGGCACACGGAAGCAGCATGGTGATTTTTTTGAGCACAGGTCTTTTGGAATCCTTGCAAGCCGCCTTGATACGCGGGGGCTATCAAGAAGATGCACCGGCAGCCATCGTGTACAAAGCCACCTGGCCAGAGGAAAAAACATTTCGATGCACCGTAAGTACCTTGGCGAAAACAGCCAAAGAAAATAATATCACAAAAACAGCGCTTATTACCGTGGGTGGCTTTTTACAAGGTGACTACGAACGCTCGAAACTATATGACCCGAGCTTTAGCACCGAGTTTCGAGTGAAGACAGATGGATATTAAGGCTGTTTACTTTACGCAAGAGGGATACCTTCTTGCCAATAGATTAAAAGATAGAGGGCTATCCATCACTGTCTATGATGGCAGAGAGGGAAAATATCGCTTGTTTGTAAAAGAAAATTTTGCACAAGGCGAAAAGCTACTCTTTATTGGGGCTGTGGGCATAGCGGTGAGAGCGATTGCACCGTATATTCGAACAAAAGATGAAGATCCCGCCGTGGTGGTGATGGATGACAAGGGACAATATGCCATTCCTTTGCTCAGCGGCCACATTGGGGGAGCCAACCGTTTGGCGTGGCAGCTTGCCGAAGCTCTTGGGGGCAGGGCAGTGATTACCACGGCGACGGACATTCATCATGTGTTTGCGGCAGACGAATGGGCGGCAAAGCAAGGCATGACGGTGCGTAATATTGAAAATATCAAGCGTGTGTCCTCTAAATTGTTGCAAGGGGAGCAAGTGGCCTTGCAGACAGATGAGGCAAGTTTGTCCATGCTGCCAACAGGTGTGGTTTTGACACAGCCAAGTGAAATATATATCGGAACAAATCTTGCGAAAGGGTTTGATAAATTGCATTTGGTGCCACGTTGTTGTGTGCTGGGTGTTGGGTGTAGAAAAGGAATTGATAGCGAAGAGATAGAGGCCTTATTTTCAAAAGTGTGTGAAGAAGTTTGCGAAGAGGCATTTTATGCGGTGGCGAGTATCGATTTAAAAAAAGAGGAAGCCGGATTGTTGGCATTTTGCGAAAAGCATAAGTTGTGCTTACACACATTTTCAGCTTCGGAACTAGAGGCTGTGCCCGGGCAGTTTTCGACCTCTGATTTTGTGAAAAAGACCACAGGAGTGGATAATGTTTGCGAGCGCAGCGCCGTTAAAATGACGGGAAAACTGCTTTTGCAAAAACAGGCACAAAACGGTGTGACAATGGCAGTGGGCCAAAAAAAATTGGATTTGCAATTTGGATAGGTGCGAGGGAAATTATGGGCAAAAAATTGTATGTGGTGGGCATCGGCCCGGGAGAAGAGCGGTATATGACAGAACAGGCCAAGATGGCACTGCAGGCGTGCGAGGTCATCGTAGGCTATACCGTGTATGTAGAACTGGTGAAGCCGTATCACGAAGGCAGAAAAGTGCTGAGTACGGCGATGAAAAAAGAGGCACAACGTTGCAAAATGGCCCTGGAAGAAGCGGATAAAGGCCATATTGTGACTATGGTGTGCAGTGGTGACAGTGTGGTGTATGGCATGGCCGCGCTCGTGTATCAGCTTGCACACGAATATCCGCAAGTGGACATTGAAGTGGTGGCCGGGGTCACGGCGGCATTAAGCGGTGGAGCTGTATTGGGTGCACCCCTAACCGGAGATTTCTGTGTGATTTCTTTAAGTGATTTGCTTACGCCTTGGGAAAAAATTGAAAAGCGCCTAGCGTGTGCGGCACGGGGAGATTTTGCGGTGGTTTTATACAACCCAAGCAGCCAAAAACGCGGGGATTATCTGCAAAGAGCCTGCGATATTATGCTTGAACATAAAAGCGAGGATACCGTTTGCGGCTATGTGAAAAATATTGGTCGCGAGGGCGAGGAAAAATGCCTTGTGACATTGGCGCAACTTCGAGAGTGTAGCGTGGATATGTTTACTACGGTGTTTATCGGTAGCGAGAATACACATGTGGTGCAAGGGAGAATGGTGACGGACAGGGGATATAAACTATGAAGAAACTGCTCATTTTTGCAGGCACCACAGAGGGCCGGCAGCTTGCAAAGCAATTTCAAAACCGGTATGAAGTTGGTTTGCGTGTGGCCACAGAATATGGAGAAAAGCTTGCCGGACAGCCGGCACAACATGGCAGAATGAGCGAAAACGACATGCGAGATTTTTTAAAGGAAAACCGCTTTGACATCGTGCTGGACGCAACGCATCCCTACGCAAGAGAGGTGTCTGCCAATATCAAGCGCAGTTGCGAGAGCACAGGCACACAAAGAATTCGCCTACTTCGACAAGAGAGTGATATCCAAGGCTGCGTCTGTGTGCCTTCGGCACAAAAAGCGGCAGAATATTTAAAAGAAACACAAGGAAGGGTGCTGCTTACAACCGGCAGCAAGGAATTGGATGTTTTTAGGGCGGTACCGGCCTATGAAAAACGTTTGTTTGTGCGTGTGCTGCCCACGGAAGATTCTGTGAAAAAAGCCTTAGATCTTGGCTATCCTCCGGCACACATCATCGCCATGCAAGGGCCTTTTACCAAAGAGCTTAATGTGGCATTGCTTCGGCAATTTGAAATAGAAATCTTGCTGAGCAAAGACGGCGGTAAAGAGGGCGGTTTTTTAGAGAAATGGCAGGCGGCCCACGAAGTGGGTGCAAAACTTTTGCTGATTACCCGCCCGCAAGAAGAGGGGATGAGCTTGCAAGAAGTGCAACAAAGGTTGGAGGAGCTGGCGTGAAAATTTATCTGGTGGGAATCGGCATGGGCAACACACTTACACAGCAAGCGAAAGAGGCCATTCAAAGAGCGAATTGTTTGCTTGGTGCAAAGCGGATGCTAGACAGTGTGCAAACCAAGGCGAAAAAAATAGAGGCAATTTTGCCGGAAGATATAGCAGGGCTGATATATAGCGGCAAATATGAGACCGTGGCGGTGCTTTTAAGTGGTGATATTGGTTTTTACAGTGGTGCAAAAAAACTACTGGCGCTTTTAAATCAGGATGAGGTGGAGTGCATAGCCGGTGTGAGCAGTGTGCAATATTTTTGTGCCAAACTGAAAAGACCTTGGCAAGATGTAAAGCTTTTAAGCTTGCATGGACGTAACGAGGATGTTTTGACGGCTGTGATGCGGAATAAAACATGCTTCTTCTTAACAGATACCGTGGGAAACCCGGCATATATCTCAGAAGAATTGATAAGGGCAGGGCTTTCGCAAGTGCTCTTGAGCGTGGGCGAGCGTCTTTCTTATCCCGAGGAGCGTATCACAACAGGAACCGCGGCCGAAATGGCAGAAAAGACGTTTGATTCTTTGTGTGTTGTGATGGTGGATAATCCTTTTGCCGGCGATGAAAGTTGTGTGCATGGGTTGGAGGACGACCTTTTTCTTCGCGGTGAAACACCGATGACCAAACAAGAAGTGCGAAGCGTCGCACTGTCAAAATTGCAACTGGAAAGCACAGATATCGCATACGATATAGGCGCAGGCACAGGCTCTGTGTCGGTGGAAATGGCGAGGCAGTGCACACGTGTGTACTCTGTAGAATGCAACGAAAGTGCCCTGCAACTGCTAAGGAAAAATCGCGCTACATTTAAAAGTTATAATGTTGAACTTGTGCAGGGTATGGCACCGCAGGCGCTGGAGGATTTGCCACCGCCGGACGTGGCCTTTATCGGAGGAACACGCGGAAATATGGTGGAGATTTTGGCCTGTCTTGCGCAAAAAAACCCAAGCATTCGCGTGGTGATTACAGCCATTGCCCTTGAAACTTTGGGGGAAGCCGTGGCAGAACTTTCGAAATATTGTGGCATCAGTGTCACACAAATTGCGGCAAGCCGAAATAGAAAGGTGGGCCAATACAACATGATGAAACCGGAAAACCCCGTTTGGATTGTGTATGGAGCCATGAAACCATGAGGCGTGTGATGATTGCGGCACCCGGCAGTGCCACAGGAAAAACAACATTTACATGTGGGCTTTTGCAGGTGCTAAAAAATCGAAAATTGGATGTGAGCGCCTTTAAATGTGGCCCCGATTATATAGACCCGATGTTTCACAGCAAAGTGATGGGTGTGCCGTCGATGAACCTGGATTTGTTTTTTCAAAGCGAAGAGCAAGCGGTTGGTTTTTTTTGCAAGCACCATCGGGATGTTTCGGTGATAGAGGCGGTGATGGGATATTATGATGGGCTCGGTGGCACAACAGACATTGCCAGTAGCTATCATTTAGCATCGCTTACAAAAACACCGGTGATTTTACTATTGAGCCCAAAGGGACAGTCTTTGTCTTTACTTGCTTTGCTTAAAGGGTTTTTGGGATTTCGAAAAGACAGCAATATCCAAGGTGTTGTTTTGAACAAGTGTTCAAAAGCGTTGCACGACCTGTTGAAACCGCTGATAGAAGAACAAGGTGTACCGGTATTGGGTTATGTGCCGGAGATGGAGGCGGTCTCGCTGGAAAGCAGGCATCTTGGGCTGGTAACCGCGGCCGAGGTGGAAGACTTGGAAAAAAAGTTGGAGACCTTGGCGCGGATGGTGGAAAAGACGGTGGACATTGAGGGGATACTGAAAATTGCACAAAAGGCGCCCGCTCTTTCGGCCAAGTTGCGGCCGGTAAAACCACTTGCCACACAAAAAACGGTGGCTGTGGCTATGGATAAAGCCTTTTGTTTTTATTATAAAGACAACTTGGATATGTTTTACGAACTCGGCTGTGATGTGCAATATTTTAGCCCTTTACATGACGATGAATTGCCAAAAAACACCTCTTGTATTTATCTTGGTGGCGGCTATCCGGAGCTGTATGCCAAAAAGCTTATGGCCAACACAAAGATGCGCCGTGCTCTAAAAGAGGCGGCCCAAAACGGTGTGCCCATCTTGGCAGAGTGTGGGGGCTTTATGTATTTGCTGGAAGACATTGCCGGCGAGGCAGTGGTGGGGGCTTTGCGGGGTTCTGCTCATCAAGAAGGCAAACTGGTTCGTTTTGGCTATGTGGAGCTGGAAGCACAGAGTGATGGGCCTTTTCTCAAGAGAGGTGAGTGCATTCGTGGCCATGAGTTTCACCACTGGGACAGTACAAACAACGGAACTTTTTGCAAGGCAACAAAACCAATTTCCGGTAGAAGTTGGGCCTGTATACATAGCGAAGGGATGGTGATGGCAGGCTTTCCTCATTTGTATTTCAGAAGCTGTGAAAGTATGCTTAGGAGGTTTGTGGAATGTGGGAAATAGAAGAACTTAACCAAAAATCGATGCTTTTGGCACAAAGGCGCTGGGATAGCATTGCAAAACCAATTGGTTCTCTAGGGCTTTTGGAAGACGCTATCATCAAAGTGGCCGGCCTTACCGGCAACGACAAAGTATGTTTTGATAAAAAAGCAACGCTTGTGATGTGCGCGGACAACGGTGTGGTGGCACAAGGCATTTCGCAGGTGGGCAGTGAAGTGACCGCTGTGGTGGCGTCAAACTTAACGTGTGGAAAAACTTGCCTTTGCCGCATGTCGGCCATTGCGCAGGCCGATGTCGTTCCCATGGATGTGGGCATGGTAGTGGATGTTGAAGGGGTGCAAAGCAGAAAAACCGCATATGGCACACAGGATATTTCCAAAGGGCCGGCTATGACACAAGAGCAAGCCTTGCACGCCATACAAGTGGGCATCGATTCGGTGCAAGAATATAAGAAGAAAGGCTATCGCTTGCTGGCAACGGGAGAAATGGGAATTGGAAATACCACCACGGCCAGCGCCATTGCAACGGTTTTGTTAAACGAAGAAGTGCAAAATGTCACAGGCAAAGGATCGGGGCTTACAAATACCGCCTTTGATACGAAAAAAAAGGTGATACAACAGGCGATAGATATCAATAAGCCCAATAAAGATAAAGGGCTGGAGGTACTGGCAAAACTTGGTGGTTTTGACATTGCGGCAATGGCGGGAATGTTTATCGGTGGCGCGATATATCGGGTTCCCATCCTCATTGATGGCATGATTTCATCTGTGGCGGCTTTGGTGGCTAAATCCATCGAGCCAAAATCCGTGTACGCTATGTTGGCCAGCCACTGCTCGGCAGAACCTGCGGGGAAATTGGTGCTACAACATTTGGGGCTGGAGCCGCTTTTGCAAGCGAAAATGCGTCTTGGCGAGGGAACCGGTGCCGTGGCGGTGATGCCCATTTTAGATATGGCAGTAGAGGTTTACCAAGGCATGAGCTCTTTTGAAGAGATCAACTTGGACAGTTATGAAAAATTTGATGTAACATAAAAAGCTTGGCTCTCCATGTGCAAAAATTGGCGTGTTATCCATTTAAATGCTTGAATGGATATGTTCAAAATATAAGGAGTATCTGTTTTGTATATTGTGATTTCAGGTCTTGTATTCGGTTTTTTGATAGACTTGCTTTTGGGAGACCCGCTAAACTGGCCACATCCGATTGTGTGGATTGGCAAGTTGATTGCGGCGCTGGAAAAGCGTTTGATTCTCCGGGACAACAAGATACGTGCGGGGGCTTTTTTGGTGTTTTTGGTTTGTGCAATATCTTTTTTGTTGCCACTGCTGATTTTGGTTTTGTGCTATTGGCTTTCGCCTTGGCTATGTCTTTTGGTCAATGTGTTGATGTGTTATCAAATTTTCGCCACAAAATGCCTTGCACAAGCGGCAAGATTTGTGCAAAAAGAGATGGCAGTTAGCCTAGAAAAAGGACGTTTAGCGGTTGGGAATATTGTGGGCAGAGACAGCTCGGCCCTAAGTGAAGAAGGCGTTTTAAGAGCGACGATAGAAACCGTGGCCGAAAACACCACCGATGGTGTGGTTGCCCCCATGTTATACATGGCTTTGGGAGGTGCCCCACTGGCGTTTTTGTATAAAGCCATCAACACGATGGATAGCATGCTAGGGTATAAAAACGAAACCTACTTGGAATTTGGAAGGATGGCCGCAAAAACAGATGATGTGGCAAATTATATCCCGGCAAGAATCACCGCCTTGCTGATGATACTGGCCGCGTTTTTGCTTAAACAAAACGCACGTGCGGCCTTTTCAATTTGGAAGAGGGACAGACGAAAACACCAAAGCCCCAATTCTGCGCAAACAGAAGCGGTGTGTGCAGGCGCGCTGGGGCTGCAACTTGCAGGGGATGCTGTGTATTTTGGGAAACGGTATAAAAAACCATATATCGGCGATGCCTGCAAAAAAATTGAACTTGCTGACATTGACAAAGCGAATCGGCTGATGTTTGTCACCGCAGTTTTAGGCCTTTTGGTCATAGTGTTATTGTGGATGCTCTTATTTGTTTTTGTTTAAAACCATAGCAAGAAATTCAAAACAGTTTTGCTGTATCTGGCTTGAAACATGGGCAAAAAGCCACATTTACAAAAATGATGGGAGAAGAGAATGAAGCTGGTACATGGTGGAGATATTGAAGGATTTAGGCAAAAGTATGGCAGAGAACCGATAGATTTTTCGGCAAATGTGTCACCGCTTGGTTTGCCTATGGCAGCAAGAGAGGCTATTGTAAAGGCATTGAACTTTACAGACCGCTACCCGGACCCCCTGTGCAGGGAGCTTTGCCAAAGAATTGGAGAAGGCGAGGGTGTGAGCGAGAACTTTGTCTTGTGTGGAAACGGAGCTTCCGATATTTTATATCGCCTTGTCCTTTCGCAAAAGCCCAAAACCGCTTTGCTCACGGCTCCTACGTTTGCAGGCTATGAGGAAGCTTTGCGTGTGCTTGGTTGTGAGCTGCGGTATCATGACTTGAAGCGCGAAGATCAGTTCGATTTAACAGAGGCTATTTTGGAGAAAATCACGCCGGAAGTAGATATTGTGTTTATTTGCAACCCCAATAATCCGACAGGCCGCTCAGTGCAGCGAGATCTGCTGGTTGAAATCTTGTTAAAATGCGAACAGATAGACAGTCTTTTGGTGGTGGATGAGTGTTTTAATACCTTTTTACAAGATGCCGAGCAGAAGACCATGAAGCCTTTTTTGAATAGTCGGCATTTGCTTATTTTAAAAGCATATACAAAGCAATATGCCATGGCGGGTGTGCGGCTGGGTTATGCTCTTTGCTCTGATAATCATGTGCTAGAAGGCATTCGTGTTTGTGGGCAAACGTGGAGTGTATCGAATCTTGCGCAAAAAGCGGGCATTGCTTTGGCGGGCGAACAAGACTATATTAGGGAATTGACAGAAAAAAACATGCGTTGGAAAAAACATCTATTATCGGTGTTACATCGAAAAGAAATAGAGGTTATCGGTTGTGACGCAAACTATGTTTTTTTCTATACTTCCATGGAGAACCTGTTTGAAAAATTGGCAAAACAGGGGATATTAATTCGGTCTTGTGCCAATTATAGGGGTTTGCAAGAAGGGTATTACCGCGTGGCGGTGCGAGATAGCGCAGATATAGAATGTCTTTGTGAGGCGTTTTGGAACATAGAGAAACTGAAAGAGGGAAAACAGCATGAAAGCAAGGCGAATCATGGTGCAGGGCACGATGTCCAATGCGGGAAAAAGCCTGCTGGTGGGGGGCTTGTGTCGTCTGTTTAAACAAGACGGATATCGCGTGGCACCGTTTAAGAGCCAAAACATGGCTCTTAATAGCTATATCACAAAAGAAGGAATGGAGATGGGCAGAGCGCAAGTTATGCAAGCCGAAGCAGCGGGCATAGCACCTCATGTGAATATGAACCCCATTTTGTTAAAGCCTACCAGTGATAGAAAAAGCCAAGTGATTGTGAATGGGGAAGTCATCGGCAATATGAGCGCGGCAGAATATTTTGCTTATAAAAGAAGTTTGGTGCCCCATATTTTGCAAGCATTTGATACACTTGCCAGCGAGCAAGATATCGTTGTGATAGAAGGGGCGGGCAGTCCTGCAGAAATCAATTTGAAACAAGAAGATATTGTGAATATGGGCATGGCCGAGATGGTAGATGCGCCGGTGCTTTTGGTGGGAGACATTGACAGAGGCGGGGTGTTTGCATCTCTTTATGGCACAGTGATGTTGTTGGAAGAAAAAGAACGTGCACGCATCAAAGGTTTGATTATCAATAAATTTCGTGGCGATGTAGATATCTTGAAACCCGGGCTCTCTATGGTGGAAGAGTTGACAAACATACCGGTGCTGGGTGTGGTGCCTTATGCATGTGTTGATATTGATGATGAAGACAGCTTGTCGGAGCGCATCGAGCAGAAAGCCTCTTCGGGGCTTTTGGATATAGCAGTAATTCGTTTGCCCCGAATTTCCAACTTTACCGATTTCAACATCTTTGGCCAGATGGACGCTGTTGGTTTGCGCTATGTGGAAAAGCTTAGTGAATTTAATCAACCGGATTTGGTGATATTGCCGGGCACAAAAAACACGATGAGTGATCTGAAATGGTTGAGACAAAGCGGGCTTGAAGCCGAGATACAAAAACATGTGTCGCAGGGAAAACCCTTGATTGGCATATGCGGTGGGTATCAAATGCTTGGCGAAACACTGTCAGACCCACAGCAAGTAGAGGAGGGTGGCACAATAAAAGGCCTTGGCCTTTTGCCAATGTCCACGGTATTCGAAACGCAAAAAGTGCGCACGCAAGTGAGTGGTAGGGTGCATGCCTTGGAGGGGATTTTTGCCTCTTTACAAGGCTGTGACATTAATGGCTACGAAATCCATATGGGCAAAACAAATACAGGTGCAAACGCTTTTTCCACCCTCACCTGCCGGGGCGAAAAAAGTGAAGATGGAGCTGTGTGTGGCAATGTGCTGGGCACATATGTGCACGGTGTGTTTGATAGCATAGAGCTGTGCAACAGATTGGTGAGGGCTCTTTTGGATGCAAAGGGTTTGGCTCATATCGAATTACATGAAACGATGGATCGCGTGCAATATAAAGAAATGCAATACGATAAACTGGCAGAAGTTTTAAGAAACAGTTTGGATATGCAGGCCATTTACAACATTTTTGGGGGCAAGGAATGATACATATCTATTGTGGTGATGGAAAAGGAAAAACGACGGCCTCTATTGGCCTGATTGTAAGGGCGCTTGGCAGAGGAAAAAAAGTGGTGTTGGCACAGTTTTTAAAAAGCTGGGAAACCGGCGAGGTGTTATGCTTGCAAAATATGGAAAACATTACTGTTTTACGCGCAAAAAACTGCAATAAATTTAGTTTTCAAATGAATGATGAGGAAAAACAGAGCTTAAAAAAACAACATACAAAATTGCTGGAAGAGGCCAAAAGCCTCCCTTGTGATTTGCTGGTGTTGGATGAGGCAATGGGCAGCTATAATGGTGATTTGCTGGATCAAGAGGCTTTGCGTTCTTTGGTGGAAAGCTGGGATACAGACAAAGAGCTGGTGATGACAGGGCGCGACCCGGATGCATTTTTTATTGAGAAAGCAGATTATGTGAGTGAAATTCAATGTTGCAAACACCCGTATACAAAAGGATGCAAGGCGAGAGAAGGGGTTGAATTTTGATGATAAAGACGGTGGAACCACAAGAAATCGAACAAAGAAGTATGCAAATCATAGAAAGTGAAATGGGAGAGCTGCCACTATCCAGACAAGAACTTCTTGTGTTAAAACGTGTTATACACACCTCGGCAGATTTTGATTATATAGACAATCTTGTGTTTTCGAAAAACAGTGTACAAACGGCCATTCGTGTCATGCAGGAAGGCGTTACTATTGTGACAGATACCAATATGGCTTGTTCCGGGGTGAATAAACAGGCTTTAAAAAAGCTGGGTTGCACGGTGCGTTGTTTTATGGCAGATGAAGATGTGGCAGAACACGCAAAGAAAAATAAAACCACAAGGGCCACCGCATGCATGCGCAAAGCGGCACAGCTACAAGGGCCGTTGATTTTTGCCATTGGCAATGCGCCTACGGCCTTGATGGAATTGGATAGGCTTATCAAAGAGGAAAATCTTCGGCCTGCGCTCATCATTGCCGTCCCTGTAGGCTTTGTAAATGTGGTGGAGAGCAAAGAGTTAATCATAAGCACACATGTGCCCTATATTGTGGCAAAAGGTAGGAAAGGCGGCAGCAATGTTGCGGCGGCGATATGCAACGCCCTTTTATATCAGGCCGGCGGAAGAGACGAAGAACATGGAAAGCATTGAAAACACGAATGGTGTTAAAAATACATTTTTCAAAAAAGAAATGCATGAATCATGGTTGGCAGCGATGGGCGCTGCTTTGCAAAGGGCGATAGAATTGCGGCTGTTTTCTGCCGGGGAAAACAGGACAAAACACATTGGCACAAGGCAGTATTGCAACCGAAAAAAAACGGCTGAGGAGATTTGTGGATGAAAAAATTTCCGTTGTTTATCGACTTGAACAATCGAAAAATTTTGTTGGTGGGTGGTGGCGCCATTGCGGAACGTCGCACAAAAGTGCTTTGCCAATTTTGCGAGAATATCCATCTTGTGGCAACCGGTTTCACCCCCTCTTTGCAACAGATGAAGGACGAAGGCAAAATAACTCTTGAAAAAAGGATGTATCAAAGCGGTGATTGCAAGGGGATGTATTTGGTGCTGGCGGCAACAAACGACCCGGCGCTTAACGAGCGAATTGTACAAGAGGCGAAGCAGGAAGGTGCTTTTGTAAACGCTTGTCACGATAAATCGTTGTGTGACTTTTATTTTCCGGGCATTGTCACCCAAGGCGAGCATGTGGTTATTGGGGTGAGTGCTTCCGGGGAAGAACATAAAAAAGCAGCAGAAATGCGAAAGAAAATTGCAGACTTAGTGGGCGGGGAACATTGACATGAGAAAATTGATGGTAGGAAGCCGTGACAGCAAGCTGGCAGTGGCACAAACAAAAATTGTGATGGAGCTTTTACAAAAAGAAGATTCAAGCTTGGAGTTGGAGCTTGTGACGCTTAAGACAACAGGCGATATGATTTTGGATAAAACTTTGGATAAAATAGGCGGAAAAGGTCTATTTGTAAAAGAGCTGGATAAAGCCCTGCAAAACGGAGAAATTGATATAGCTGTGCATAGTTTAAAAGATATGCCTGCGGAAGAAAGCAAAGATTTCCCCGTTTTGGCATTGCTTGAAAGAGAAGACCCAAGGGATGTGCTGGTGTTTCCAAAAAAAGGCGAAGCAGATTGTTTTTGTCAAGTAGGCACTTCCAGCCTACGGCGAAAACTGCAATTTTCGCGCTTATACCCACAGGCCAACTACACCTTTACCAGGGGCAATATCCACACGCGCTTGCGCAAACTGGAAGAAGGAAAATGTAGCTGTTTAATTTTGGCGGCAGCCGGTTTAAAACGTGTGGGTTTGGCAGGCCATATTGGCCGATACTTGAGCACAGAAGAGATGATTCCCTCGGCGGGCCAAGGGGTTTTGGCAATACAGGGAAGGAAAGAACTAAAATTACCCAAAGCCATTCACCACGAAGGCACCATGTGGAGGGCGAGGGCAGAACGTGCCTTTGTGAACGCTTTGGGTGGCGGTTGTTCGGCGCCGGTAGCCGCCTTTGCAAAGATTGCCGGCAATGAGCTACATTTAAGCGGGTTTTTCCAGAGAGAAGAAGATGGAGAATGCCGGGTGCTTGCCATAACAGGAGATAAAACAGACGCACAAAAGCTGGGCGAGCAGCTGGCGGAAAGGATTATAAAATGAGAGGGAAAGTTTGGCTGGTGGGGGCAGGGCCCGGCGATGCACAGCTGATGACAGTAAAAGGAGAACGGGTATTAAAAGAGGCCGAAGTGGTGGTGTATGACGCCCTAGTAGGTCAAGGTGTTTTGTCGATGCTTCCGGGGCAGGCAGAGTGTATTTATGTGGGAAAACATGCCGGCAATCATACACTTACACAAGAAAAAGTGAACGAATTGTTGCTGGAGAAAGCTTTGCAAGGAAAAAAGGTGGTGCGTTTAAAAGGCGGGGATCCGTTTTTATTTGGCAGAGGCGGCGAAGAATTGGAACTCTTGCACAGTCATGACATCGAATTCGAGGTGGTGCCGGGGGTGACATCTGCGATTGCCGTGCCGGCTTATGCAGGTATCCCGGTGACTCATAGAGACTTTGCCTCAGAGCTACACATCATCACAGCCCATCGCAAACTGGGCAAAGAATTAAACATTGATTTTGAGAGTCTTGTGGCATTACAAAATGCAACCTTGGTGTTTATGATGGGGGTTAGTCAACTAGAAAATATATGCGAGGGCTTAAAAAAAGCCGGTATGGCAGCGGATATGCCGGCCGCCGTGATGGAAAAAGGCACAAGCAGTGTGCAACGTCGAGTGTTGGGCACAATTTCTGATTTGCCAGAAAAAGCCAAAGGCGCCAAAATTGGATTTCCGGGCATTATTTTGGTGGGCCGTGTGTGCGCTTTGAGCGAAAAATTTCACTGGGCCGAAGATAGGGTTTTGGGGCAAACACGGGTGATTGTTACAAGGCCAAGAGACAAAATGTCGAAAATCACAAAGAAATTGCAAGGTTTGGGGGCGGAAGTGCTGTGTGTGCCTACCATTCAAACGCGCGCGCTATCGATGAAAGGCAAATTGCTCGATTTTACGGAAATGGACTGGATGGTGTTTACAAGCATCACGGCGGTGGATGCATTTTTTGAGGCCTTAACCCTAGACGCGCTGGACATTCGCCGTTTTGGCAAAGCCAAATTTGCGGCGGTTGGTACAGGCACAGCCAAGGCACTTCAAAACCATGGTTTGTGTGTTGCATACATTCCAAAAGTTTTTTCGGGGGAAGAGCTTGGCAGGGGGCTTCCGTTTGAGGAAGATGAAAACATTTTGCTGTTTTTGCCAAAAGATACCCCTTCGGATTGCCAAACAGAGCTTGAAAAACGCGGTGCAAAGCTTAGCTGTTTGCCGGCTTATGAAACCTTTTTGGAGGAGGTTTTACCCTTTGAGTTGCGCGAAGAGGATGTGGCCGTGTTTACAAGCGCGTCTACAGTGAAAGGGTTCGTTGCCGCTTTAGGTGAAGTAAAGGGTGTGACAGCCGTGTGCATTGGCGAGCAAACTTGCAAAGAAGCGGAAAAATATGGAATGCAAACATATGTTTCAAAAGAAGCAACTTTAGATAGCCTTGTGCAAGAGGTGGTTTCTGTGGCGGCACAAAAAAGGGGAGGACAAATATGATAGTAAGATCGAGGCGACTGAGAAACAATGATGTGCTTCGTGGCATGATTAGGGAAACAAGGATTTCTGCAAAAAGCCTCATCTACCCCCTTTTTGTCACAGAAAAAGGCGAGGTGGAAGAGATTTCTTCCATGCCGGGGCAATATCGGCACACAATTGACGCCTTGCCGGCGGCCCTAGAGCGTGTGGCAAAAGCCGGCGTGCAAAGTGTGATGCTTTTTGGCATTCCACAGGAAAAAGATGTTTTGGGTAGCGGTGCGTATGCGAAAGACGGTGTGATACAAAAAGCATTGCTGCGTGCAAAAAAAGAAGTGCCCGAGCTATATTACATCACAGATGTCTGCCTTTGCGAGTATACATCTCACGGGCATTGTGGTGTTTTGAAAGGCGATGAAATTTTAAACGACGAATCGCTACTTTATCTGGCGCAAATCGCTCTTTCGCATGCACAGGCCGGCAGTGACATGGTGGCACCGTCTGACATGATGGATGGCCGAATTTTAGCCATTCGAAACGAGTTGGACAAAAACGGATACGAGCAGTTGCCCATCATGTCCTATGCGGTTAAATATGCTTCGTCATTTTATGATCCGTTTCGTGAGGCAGCAGGTTCGGCCCCGGTTTTCGGAGACAGACGCGGCTATCAAATGGACTACCACAATGCAGAAGAAAGCATCAAAGAAGCAAGGCAAGATGTAGAGCAGGGGGCAGACATTGTGATGGTTAAGCCGGCGCTTTCCTATTTGGATATTATTTCAAAAGTGTCAAATGAGGTGAATCTACCGGTGGCAGCCTATAGCGTGAGCGGCGAGTATGCCATGATTAAAGCGGCGGCAGCTAAAGGATATATTGACGAAAAAAAAATGATTTGCGAGACAAGCGTTAGCATCTTTAGGGCCGGTTGTGATGTTTTGTTAAGCTATTATGCGCCGGAAATTGCAAAACTGATAAAAGATGGCGTGATTGGTTGAGTGCACCGAGGCATGGTTCTAAAAAAGCCATCATATCCGCTTGCGCATTTATGCGGGCATAGATGGCCATGGCAGCTATAAGCCGGTGTATTCTTTTGTAGAAAAACCTTCTCATAGAAAACACAGATGTGTTTGTACAATTACAAGACACTATGGGTAGCCTTTTCCATGCGTCGAATCACCTTGCGGGTTTCTGCATTGATGAAGTCACACAGTGATTCCTCTTCAAAGCGGCAAAGTTTTCCGCCTTGCACCACCTGTTTTCCATTCACAAAAACGCGGTCTACCATGCGTGCATCCCCGGAAAGAACGAGCGCATAAACGGGGTCATATTTGCCACCGGCATATTGCAATTGATTCCAGTTCAGCATCACAAAATCGGCCATCATGCCGGGCGCAAGATGGCCGATATCTTGCCTGCCCAGCACTTTTGCGCCACCAGCCGTTGCCATATACAAGGCCTTTTCCGGCGTGATGCCCGGTGTTTCTGTCTCGCTGAATTTCTGAATCAAATAAGCGTTTTTTAATTCTGCCATCATGTTGGAGGCGTTATCACTGGCGGCCCCATCCACACCGATTCCCACAGGGATACCACGCCGAAAACACTCCGATACTTTGGCAATGGCGGAGTTTAAAATCATGTCAGAGTTTGGACAACACACCACACCCACTTTGTTTATTGCAAGCTTTGCAAAATCTTGTTTGGTCAGCTGCGCACAATGGGCAAAGAAATTTCCTTCTTGCAAACAGCCCATCTTTTCGGCATATTGGATGGGAGTACAACCGTGTTTTTCTTTACAAAAGGCGAATTCATCTCGGCTGTCAGCCAAGTGGCTGTGTAAGGGAATCTGATATAGATGCGAAAGCTTTTGCACTTCGCGCACTGTGTTTTGGTTTTCATATACAAGCCAGCAGGGCGCCAGGCCAATTTGTATCATGGAGCCTTTTTGTGCATCGTGGTAGCGTTCAATCAGGCGCACACTGTCTTGTAAGATGCTGTCTGTTGTTTCCACCAAGGCCTCGGGCACGTGCAAACAGCCTTCGGTGGCGCCGGCAGATAAACTGCCGCGCATGGCGTGAAAACGGATGCCAAGTTGGCTTGCGGCAAGCAGTTCCATATCCAGCATATGGGGGTATCCTTTTGGGAAAACATAGTGCATATCGCAGCTTGTGGTGCACCCTGTGCGCAGTAAATCCGCCAGAGCACCCAAGGCGGCGGCATAGGTGGATTGTTCGTCAAAAAAGGAAAGTCGCCTGTAAAACAGGCGAAGCGTTTCCATTAAATTGCCCTCAAACGCATTGGGCAAATTGCGCGTGATGGTGTGTGCGCAGTGTTGGTGCGCATTAATAAGGCCGGGAATCACAATACAGCCACGTGCGTCCACCGGTTCGTCTTGCTCTTGGTTTATGGGAATGCCACAGGCCACCTGTAAAATTCGATTTTTTTCAATGAGCATATCGGCATGAGCCAGCACCTGCCTTTGGGGGTTCATGGTGATGATAAAGTCTGCGTTTTGAATCAAAAGACGTCTTTTTTTCATACATAGGCTCCTTTTGGAAATGAACGCCGAGGCAGGGGAATAGCGGCGTTGCTTATAGAATCTTTTCGCCTGCCGCATACACCGCTTGCACTTTGCGTGCAGAGGGCAGATGCATCATGCGCTCTAGGCGTTCCTCGATACGCAGCGGGCGCAAAAGAGGCAAGTCTTCATCACAAACAGCTACACAGTGCAAGGGATTTCCTGTTTCAAAACAAGTCTTTTCGCCAAAGAAGTCGGCATTTGTGGCAAGGTGCAAAGCCTCTGCCGGGCTGAGTGCTATATCGTTTTCATTTACCAAGGCTCTGTATAGTTTTGAAGCCGATATCGCCGCCCCCATAATGCCCAGCATAGATAAATCACTGCCACCGGCGATGTCGGAACCAAGGCATACTTTCACACCCTCGTTTAACATGGTGCGCACGGGCGCAATACCGCTGCTGAGGTTTGTATTTGATTCGGGGCAGTGCACCACGCGTGTGCCACGTTCTCTCATGAGGGTACGCTCTGCTTTGTCTGAATAAACACAGTGGGCCATCAGTGCTTTTTCATTCATTATACCATATTTATCATAGGCTTTTCCGTAGCTTTCGCAATCTGGCTCCAGCTCCTTTACCCAGGCGATTTCCCCACGGTTTTCGCTGAGGTGTGACTGCAAAGACAGATTTCGCTCTTTGCCAAGTTTCCCCAGAGCCGTAAGGAGTTCTGGCGTACAGCTTGGGATAAAGCGCGGCGTGAGAATGGGTTTTACCTTTTTAAAATGGGTTTCGCAGTAGTCCAGCCAGCGAACGGTTTCGTCAATGGAGGTCTTGGTCTCTTCGCAGAGGGTTTTTGGGGTGTTTCTATCCATATTCACCTTGCCCACATAGCCGCATATCCCGGCTTTTTCAAGCTCTTCCATCAAAACAAGGGTGCCTTCATAATGCAAAGAAGAATACATGCAAACGCGTGTTGTGCCCATTTGCACAAGTTCCTTGGCCAGTGCCTGATACACCTTGCGTGCATATTCTGCATCCCGGAAGGCATTTTCGGTGGGGAAGGTGTAGTGGTTTAGCCAGTCTAACAGTTCAAGCTCTAAGCCAATGCCGCGCATGGGATATTGCGGCGCGTGCAGATGCATATCCAGAAAACCGGGCAGGATCAGCGCCTCGCCATAATCATATACTTTTTCTGCATATCCTTCGGGAATCTTGGGCAAAATCTCTTGCAAGATGCCGTTTTTAACAAGCAAAACCGCATTCTTTTGAATGGTGAGTGTATCGGGCTTTGCCGCATGGCAAAGTTGCCCTTTGATGCATCCGTTTAACATACTGTCTCCTTCTTATAAGAACAGGTGCGTTCCCTCTAGGTTGTAACATAAAGGAGCGCACCCGGTTTTTTATTTTAGATTTTACAATGTACTTTCAATTTCTTTGGAAATTTTTCCTGCTGTAGAAGGATAGAGGCGTATTATACAGTATATTTTGCCGCTATTCTTGAGGGGGGTCCGCCGATGCCACAGTTACGGGCATATCTTCGCTTGGCATTGCATCGCCGTCTGCCTCTTGCGAGAGCGGTTCTTCTTGCAGGGCTTCCTTGGATTTTGGTAGTAGTAAATTCAAAATGGTGGCCGCAATGGCAGTTCCCGGAATGCCGTTGAGCAAAGCCGATACATAGTAGGGATAATCGGCCAAAGCCGCCGGTGTGAAGTAGAACCCAAGCCCAATAGACAGCGCCACGGCTGCAATAAGCATATCCCGGCTGGTCGGTTTTGATCGCATCAACAATTCCATGCCGGAGGTGGCAATGATGCCAAAGGTAACCAGCGAAGCACCACCGATGACGGGAACAGGTGTTAAGGCGAGAAGCTGTGCCACTTTGGGCATAAATCCAAGCAGAGTGATGATGAGACCACCAAAACCAACTACATAGCGGCTTTTTACGCCGGTTAGTTTCAGCAGGCCGATGTTGGCACTGTAGGTGACGGTGGGGGAAACATTAAAAACTGCACCAAGGGAACTGGCAAGGCCGTCGCACACAATGCCTTTGGAAAGTTCTTTGGGCGTGACAAGGCGGTCTGCCGCGGCCAAGGCGGCGTTGGAGGTATCGCCGATGAATTCCACGGTGTTTACTAGATAGATGATGATGCAAATGAGAATGGGGACCAATTCAAAGCGTATGCCAAATGCCAAGGGCTGCGGCAAGGCAAACCAGCTTTGCGTGGCCAGTGGCGAAAAATCCACCATGCCCAAAACGAGGGCCAATACAGTGCCAATCACCATAGCGGCCAGCACCGAAGCGCCTTTTAGAAAACCTTTGGCAAAAATGTTAAAAATGATGACAAAGGCCACGGTGACGCCGCCCACGAGATAGTTTTGCCAAGAACCGTAATTGGCGGCGCCAAAGCCACCGGCGATGTAATCGATGCCCACGCCGAACAGGGCAATACCGATGACCATGATGACACAGCCTAAAACGAGCGGTGGAAACAACTTGCGGATGTGGTTGATTAAAAATCCACCCACGATGGCCATCACAAGACCGCCTATGAGGCTTGCACCGATGAATACATCATATCCATAGGTGACACTGATGGCGATGGCCGGAGCCAAAAAAGTAAAAGTAGGGCCCAAAACCGTGGGCAATTTGTTGCCGATGGGGCCAAGCCCAAAAGCTTGGAGCATGGTGCCAATGCCGGCCACCAAGATCATGCACTGCACCATCAAAGCAGTTTCTTCCCCATTCATGCCGGCACCATCCGCAATGATGAGAGGCACGGCCAAAGAACCCGCAATGAAAAGCAACACCTGCTGCATACCCAAAGGGAAAAGGTGTTTGAGTGCCGGCTTTTCGTTTAATTCGTAGCCTTTAAACTCTGTTTTATTTTTCATAAAAGAACCCCTTTATTCTTTGTTGTAAGTGTGTTCTTACTGGTTGAATTGGGTGTGTTGAATGCTCACTTTCCCTCTTTTTCGCACAAAAACTGTGCACTTTCGTTTCCGCCTTTTCATTGAAGGGGCGAAAACACAGTGGAGTGCAT
>CAYJIR010000026.1:0-30016 GCA_964370295.1 uncultured Oscillospiraceae bacterium
GCTACCTCCACCTTGGCAAGGTGGCGCTCTACCAGATGAGCTAAAGCCGCAAAACGCACTTGAAAAATCAGTGCGATAGTAATTTTACCTTTTTTTTACATATTTGTCAATATATGAATGTATTATTTTTCAGAATTTCTAATTGTATTTTTTAAAGCAACTCGGCTATGTTCATTTCATATTTACAATTGCAAAAATGACACTCTACTTTTGCCGTTTCCCCTTCCTTTTTCATAGCCTCCAGTTCCTTGCGCCCCAGCGCAAGCAAAATCTTTTTGGTGCGCTCTTCACTACAATAGCAGTGATAATTCACTTCTTTTTCCTCTAATATTTGTATGGGAAAGCCCTCTAAACAGGCTGCTATCAAATCTTGTGGTGTTGCACCCTCTTGCAACATTTCGCTAACGGATCTCAACTTTTGCAAATTGTGCTCCACAGCCAAAATTTCTTCTTCCTCGGCCTGTGGCAACAAGGTAAGCAAAATGCCTCCACCGGCGGCAATGCTTAAGTCTTTATTTACCAAAACCCCCAGCGCACACATGCAGGGCGTTTGTTCACTTTTCGCATAATAGGCTGTGATATCTTGCGCAATTTCACCCGAAACCAACTCCGTTTGCCCTATGTAAGGCTGCCCACTTTTGTTGTCGCGCACGATAGAAACAACGCCGTCTTGCCCCACAGCACTGCCTACATCCAGTTTACCATCTGCACGCAAAGGCAAATCTACATATTTATTTTGAGCATATCCACGAACATTTCCAAACCCATCGCTTACGGCTAAAATGGTGCCTATAGGGCCACCGCCATTAAGACGCAAGGTCAAGCTATGCTTATCTTCTTTCAGCTGGCTTCCCATGAGCGAGGCGGCACACAGCGCCCTGCCAAGGGCCGCGGAAGCTACAGCACCTGGTCTGTGGATTTCCTCCATTTTATGCAACATTTGTTTTGCATCCAAGGCATTTACCACAATTTTTCCGCCTGTATTCATGGCACGAACCATATTTATCATATAATTAACTATCCTTTTTATCTATTTTCGCTTGTTTTTACACAGGTGAAAAAATAACGTTGACTGTCTTCTCTAAGTGCACCAAAATTTTCTCCGTCTACCACATCTAAGCAAATCAACCCATTTTTATTTAAAATCTTTTCAAAATCGCTTAAAGTATATATATATTCAAAAAAATGTTCGTGCGCCACCATATAATTATTTTTAATAATTTCTAATTCTATTTCTGTGCATTTTTCTTTCTCTAACAAGGTGTTCTGCCAAATACAACAAAGCCCATTGGGTGTTTCAATTTCAAAGGTATTATTTTTTAAAACATGCTTATGTTTATAGGGTGTGTTGGCATCAAACAAAAAGACTCCACCCGGCTCTAAAAACAAAGATACCCTCTCTATCACACGATCAATACTTTGTGGTTCAATATGGTTAAGGGTATCATATGTGCACACAGCTGCACGAACCGTGCCAAATAAATCAAGTTCTTTTAAATCTTGTTGTAAAAGCAAAATGCTTGACAAGTTGTTTTCTTCTATTTTTTCACGTAAAACCGTTAACATTTCTCCGGAAATATCCACAGAAATAAGGTCGTATCCCAAAGCCGCCAATTGTAAAGTGATTTCCCCGGTACCACAACCTAAATCCACCACTAGGCCACCATAAACGCCATGCTGGCACAGACGTTTTTGCAATTGCTTTACCAAGCTATGATAATCGGCTTCTCCGTTGAGCTCATCATAATAAAAGGCAAAATCATGATAGCCCATACTATTCCCCACCTTCCTCATCCGGCCCGGTTAGCTGTTCTTCCAAATGGCAACGAAGCTCGTTTATCCCTTGGTTTTTTTCAGCACTTGTCAAGAAAATTTTTCCGGGCGAATACTCTTGCAAACTTTCCCAAAAGCGCTCGAAATATTCCTGCTTTTTTGAGGGTTTTATTTTATCCGCTTTTGTAAGCGCCACAACAAATGGGATATGGTGATAGTTTAAATACTCCAACATGCGTATGTCATCTTTGGAGGGATCATGCCGAAAATCCAGCAATTGCACCAACACACAAAGAGTGCGTTCCATTGAAAAATAGCTGTTGATTAATTCATCCCATCGGCGGCGCTCTGCATGAGACGTTTTGGCATAGCCATAGCCGGGCAAATCAACAAAATAAGTACCACCTAAATCATAAAAATTAATGGTGGCTGTTTTCCCCGGTGTAGCGCTAATTCTTGCTAGATTTTTTCTATGGCATAATTTATTTATTAAAGAAGATTTCCCCACGTTGGAACGGCCGGAAAAAACAATTTCCGGCCGTTCGGCAATAGGAAGTTGGGCACCGGTTCCATAAGCAGCATGAAAAGCTGCCTTTTGTACTTGTAGCCCGCTCACTGTGAAATCTCCGTGCTTACCGCAGTAGATACATCTTGTGAAAGCGGCATTTGTTCTTTTTCCACGGTTTTATCTTGTTTTGGTGTTGACCGATTTGCTTTCTGTGGTATCCCCACCTTTAGTGCCCGCCCTAACACCTCTGTCAATGTGCTTACTGCCACAAATTGCACATGTTCCTTTACTTCGTCATCCACATCGTATAGGTCGGCAAGATTGTCTTTGGGGATCAACACGGTTTTAATCCCCTCACGATAAGCCGCCATGCTTTTTTCTTTTAAGCCACCTATGGGCAAAACATTGCCATGAAGAGTAATTTCGCCTGTCATGGCGATGTCGGAACGCACGGCCCGTTTTGTCAGGGCCGATATTAATGCCGCACTTAAGGTGATGCCTGCAGAGGGCCCATCTTTTGGAATAGCACCTTCCGGCGCATGGATGTGGATGTCTGCATCTTTAAACTCATCAGCCTTATAGCCAAGCTCCTTGGCATTGGCTTTGGCATAGCTGATGGCCAAACGAGCGCTTTCCTTCATTACATCACCCAAAGAACCCGTCAACTCCAGTTTTCCGGTTCCTTTTTCCACTATTTGCACTTCTATGGGCAAAATTTCCCCGCCCACACTGGTCCAGGCCAGGCCGTTTGCAATGCCAATTTCGTTTTCTTTGCTAAAGTAAGATGGTTTTCTTCGTTTTGGACCCAACAGTTTTTCTAAACTTTGCACACCAATTGACATTTTTTCCTTTTCTTCCGAAGCGATCACCTTGGCGCACTTACGCAATACCTCTGTGATAACACGCTCTAAAGTGCGCACACCGGCTTCCTGTGTGTAGTAATCTATAATGCCATACAGGGCAGAATCGGTGATTTTCACCTTACCTTTTAGTCCGTTTTTCACCAGTTGTTTTGGCCAAAGATACTTTTTGCCAATGTTAAATTTTTCCAAGCGAGTGTAACTACCCAATTCTATAACATCCATCCTGTCCAACAAAGCACGTGGAATGGTGGCTGTATCGTTGGCGGTTGTCAGAAAAAGCACATCGCTTAAATCAAAAGGAATATCCAAATAATGATCTTTAAAAGCCTTGTTTTGTTCGGGGTCCAATGCTTCTAAAAGTGCCGCCGCAGGATCGCCCCGGAAATCGGCCGCCATTTTATCAATTTCATCTAAAAGCAACAAAGGATTTCGGCTTTTGGATGTATTCACTGCACTGATTAGCTTACCCGGCATAGCGCCAATATACGTCCTGCGATGTCCACGGATTTCGGCCTCATCACGCACACCACCAAGGCTCATACGCGCATATTTACGCCCCAGTGCCATGGCAATGGAATTTGCTATGGAAGTTTTACCAACACCGGGAGGGCCTACAAGACAAATGATTTGGCTTTTTACTTCCGGTGTCAATTTACGCACAGACAAAAGCTCTAAAATACGCTCTTTTACTTTTTTTAGGCCGTAATGGTCTTGGTCTAGCTGGGCCTGGGCGTTATTAATATCCAAATTATCTACGGTAGAGGTGTTCCAAGGCAACTCAAGGCAAGTGTCCAAATAGGTACGAATCACACTGGCCTCCTGGCTGCTGCCCTGCATCCTAGAAAGACGTTCGGTTTCCTTTAGAAGTTTTTCCTGTGCCTCCTCCGGTAAATTAAGCTCTACAATGCGCTCTCTATATTTTTCCGACTCGCCGCGCGCATCTTCGCTTTCGTCCAGCTCCCCGGCAATGGCACGCATTTGTTCGCGCAGATAATAGTCGCGCTGATTTTTGTCCATTTGTTCCGACACTTTTTCATTGATATCATGTTCTATCATTAATATTTCGTTTTCGCGCAACAATAAATCCAGAATTTTTTCTAAACGCACTATCAACGAAGATGTATTTAACACATCTTGTTTATCGATGTATTTAAACAAAAGATTTGCCGGAATATATTCTGATAAAAACAGGGCAGAATCCCCTGTGGCAATGTTGTAAACAATGTCCTTGGGTATGCGCGGGTTCAGGCTAAAGAACCGTTCAAAGGACGATTTGATACTACGCACCAAGGCCTCGGCACGGGCTGCATCATCCTTGCGCACGGGGCGTACCGGTGCCGATTTTGTACTGGCTAGCAGATAGGGCCCTCCTGTTTCTAAAGAAAACAATTTTGCCCGATATCGTCCCTCAACAATCACTTTTACAAGCTCGTCTGAAACACGCAACACTTGCTTTATTTCGGCCACTACACCGTAGCTATATAAATCTTGCATGCCCGGTTCGTCTTCTTCCATATTCTTTTGAGTTACCAAAAATATGCTGTTGCCACTTTCAATGGCAGCATCTATGGCAGCAATGCTTTTGCTGCGTCCCACTTCAAAGTGAATCACATTGCTTGGAAACACCACCAGCCCACGCAAAGCAATGGTGGGAAGCCGCACAAAATCTGTGCCGGATTTTAATTTGATTTTTATTTTTTCCGCCATGGGGTTCTCCTTTAATAAACCGTAATTTATATCTCGTACCATTTGTAAGAAAATAAATAACATACAAATGCATATTGCAGTAAAAATAATGAAAAATATTAAATTAGCACTCGTAGCAACACAGTGCTAACCTTGTTCTTATTATACGATTTAATTGTGAAAAAATCAAGGAAAAGAACCATAAAATTAATTTATTTCTTTCTGCAAAACATTAAAAAAATAAGAAGCGCCCACTTGGGTGCCCCTTATCTAAAAGACAACAAGAGAAATGCAAGAAAATAAAGCCTACTTAATGTCCACTAAACAAAACAAAAACAACATATACGAATATAAAAGTATTATTTTTGCTTTGGAAAAGTGCAAATTTTTTCCGTTTTCGCACAAAAAAACTTGCACTTTTGTTTTCGCCTTTTTGTGCACAGGGCGAAAATACAGAGGATGGCATCAAAATATACCCATAAAAATACTGATTTAAGCACTTTTATCGCCACTACCTATGCAGTGGGGCTGAATGAGCCGCGCATTGATTTATTCAGCGGGCACTATTTATTTTCTTGTAACCCGTATTATAAAGGCAAAACGCCTTTTCTATCCACTTAAAGCAGTCGGGTTTGTGCTATTTTTGTATCGTTTTCGTTTGGCACCAAATTCCAACTTTGGCTTAGCGCCTTTATCCACCACACGCTCGTTGATGGTAACCTTGATGATAGTGGGATCACTTGGGATTTCAAACATAACACCCATCAAGATCTTTTCCATAATACTGCGCAACCCACGTGCGCCGCTTTTAAGTTCTATCGCTTTTTTAGCCACAGCATGCAGGGCACCATCTGTGAATTCCAAATCCACATTGTCCAGCTGAAATAACATTTTATATTGTTTTATCAAACTGTTGCGGGGCTCTTTAAGCACTCGAACTAAAGCAGCCTCATCCATGGCATCCAAAACCGTCAATACGGGTATACGGCCAACAAGCTCGGGTATTAATCCAAATTTAACAATGTCATGTGGCTCCACCTTTTCAAATAGGTGTTGTTTCACATCGCTGGCGTCCACTTTTAGTGTGGCCCCAAAGCCTAGAGACGAGGTATCGGTTCGTTTTTCAATCAACTTCTCAAGACCATCAAAGGCACCACCACAAATAAACAAAATATTTTTGGTATTGATTTGAATAAATTCTTGTTGCGGATGCTTACGCCCACCCTGCGGTGGCACATTGCTGACGGTACCTTCAATAATTTTTAACAAGGCCTGTTGCACGCCCTCGCCACCCACATCACGTGTTATGGATGGATTTTCACTTTTTCTTGTGATTTTGTCAATTTCGTCGATATAGATAATGCCTCGCTCGGCACGCTCCACATCAAAATCTGCCGCCTGTATTAGCTTTAACAGTATGTTCTCCACATCTTCGCCCACATAACCGGCCTCGGTTAGGGTGGTGGCATCGGCAATGGCAAAAGGAACGCCCAACATATGCGCCAAAGTTTGTGCAAGCAATGTTTTGCCCACACCGGAAGGCCCTAGCAACAACACATTGCTTTTTTGCAGTTCTACCTCTTCCACAACCGAGGCTTGTATTCGCTTGTAATGATTATAAACCGCCACCGACAACACAGTTTTGGCCATATCCTGGCCAATAACATATTGATCCAGCCCAGTTTTAATCTCCTGAGGCGTTAATATTTTAACATCATGATCATGATGTTGCTCGTGTCTCACACGGGTGTTCTTTTTCCCGGGCGAAGAGTGGCTCTCATGCGGAAGATCGTCTTCGTTACCCAGCAAAGACGCACAAAGCTCTATGCATTCATTGCAAATATTAACACCGGGACCAATAATCATGCGTTCCACATCATCTTGATTTTTTCCGCAGAAACTACAAATCAAGGTTTTGTCTTTCCCTGAGGAACCTTTGCTATTTGTTGCCATATTGCTCCTTTATTCTTCGGATTATTCGCCTTGAGACTAACGATTTTCAATCACCTTGTCAATAATTCCATATTGCACCGCTTCTTCTGCCGTCATAAAATAATCTCTTTCGGTATCTTTTTCAATGGTTTTTAATGTTTGACCGGTTGCTTTTGACAGAATTTGGTTGAGATTGCTGCGCATACGCACCATGCGGTCAATGGCGATTTTTACATCGCTGGTTGTACCTTGCGCCCCACCGGACGGCTGATGTATCATGATTTCACTATTGGGCAAAGCCATCCGTTTTCCTTTAGCACCGGCTCCCAGCAGAAATGCGCCCATAGAGGCCGCCATCCCAACACAGATGGTGGACACATCACATTTGATATACTGCATGGTATCATAAATAGCCATACCCGATGTGATGGACCCCCCCGGGCTATTGATGTACAAACTGATGTCTTTTTCCGGGTCTTGCCCTTCTAAGTAAAGAAGCTGCGCCACTATCAAACTGGCGCTTGTGTCGTTCACTTGGTCGCTTAACATAATGATACGATCATTCAATAAGCGCGAAAAAATATCGTAACTACGTTCTCCTCTTGCGGTTTGCTCCACCACATAGGGCACTAAATTGCTCATATACATATATGCTTTATTGCCTCCTGTTTGTTTCTTATACGTTTGACCGATACAAATAAATTGTATCGGTCAAACGTGTTTATTTTGTTAAAAAGGCAAGTTATGCTTGTGATTTATCTTCTTCCTTTTTGGGGCTTGCTTTTTTTCTGGTGGTTTTCTTTTCAACCTTTTCCACGGCTTTATCTACCGCTTTTTCAGCCTTTTTTGCAGCTTTTTCGGCTTTTTCGGCTTTTTCGGCAGTTTTTCCGGCAGCCTTCTCGGCCTTTTCTACAGCCTTTTCGGCTTTTTTACTTGCTTTTTCTACAGCTTTTTCTACTTTTTTCTCGGCAATTTCGGCTTTGCTTTTCACATAGCTTAAAGCTTTGGTAATTACCAAATCTTTCTTGATGTCATCTTCCGGCATAAGTTTACGCACGGTTTCTTCGTCCATTTGATATTTTTCGGCTATTTTTTTGAACTCTTCGCTCAGTTCCGCCTCTTCCACCTGCAAGGCATGTATGCGTGCCACCGCTTCCAATGCCAAGCGCATTTTCACAGTGATTTGTGCCTGCTTACGGAAACCATCACGGAAGGCCTCCATATCACCACCCGTAAACTGCAAATAATTCTTAATGTCTAGGCCTTGTTGTTGCAAACGCATGGCAAAATCTTGCACCATTTCGTCCACACGATTTTCTATCATTACTTCGGGCACGTCGCCCTCAAGTTTTTCCACCAATAATTCGGCCAGCATACTTTCCATTTCTTGCTCGGCCTGAGCATCCAGTTGCTCTTGAAGTTTTTTAGTAATATCATCTTTAAGCTCTGCCAAAGTTTCGAAATCGCTTACATCTTTAGCAAATTCGTCATCCAATTCAGGCAACTCTTTAAATTGAATTTCGTGTATCGTCACATGGAACACAGCCGGTTTACCCGCCAAATTTTCGGCGTGATATTCCTCAGGAAAAGTGACATCGATATCAAAAGATTCGCCCACTTCATGACCAATCAGCTTTTCTTCAAAACCCTTGATAAATTGCTCCGATCCCAAGGTTAGTTTATGCCCCTCTGCTTTGCCGCCGTCAAAAGGCACACCATCAACGGAACCCTCGTAATCTAATGTTACAATATCCCCGTTTTGTGCTTTCCCCTCTCGGGCAATGAGACGCGAATTACGTTCTTGCATGCGAGCAATTTCCGACTCTATCATGTCGTCTTCCACTTTTGGGAAGCTACGCTCCAACTGCAGGCCCTCATAATCTTTAATGTTAAGCTCCGGCTTGATAGTTACCGTAACTTTTAACACAGCGCCCTCTTCCAAGGACATGCTTTCCGGCGATACCTGCGGCGAATCCACGGGCTCTATGCCCACTTGTGCCACGGCCTCTTCATATATCACGGGAAACACTTCATTAAGAGCATCGTAGTAAAATATATCATGCCCATACATTTTCTCTATAAGATTTCGCGGGGCACGACCCTTGCGGAAACCCGGGACATTGTATTTTTTTACCTCTTTGCGATAGGCCTTGCTCACCGCATCTTTAAACTCATCCGGCTCCACAAGCAAAAACATTTCATAGTTCGAGTTTTCAATTTTCTCATGTTTGTTCAGTTTCATCCCTTGCCTCCATCATTGCATAGTAAATTTATTATAGCACACATGTTTTCGTATTACCACTATTTTTGACGTAAAATTTTCCATGATTTTCGACATAGATTTATCCTTTAGCCAAAGCAATGGTTTTCAACGGCCAAAAGACGAAATTGCAAGCTGTCTGCACTGATTAACCGATATTCAATGCCATCAATAATGCCTTGGGTAGCCCGTTGTATGGTTGCCGCATGCAAATGCCCGTAAAAGCAGCGCCGCACCCCATGCAATTGCATCACCTCCACCAAAGCCTGTGAAGCTTGGCCATTGTAAAACGGAGGATAATGCAAAAAAACCACTTTTTCTGCATTGCCGCCCTGCGCATCAGCCGCAGACAGGGAGGCCTCTAAGCGAAGGGCTTCTCTTTGTATCATTTTCGCATCATGCCCTTGCTCTTTTTCACACATCCATCCACGGCTGCCACACAGGGCAATACCCGCTTCGAAAAAACAATTGTTGTGTAAAAAACTAAGACTATTTAGCCGGTGTTTTTCTAAAAACGCCTCCATCTTGCTCCGTGTTTCCCACCATAAGTCATGATTGCCTTTTAACAAAATTTTTCGCCCGGGCAAATCATGCAAAAACCGAAAATCTTCCAAGCAATCTTCTAATCTCATAGCCCAGCTGATATCTCCGGCCAAAACAACACAGTCTTGTTTTCCCACTTGTGCACGCCAATTGGTTTCCAGTTTCGGCAAATAATTTTCCCAACCTTTAAAAATATCCATTGGTTTGTCGCACCCAAGCGATAAGTGGGGGTCAGCGATGCAAAACAATGCCATTTTATTGCTCCGTTAGCAGGCCTAGCGTGGCTTTCACCACACCATCCATACCACAGGTTTCTTGAAAGCGTTGTGGCTTTTTGTCTAGCCCCACCAAAGAGCTTGGCGCCTTACTGCCACTTACCTTTTCCAAAAGGGCAATGGCCTCTTGCGAGGTTTCGGGCGCTTTTTCGCCAAGCGAGGTAAGCACTTTTTCACAAAATTTATAGGGGCTTGCCGTGGAAAGCACCACACATGGGCGTCCATCCTGTGCTTGGATATTTTTTTGCACACAAAAGGCTACGGCTGTGTGTGGGTCGCAAAGATAGGCGTGTTCTTTGTACATGCGCAATATTTCGGCCGACACCTCGTCTTCACTTGCATAGCCTGCCGAAAACACCTGTGAAATTTCTTGTAAAGTATCGGCGTCTACCGTGTAGCATCCCTCTTCTGCCAAAGCTTGCATCCAGCCACGCACAGTTTCATCGCTTTCGCACACATGGTACAAAAGACGCTCTAAATTAGAAGACACCAATATATCCATAGAAGGAGAGCTGGTTTTATAAAACGGACGTTTGGCATCATAATGGCCGGTTTTAAGAAAATCTGTTAATACCTTATTTTCATTGGAAGCACAAACCAGTTTCCCCACCGGCAAGCCCATTTTCTTTGCATACCATCCTGCTAAAATATCTCCAAAATTTCCCGTGGGAACACAATAATCTAAAGTTTCTCCTAAGTTTAAAGCGCCACTTTCACACACTTTAAGATAACTGGTTACATAATAGACAATTTGCGGCAGCAAACGTCCCCAATTAATCGAGTTTGCACTTGAAAACTTCACTTTATGCTCTTGCAAGGTTTTTGCCAAGCTTGCATCTCCAAAAGCCTTTTTCACCTCGCGTTGTGCATCATCGAAATTGCCTTGCAAGGCAAACACCGCCACATTTTCGCCCTCTTGGGTCACCATTTGTAGACGTTGTATCTCGCTGACACCCTCATTGGGGTAAAACACAGCTATAGCCGTGCCCGGCAAATCTTTAAAACCTTCTAAGGCAGCTTTGCCTGTGTCTCCGGATGTGGCCACCAAAATCAGGGTGGTCCCCTCTTCGTTTTGCATCTTGCGCGCTTGCACCAGCAGTTTCGGCATCAGTTGCAATGCATAATCTTTAAATGCGGCGGTGGGCCCGTGCCATAGTTCCAACACAAATAAATCATCACCCAGTCTTTGCATTTCTCCGGCCTTGCCATCAAAGCGCTCTCCATAACTGCTCTTAAGTGCTTTTCTTAAAAAATCCGGTGCATATTCCGGCAAAAAACCTTGCAATATTTCAAAGGCTATTTCTTCATAGCTTTTATTTTGCAAAGAAGATACATCTAATTTTGGAAATTGTGTGGGCACAAAAAGCCCACCATCTGCGGAAATGCCCGTCAAAATCGCCTCGGCTCCACCCACTTGGCAAGCGCGATTACGTGTGCTGGTGTATTTCATACTTCCCTCCCGGTTGTGAATATATCCCTCGTTTGAACCGCTAAAACGCATTTTCAATGCAGTTTAAGCGGCTTTTCCCTGCATTGTCTACCCACACTTCCACCACATCAAAACGCATAGACACATCCCCCAATTGATGCTCTTGTAAAAACATAAGTGCTGTCTCACGAATTTTCTTTTGTTTACGCGCGTCCACATGGGCTGCCGGGCGTACCGTGGCAGACATGGAACGTGTTTTCACCTCTACGAACACAAACCCCTTATCATATTGCAAAATCAAATCGATTTCACCCACACGTGCATGATAGTTTGCCTGCAACAAGCGATAGCCCTTCTCTTGGTAAAATTGCAAGGCAAGCGCTTCCCCCCATTGCCCCCGATTCATTATAGGCCTCTTTTTTTTAGGAACGATTTTCGGTATATGGGGGCCACGCCGTGCTCTTGCAAAAGTTCGTAATGCAATTTTGTGGGATACCCCTTGTGTTGTTCCAATTTATACTGCGGATATTCCTGTGCCAATTGACGCATCAAACGATCCCTTGACACCTTTGCCAACACAGAAGCCGCCGCAATACAGGCCGAATGGGCATCCCCTTTTATCACACATTGACACGGCATCGAAAATGCAGGCGCCCTATTTCCGTCTACAAGCACTGTATTGGGAGTAATGTCTAAGGCCGCTACCGCCTGCTGCATCCCCAACATGGTGGCTTGCAGGATATTGATTTCGTCTATCACATCCGGCGGCACATGCACCACAGCATACGCTTTTGCACTTTCCACTATCCGTGTATATAAACTCTCTCTTGTTTTTTCGTTTATCTTTTTAGAGTCATTAAGCCCATCTAAAGATACACTTGCATCTAATATGACCGCTGCCACTGTAACAGGCCCACAAAGAGGGCCTCGTCCGGCTTCGTCTACCCCGCAAAGAAGGCCATCTTGTGCCCCTTGTAAGGCATCGTAGGCAAAAAGAGCCTGCGCTACGTCTTTGCTTTGTTTCACCGCGGCACCTCCAAAGAAAAGCGGCCCAATTTGCCGGCGCGAAACTCGTCCAGCACAGCGGCGGCCGCGCGTTCCGTGTTTACCTCGCCACCGCTGATTAACATGCCACGTTTTCTGCCCACTTGCATCAAAAGCGCAAAACCATCTTCGGGAAGCTGAGTAGCGTCCAGCTTAAAGCGTTCGGACAGTTTTTCCGGAAACAACGGAGCCAACTGTTGCAACAGCCCGGCCGCAATTTCTTCGCTGTTTAAAAGATGATCCGGAATGGCACCAATCCAAGCCAAATTGGCCGCAAGCTCTTGGCTTTCTTGTTTTTTTTGCAAAACACCCGGCACATCCAGTAGTTCATAATTTCCGGTGGTAATCCACTGTTCACCCCGTGTAACCCCGGGTTTATCGGCCGCTTTTGTTTTAGCAGAGCCCACCCAGCTATTGATAAATGTGGATTTTCCCACATTGGGTATGCCCGTGATCATCAGGCGTATTTTGGCCCCTTGCATCCCTTTGTCGGCTCTGCGTTGCAAAAGTTCTTGCAAGGCGGCGTCCACATTTTTTTTTGCTTGCTGCGCGGCCCCTTTGCGGCGGCTATCTGCGGCCAAGGCACCATAGCCCTGTTCTTTAAAATGCCGCAGCCACTGCATCGTTACCGCCTCGTCTGCCAAATCCGCTTTATTCAATATATATAACCGTGGCTTCGTGCCATACACGGCCTGTAAATCCGGATTTAAACTGCTGTGAGGAATGCGTGCATCCAAAAGTTGTACCACAGCATCCACCAAAGGCAAGCGTTTTTCCATCATGCGCAAGGTGCGTGTCATATGTCCGGGAAACCAATGTATATTGTGGCGGTTAACATAATCTTGTGCCATTATACACCCCCAAAGTGCTCGATGGGGAAAAGCTGCCAAACCACTTCACCCAAAAGGTCTCGCTCGTCTACAAAGCCGATTTCGGAATCTCGGCTATCTTTCGATTGCGGGCGGTTATCTCCCAGCAAAAAAAGATATCCATTTGGCACGGTTACAGGAAACTGCACATCATAGGCCAAAGTGGTGGGTGCCGAAACATAATCTTCCTGCAATACTTCCCCGTTCACACTCACTTCGCCTGTTTCAAAATCAATGTCCACCTCGTCACCCCCAAGTCCAATCACTCGTTTAACAATAGGGGTGCCCACCGTGTTTTCTCCACTCACCACCACAATATCGCCGTGTTGCGGCTTGTAAGCCGCACTTAACACAATCAGCTGGTCTCCTTCGTACAAAGTGGGTTCCATGGAAACACCGTTTACGTTTACCATACGCACAGCAAACACCAACACCAAAAACATCAGTACAACCGCCATCAAAATGGCCTCGAACCAATCTAACAAAACCGTGTTTTTTTCGCGGCGTCTTTTGTCCATGGGAACACACCTTTCTGCATATTAAAAAAAAGAAAAAGAGGCAAGCCAATTGCCCCTTTTTCCAAAACGGGACAAATGGCGTCCCAGCACATTTCTTACAGTTTCTGTTTTACTTTGGCCGATTTGCCTGTGCGCGAACGTAGGTAGTATAGCTTAGCACGGCGAACTTTACCTTTACGCACCACTTCTACTTTTTCCACAAAAGGTGAGTGCATGGGGAACACACGTTCCACACCAACACCGTAAGATGAACGACGCACGGTAAACGTGGCTTGTATGTCGCCATGACGTTTCGCAATCACCGTACCTTCAAAATTTTGAATACGCTCTCTCTCTCCCTCTTTGATTCGCACGGCCACACGCACGGTGTCACCAATTTCAAAACTGGGCAGTTCTTTTTTAAGCGAAGCATCGCTTATCAACTTTAATGCGTCCATTATAATATACTTCCTCCATTTTTTTTAGACATTCTTGCCATCATATAGCAGAGGACTGCCCGTTTCCTGCATTGCCTGAACCCTGTTGGTGGTGCCAACAGAACAGAACGCTTAGATATGATATCACATTTTTTTTGTTTTGACAAGTATTATATTTATTTTTCTATGTTACAGGCAAAATGTTACAGGCAAAATTTGTTTTGTGCCAAAGGTCTCATTTCTATATCCATTTTTCAAAACAGGAAAAATCTTGTTCTTGCAAGCCGGGCAAGGCAAGGTCTTTTTCACTCAATTGATAGGGGACATCCAGCGCTGGCCATGGAATACCAAGATCTTTATCATCATAACGTATGCCGCCATCCGACGCCGGATGATAAATATCCGTGCATTTATACACAAACTCGGCCTCATCGCTCGTTACCAAAAACGCGTGAGCAAAACCAGGTGGCACATAAAACTGCTTTTTATTTTCCTCATTCAATTCCACGCCCACAAAACGTCCAAAGGTGGGACTGTTTTTTCGCACATCCACCCCCACATCAAACACACAGCCACGTACCACGCGCACCAGTTTCCCTTGGGTGTGCTCTTTTTGAAAGTGAAGCCCACGTAAAACACCCTTAGCAGACATGCTATGGTTGTCTTGCACAAAGGGGGATTCTATGCCGGCGGCAAAAAACTCTTCTTGGTGATAGGTTTCCATAAAGAAACCCCGGCTGTCGCCAAACACGGTGGGCTCTACAATGAGCAGCCCCTCTATCTCGGTTTTAATAAATTTAAATTTGCCCAAAACAAACCTCGCTTTTCCACTTCGGGAAATTACCCTGTTATTTTTCTAAATATATATAAGGATAGCATATTCGGCCTATATTTTTCAAGCTGATTTACCCCTTATAACAGAGTATACCTTGCAACCCACCGCTTATGTAGCTTGCCGCCCACATTGCACGAGATCCGCACTGTGCCCTATAAAAAACTCTGCTAAATTTTTATATCCACAAACACATACAGGATGACCAACAGAGAGCAAGCGCCACCTCGAGTTCAAGGGTTTCTCGGTTTGAGGGAAACAACCTTGTATAAAGGACACACACAAAACAGCACTGGCCGCGGTATCCGTGCCGATCTTCCTGTTTGTAAAGGAATCCCTATCATATTGATTTTTTTGTATTATTATGCTACACTGTCAACAGAAAAAACACGAATTGACGTACACAAAAACCACGTTTTTGTGTATAGTACACACTTGCGGAGAAAACGCATGACTTTTGATGTATGCTTTGTAACCTATAATTCAAAAAAATGGCTGGCAAATTGCCTTGCTTCTTTTGCCGCAGTGCACTACGACAAAACAAAAATTCGTCTCTATTTTGCAGACAATGCCTCCACCGATGACACGGTATCCTGTTTAAAAGAATTTCAAACTCATTATACCGATACCTTTGGTGCTTTTGAAGTGATGGAAACCGGTGCCAATCTTGGTTTTGGTGCCGGCTCGAACCATGCCGCGCAAGCAGGCCGGGGCGATTATGTCTTTTTTTGTAATGTGGACACCGAAATCCACACAGATGCATTTACCCATCTAGAACATGCCATAGAACAAAACAAAGATTTTTCCGCCTTTGAACTGCGCCAATTCCCCTACGAACACCCCAAATTTTACAATCCCCTCACCTTGGAAGTTTCCTATGCCAGCGGTGCTTGTTTTGTTCTTTCACGCCCTATTTTCCAGTTGCTTGGTGGTTTTGACGAAAGTATCTTTATGTATGCCGAAGATGTGGACCTCTCTTGGCGCGTGCGGCTTATGGGCCACAAAATTCGCTATGTGCCCGCCGCTATTGTGCATCACTATGCCTACCAAAGCCCCGGCGAGCAAAAAGCCATACAACTGGCCGGAAACGCGGTGGGTAGTTATATTTTACGTGCAAAGTTCGGATGCAAAGACGACGTAATCCATTGGAATGATTATTTTTCCAAGACAAAAGCTTCCTTGCAAGAAAACACCGAGGTGTGGCAGGCCTATGAGGCCATGATGCAAAAAGCCAAAGTCAACCACAAAAACTATCGTCATTATTATAAAACACAGGTTAAACACACGAGCTTTACACCTACCTTTTTGGGTTTTGATTTTTCTTTTGCCAGAAGTGGTGCTTTTTATGAAAACCGTTTGCCAAACATACAGCCATTTTTCAGTGTTTTGGTGCGAAGCTACCAACGTCCACAGTTGCTGCGCACCTGCTTGCAAGCGCTTACTTTACAAAGCTATCCTCATTTTGAAGTTGTGGTGTGTGAAGACGGGCAAACACCCACAGCCCAAGAAGTGACAAACGAATTTAAAGATCAACTTCGAATTCGCTACCATGCCATGAACCGCAACGCCGGGCGCTGCCTTACAGGCAATCGCGCCATAGAGCTTGCCACGGGCGACTATCTTAATTTTTTAGACGATGATGATTACCTTTTCCCCGAGCATTTGGAAGTGCTGGCCTGCCAAATTGAGCGCCATCCCAAAGCAGCGATGTTCACCCTTGGTTCGGTAGTGATGGAAATGGATTCCACCTTACAAAGTACCCTAGATTTCGCCCCCTCCTATTTGCAAAACATGGGCCGAGAAAGCATCACATTGGCCGACATTTTCTCGAACAACCAAATGCCCATACAGGCCGTGGCCTTCCACAAAAGTTTGCCTACCACGGCCGGCATGTTCGACGACATGTTTCGCGATGGATACGAAGATTGGGAACTTTGGGCACGCTATATGATGCACACCGAAAATGTGGTTCTAAACAAAGCCACAAGTTGCTATCGTGTGCCCACTAAAGGTAATTTCAAAAACAGCCGCAATACTTCTTTATTAAACAACATGTCTATTTTACGAACAAAATTTTCCACCTATACCCTCACCGTAAGCGCCGACACCTTGCTAAATATTTGTAACAGCCCCAAAACCATTGCGTCTGAAACCACCGAACACCAAGAGCACTTGGCTTTGCAAAAACTTTATGCCGAGGTGGTGGCTTCTACCTCTTGGAAAAGGTCCAATGCACTGCGTCGCTTTGGCAATATAATTGCAAGCGGAATATCCAACTGTTGCAACAAGTTGTATGGTCCACCCTCGCCGAACAACCCGGAATTTGCAGACGACAAAGACATGAATACCTTTATAAAACAAACGCGAACTTCTCTGTTTTGGCGTTTTGTGCAGTGGCTTTCCCACCGCAGAACTTCATAGAACCATTTTACGAAAGGCTTTTTGATACGGCTTTGCACCATATCACTTTTGCAAAACCAAAACAACGCTTTCGTTATACACATTTGTTGACAATCCCATTTGGGAATCGTATAATCTACTGTAGCTTTTTAAGCGGATACCATCCAAAAACATGGCATAAGCACAGGCAAGCCTACCAAAGATGAGGGAGAAATCTATGCAAGAAACAATTGGCGGTGTTACGCTAGATTACAGCCAATACAGTGGCACCGACCATTATTCAGACGGCAGTGTAGAAGACACATTGTTGCATTTGGTGCAAACGCATACCCAGGCCGAATTCGATAGCCTCATCCTAGCAGAAAAAGACTGGGCTATTTTATATCATCTATCTCAAGTGCGCGGCAATCTTGTGCGCTTTTTGCCCCTTTCTAAACAAGATCATGTCCTGGAAATCGGGGCCGGTTGCGGTGCTGTCACCGGTACTTTGGCAGAGCTAAGCAAAAGTGTCACCTGTGTGGAGCTTTCTAAAAAAAGAAGCCTTATCAACGCATACCGCAACAGAGAACTAGAAAATATAAATATTAAGGTGGGCAATTTTCAAAACATTGAAAAAACGCTAACAGAACGCTACAGCTGCATCACTTTAATCGGTGTTTTAGAATATGCCGAAAGTTATTTGCAAAGCGAAGAAAATGCATATTTATGTTTTTTGCGCACCATTCGAAAGCATTTAGCAGACAATGGCCTATTGGTGTTGGCTATAGAAAACAAATTCGGGCTAAAATATTGGGCCGGTTGCAAAGAAGACCACACTGGAGCTTATTTTGAAGGACTGGAAGGCTACCCCCACCGACAAGGTGTGAAAACTTTTTCAAAACAAGAACTTCGCCGCCTGTGCCAAGAAAGCGGTTTTTCTTCTTGCGACTTTTACTACCCCTATCCGGATTATAAGTTACCTTCTAAAATATATTCCGACCACCATTTGCCAAAGCGCGGCGAACTAACAGACAATCGCCGTAATTTCGATAACGAGCGCCTTTGTTTGTTTGACGAAAGCAAAGTATTTGACGAATTGATAGACAGCGGCATGTTTCCCTTTTTTTCAAACTCTTTTTTACTTTTGCTACGTGCTTAATTTTGTCCATGTTAACTTGCACTTTTTTATCAGAGAGGATTCCTTTTGAAAAAACTAATTTTTTCTGCCACAAGCGACCACCGCTTGCCTCCGTTTAAAACCGCCACATTGATTTGGCAAGAAAACGGCATAAAAACGGTGGAAAAGCGCCCCTATAATGGACAAGCCATCGCACATGTCAATGCGATGGAAGCCTCGTATAAAGCCCTGCAAACACAGTTTACCAACACGGCCTTTGACATACTCCCCTACCGCAAAGAAAACAACGGTTTGTTCTTTGCATTTGTACAAGGCGACAGCTTGGAAGCCTATCTTTCCACGGTGCTGCATACACAGGGAACAAATGCGCTCATCGCGGAAATAAAAGAACTGTTTTCTAAATTAAATTCGCTGAACAAGCCGAAACCATTTATTAAAACAGTTGATTTTATGCAAGTTTTTGGTGATGTATCCATTCCCGACCACTGGAATGCCTATGACTTTAACAACATAGACCTCAATTTCGACAACCTCATTCTTCATGCAAAAAATCGCTACACCATCATAGATTACGAATGGTGTTTTAACTTTCCCATCCCCTTGCGCTATATCCTTTGCCGTGCACTGTGGGCTTTTCAGGAAAAGTATCAATTGCAGGCCTTGAACCTTTTTTCTGCCTTGGGTTTCAGCGAGGACGAGGTGCATCTTTTTGTGGAGATGGATTGCAATTTCAACTGTTATGTGTTTGGTTCTGCCTCTTTCGACATGTGCATCCCCGGCCCTGCATTTTTAAAACGAGAATGGCCGGTGGAAGACTCGCTGGAAGAGTTGAAACACATGAGTGTTCATCTTAGAAATTTAGAAGAACGCTACAAGGGTATACGGCGTGTAATACGGCCTGTTAGACGCCTTTTCAAACCATAATAATACCTTTACAATATAAATAAGGCGAAAGAGAGGGCAAACATTGAAATTCGTCCACACCTTTTTGGATTTTTTTCAAAAGCTTATCCAAACCCGTTCTCTGCTGTGGAAATTGGCAGTGAATGATTTTAAAGCACGACATGCTGCATCTTTTTTAGGTGTTACTTGGGCTTTCTTGCAGCCCATTTTACTTTTGGTAACCATGTGGTTTGCCTTTGAAGTAGCACTGGGAAGCGGCGAGCAAGATGGCTTCCCTTTTATTTTATGGTTTGCGCCTGCCTTGCTGGTTTGGAATTTCTTTTCCGAAAGTATGAACAGTATGACCAGCAGTGTGCGCGGCTACAGTTACCTTGTGCGCAAGGTAAATTTCCGCGTTAGTATTTTGCCACTGGTAAAAATGCTTTCCGCCTTTTTTATACATCTGGCTATGCTGGCCGTAGTGGTTGCTTTACTCTTTGTGTACGGCAGAGGGTTAACACCCTATGTCATACAAATTTTATATTACTTGCTGTGTCTTTTTACATTGCTTTTGGGGTTTGGCTGGTTGCTTAGTTCGATTACACTGTTTGCGCCGGACATTATTTCCATTGTAAGTATTTGTATCACCATGGGTTTTTGGGCCTCTCCCATAGCTTGGAACCCCGCCTTTTTAAGCTCGCAACCGCTTATTTTAAAAATTTTGCAAACTGTGAATCCCATGTATTATATCATAGAGGGTTATCGGGATACATTTTTAGGCCGAATGTGGTTTTGGGAGCGGCCGTGGAGCCTCACGCTTTCGTTTTGGTGCATTGCCCTGTTTGTCTTTTTCTTGGGGGCCTACGTGTTCAATCGCTTGCGTCCGCAATTTGCAGACATGCTGTAGAAAGGAGAATGTATATGGCGCAAGTGGTAATCAGTGTGGCCGATTTGTGCAAGGAATATCCTTTGTACGATAAAAACATCGATCGTCTCAAAGAACTTTTAGACCCACGAAACAAACAACGACACACCGTTTTCAGAGCCCTGAAAAATTTGAATTTCACCATAGATAAGGGCGAAACATGTGGCATCATAGGCACCAACGGCAGCGGAAAAAGTACCCTTTTAAAAATATTAACCGGTGTTGTAACCCCCACCGGTGGCGAATATACTGTGCATGGTAGCGTTTCTGCACTTTTAGAGCTAGGCGCCGGCTTTAACCCAGACTACACCGGCCGACAAAACATTTTTTTAAACGGCTCCATCATGGGTTACAGCGATGCCGAAATGGAAGAGAAAGTGCCGGAGATCATAGAGTTTTCCAGCATAGGCGAATTTATCGATCAACCGGTGAAAACCTATTCCAGTGGCATGTTCGCACGCCTTGCTTTTTCTTTAGCCATCAGTGTGCGTCCCGATGTTTTGGTGGTAGACGAAGCCTTAAGTGTGGGCGACGTTTTTTTCCAAAGCAAATGTTTTCGCAAGTTTCAACAATTGCAAAAACAGGGAACCACCATCTTGTTGGTCAGTCATGATTTAAGCAACATTACCCAGTATTGTACCAAGGCACTTTTGTTAAACCGCGGCGAGGTGGTGGCCATGGGCGAGCCTAAGGAAGTGGTGGATTTATATAAAAAAATCTTGGTAAACCAATACGACCCCACTTCCCAAAGCAACACCCTAGACAACTGCAACGAGAATGCCGATATCTGTGTTCCACACGCTACTGAGGGAACTTGGAAAAGCCAATTGCAAATCAACGGTCAATGCTCTGAATATGGAGATAGAACCGCAGAATTTTTCGACTATGCCGTAACCGATGAAAACGGCATGGTAAGCAATTTGATAGAAAAAGGAAAACCTTTTAATATTAAAGCTAAGGTGCGTTTTAACCATGCGGTAAAACACCCTATTTTCGCCTTTACTATCCGCGACAAAAAAGGTGTTGAGCTGTGCGGCACCAATACGGTTTTGGAAAAACAAGACACGGGATATGCCGCCAAAGGTGATGTGTACACTGTGCAGTTTAGCCAAAACATGGATTTGCAAGGCGGAGAATACCTATTGTCTTTAGGATGCACCAATTTTAACAGCAGTGGCGAATTGCTGGTATATCATCGCCTATATGATTTGTGTAGCATCACCGTTGTTTCCGACAAAGATACCGTGGGTGTGTATGATTTAAACTCGGTTGTCAGCCTTGGTATACGAACAGAGTAGCAAAAGGAGGATTCCATATGCGATGTAAAACATGTGCTTTATCAGCGGGGATACTGGCCTTGTTTTTATTGCTTATGGTGGCTTGCACCTCCCCTGCCACCAGCGAAGAAAGCCAAAGCATGCCCCTGGCCGCAGGCCCTTATCGTATCACGCAATATGGCCAGGCCGACGGTGCCCAGCGAATGTGCTATTCTATCGAAGCGCCAAATGGAGATTTGATTTTGATAGATGGAGGCGATGTGTGGGATGCCGAGGAAGTGCGCGGTATTATTCAAGAGCACGGAAACCGCGTAGAACACTGGATTTTAACACATCCACACTCCGATCATATTGGGGCTTTTAACACCATCTTCCCCGATTTACAGGGCATTGAAATTGGCCGAGTATATGCCATGGATATGGACTATGACTTTTATCAAGAACAGGCAGAATCTTGGGATAATTTCCCAATGTATGAATATTTCACAGAAATAACAGCCGGCTATGACGCATTGCAATATCTGTATACCGGGGATGTTTTAGATCTTTCCGGTCTGCACATGGAAGTATTTAATGCCGCGCAAAATGTGCCCGACCCCGCCAACAACGGTTCTTTAATGTTTAGATTAACCGCCGAAGAAGAAAGTATCTTATTTTGTGCCGATGTGGGCGAAATAATGAGCGAAGAAATCATGCAAACTTTTGGCGAGCGCTTACCGTCAGATTACCTGCAAATGGGCCATCATGGCAATGGAGGCTTAAGCGATGCCTTTTATGCACAAGTGGCACCGAAAGTATCTTTTTTTGATGCCCCCGATTGGCTCATGGAAAACCATAACCCCGCCACAGGTCTTCCCGGCACTTGGGACACGCCGGAAAACAAGCAACTGATGCTGGACATGGGAAGCGAAGTTTTAAGTTTTAGCACCACCCCCAACACCATAGAACTGCACTAAAACAAAATCATCATGGTAACCCTCTACAAAACTATCCTCTATTGCATAACGGCATAGACACTCTGCTTTTAAATATGCGGCAGGGGATTATCTTTTGCATTTGAAAATCTTACGTAGTTGTATTATACTATTGGAAATCTACAACATAAGACATATTTTTAGGAGAACCGCGCATGTTTGAAGTGATACAAACCAATAATTTAACCAAATACTATGGCAAAAGACGCGGCATAGAAAATGTAAACCTTGTGGTGCAAGAGGGCGAGATATTTGGTTTTATCGGCCCCAATGGCGCCGGAAAATCCACCACTATACGCACACTTTTGTCTCTTATTCGTCCCACAAGCGGCAATGCACGCATCTTTGGGCTAGATTGCCTACGCCATCGCACGCAAATTTTAAAAGAGGTGGGGTATCTGCCCGGCGAAGTTTTTTATTACGATAAAATGAAAGCAGAACAACTGCTGCGGTATTCTGCCTCTTTCTATAAAAAAAATTGCAATAAAAAAATAAAATATCTATGTGATGCACTCTCTCTTAACACAAAAGACAAAATAGAAAGCATGAGCTTGGGCAACCGAAAAAAAGTGGGTATTGTGCAATGTCTTTTGCACAGCCCAAAACTCATCATTTTGGACGAACCCACCAGCGGGCTGGATCCATTAATGCAAAAAACATTTTTCGAGTTGTTGCAAGAGGAAAATGCCAAGGGTGCCACGGTATTGCTCTCCTCGCATGTGTTAAGCGAAGTGCAACACAACTGTGATACTGTTGCCATCATCAAACAAGGTAGCATTGTCAATGTGGAACGCGTAGATAAACTTACAGGCAGTTATTACAAGCGTGTAAACATCACACTTAAACAGGCCGTTGCTGGCAGCTTTGGCTTAATTGGTGCCACCCATGTGGCACAAGAAGGCAATCGGCTTCAATTTTTGTATAAGGGAAATGGTGAGCCTTTGATACAGGCACTTGCCTCTTTGCCCATAGCAGACATTACCATCACCGAGCCCACGCTGGAGGAGATTTTTATGAACTACTACAGCGACGAGGTGCACTCATGAATGTCTTTCGCGCAGAATTGCGCTTAGAATTTGTAAGTTTTTTAAAATGGTGTTTTGGCATTTTAGTTTTTCTTTTGGCTTTTGTTCCCATGCGGGTTATTTTTTTGGAAGAAGAAGAAGCTTTTCACACCTATCTTTCCGCCATGCCTCCTGAATTTAGCAGTGCCTTTGGCATCAATGTGGATACCATTTTTATGCCGGCCGGGTACTATAGCTTAATCTACTACTATGTTGGACTTGCGGCCGCCATCATGGCCTTGGCTTTATCTCTTTCTATTTTCTTAAGAGAGAAACGCGCCTTTGCTGAAGACTTTTTGCTAACACGCCCCCTGGCACGCAAGGCTATTTTTATGGCAAAATTCGGAGCCGGTGTTTGCCTTTTGCTTGTATTTTTTGTGCTATATACCTTGGCCCTGTTTTTTTCCTATGGCAAAGACCTTCCCTTTGAACAAGCCCTTATGTTTGGCCTTGGCCTATTTTGCACACAGCTTTTGTTTTTTAGCCTTGGCAGCCTTGTCGCTGTTTTACAAAAGAAGGCGCTTAATGTGGCAGGTGTGGCCACGGCTCTTGGGTTTTCGGCCTTTATACTTACCATGCTAGACAACCTTTTCGAGCAAGACATTTCTGCCATTGCACCTTTGGCATATTTTAATGTTTCCTATTATTTAGACCATGGCCATTATGAGCCAAAGCTTGTTCTGATTGCATTTGCCGTGTTTTTGGCAAGCGGCACAGCTTCTTTTATTGTCTACAACAAAAAGAATGTCTATTAAAACGACAGGTGACTATGAATATTTTTATACATGAATGGAAAAGACAGCAAAAAGCCTTCTTTTTTTGGTGCATTGGCTTTGCCACGCTTATCTTCGGAGGCATGGCAGAATACACGGCAGCAGAAACCATGGATGCCGCACAGATGGAAAGCCTTATGGATGCTTTCCCTGATATCGTGTTGGCATTGTTTGGTATGAATAATATTAACATTGCCACAGAACTTGGTTTCTATTCTGTCTTATCTTTTTACATCACGCTTGCCTTTTCCGTATATGGCTCTATGTTAGGCTATGCTGCCATCTATACAGAACAAAACAACAAAACGGGCGATTTCCTTTACACAAAACCACTGGCACGAGCTCATATTTTGCTGTTTAAATTGTTGGCAAGAATACTAATCCTATTCACCTGCTTTTTGTTTGTACAGTTGATGGGTATGCTTGCCACGAATAACGCCCTGTATTTTGAAGTGCTTTTGTTTAATCTACAATCACTTTATGCCGGTTTTGCCTTGCTATGCTTTTCCATTCCCCTTGCCTGTGTTCTTCGCCGCCCGGGCGACGGCGCCGCGGCCAATAATATTGTGATTGCCATTTTCTTTTTTATCAGTTTCGCTTTCGAAGTATTCGGAAACCGTGCTTTAAAAGCCTTATCTTTTTTTAAGTATATTGTATATCAAGACCATGTTAACGCATCCTACAACCCCTGGCTGTTTGTATGCGGTGGTTTGCTATGCTGCATAGTCCTTGCCGGTGGTATTGTTTTATTTAACCGACGTGCCGTATAAAGCCCGCGAAGGCAAGCTCTTATCCTCCCTGCTAAACAACACATCCTTTGCAAAAGAAATCTAAAACAACATATAAAGGATACCCTTATGCCACTTGTTAAAAACCAAATCATCCGCCTTACCATAGAAGGCATCAGCAGTGATGGAAATGGACTGGGCCGCCACGAAGGCCAAGTTGTGTTTGTGCCAAACACGGCTCCACAAGACGAAGCCGACGTAAAAATAGTACGCCCTTTAAAAAAATATGCTTTTGGGAAATTGCTACAATTACACCAAAAAAGCCCTCTGCGCATAGAGTCTGATTGCGCTGTTTCCAACACTTGCGGCGGGTGTTGTTTTCGACATTTACGCTATGAAACAGAACTTTTGGAAAAAGAAGGTTTTGTAACAGATGCTCTTTGTCGTATAGGCAAACTTCAGGTGGAATCCTTGCCCATCCTTCCCTCTCCCATAATAAACGCCTATCGAAATAAAGTGCAGTATCCGGTGGCACAAGGTACAAACGGACGCCTACAATATGGTTTTTTTGCAGGTCGCAGCCACCGTTTGGTACCCTGTGAAAACTGTATGTTGCAGCCGCCCATTCTAAACCAGATTGCCGCAAAAGCCATACAAGAGCTAGAAAATGTCGGGGTTAGTGCTTATGATGAAACCACGCACCGTGGCTTGTTGCGTCATTTGTGTTTGCGTCAAAGCCGACAAAGTGAAAAAGTATTGCTCACCTTGGTGATAAACGGCAGCTCTTTTACGCATGACAAGCGTGTTGCCAAAAACCTGATGCAAATATTCCCACAAATAGAAGGTGTGCTGATAAACACACAAAGCGAAAGAAACAATGTGATTTTTGGTTCAAATTTCAGATTGTTGTGCGGCAACGACACCATAGAAGACACTCTTTGCGACGTGCCACAGCGTCTTTCGGCAGCTTCATTTTCGCAGGTAAATCCGGCTGCTGCAGAGCGTTTGTTTCAAACCGCACGCAACTTTGCCAATTTACAAGAAACCGACACCCTTTTAGATTTATACTGTGGAACCGGCGTGATAGGCCTATCCATGGCGCAAAATTGTAAAGCACTTGTGGGCGTTGAAATTGTGCAAACCGCAGTGGAAAGCGCCCGTCAAAGTGCGCTTTCCATGGGGATTTCCCATGCCCGATTTTTATGCATGGATGCAACAGCCGCCGCAACCAAACTGTTGCAAGAAAACTTCAAAGCCGATGTTGCCCTTGTAGATCCACCAAGAAAGGGCTGTGATGAAGCTGTCTTACAAGCACTATTACAAATGTCGCCCAGAAAGATTGTAATGATTAGCTGCAACCCAGCCACCTTAGCAAGAGATTTAGCCATGCTCACACAACATGGCTATTGGCTAAAAAAAGTGCAAGCGGTGGATATGTTCCCCCGTACACGTCATGTGGAAAGCGTGGCAGAGCTTTGCCGCATGGACTAGTGTGTATGGTATCAAAACCGACCTTTTCTTTGTTTTTAACCATACAACCAATAGACCCTTAGCATGCAATATTATAAAGTCTTATAAAAATCCTTATACAAAACAGCACGCTATATTGCAGGGGCCGTGTAGCCCCCTATATAAAGCAAAAAACCCTTTGGCTAAGCCAAAGGGTTTTTTTATACTTATTGCATCTAACCGCTTATACCCATTCTACGTAATTATTGTAGGTGCCATCATCAAACACTTCCACAAACATGTGTAGTTCGGTAAGCTCTGTCAAAGGAATTTCATAGAATTCATATTCGTCGCCATCGACATCCACTGTTTTCATATCATAAGTGGTACCGGCTTCTGCGCCCGTGGGAAATTCAATGGGAACACTGTTGCCGTTTGGCAAGATATAGTCAGCTCCTAGGAGATTTTCGCCCCAAGAAGAATCTGTGGTTGGCGAAAGATAAATTTCGGTCAAGTCTGCGTTGCTATGGTTATACAGTTCAAAATCCAAGCTGTACATTTCAGCTTCCGGCATTGCTTCGGATGCTACCTCACCTGCCGGTGCTGCCTCAGATGCCGGTGCTGCCTCGGATGCCGGTGCTGCCTCGGATGCCGGTGCTGCCTCGGATGCCGGTGCTGCTTCGGATGCCGGTGCTGCTTCTTCACTGCCGCCACAAGCAGCCAGCGAAACCACCATAGAAAGTGCCAAAAGGGCTGTTAAAAACTTTTTCATAAAGTGTACCCTCCAGATATTTTTCATTCAGTTTGCAAAATAATATCCCCATATTTCTACAGGAAAATCAATATACAAATTGTAGCATGTACTTAGGCAAAATACAAGCTTTCTGCTGTAAAAGGGAAATTACAAAAAGTTTACAAAGTCAAGTACAGTGTTTTCAAATCCACCAAAAAAATATCCATTTTTCAGGTTCTACATCACAAACCCCCCGTTTGGGCTTAACACCTGGCCTGTAAAAAAAGAGGCACCATCAGAGGCAAGAAACGCAATGGTCGATGCCACTTCATCGGCACTGCCTATGCGTCCTAAAGGTGTTTCCTCGCATAGTTGGGCACGATCCGCCCCTTGTAAATCCTCCAACATAGCGGTGTCAATAGCCCCGGGGGCAACACAGTTTACCTGAATATTACAAGTGGCCCACTCTTTCGCAAGCGATTTGGTCAACCCAATCACGGCTGCTTTTGCCGCGGCATAATGCACCTCACAAGATGCCCCTATCTGCCCCCACATAGAAGCCACATTTATAATATGGCCTTGTTTTTTTTGTATCATTGGGCCCGCTGCTCTTTGGCAGCATAAAAAACAGCCACGAACATGCACATTAAACATCAAATCCCATTCGTCCTTTGTTATTTGTGTGAATAATTTCTGCTCGCTATGGCCGGCATTGTTCACCAATATCATTACAGGTCCAAGTGTTTTTTCCACACTGTCAAAAACACTATGCACATCCTCTTCTTGACTCACATCTCCTTTGCATAACATTGCCTCATGTCCCTGTTCTAATATTGTATTGCAAAGCTGTTCGGCTGCTCTGCGGTTTTGATGATATCCAAGCGCCACAGGATACCCCCTATGTGCAAATTGTAAAGCCGTTGCCGCACCTATGCCACCACTGGCCCCTGTTATCAACACAACCCCCTTTTTCATCATTCCATCTCCTTATTTTTGGATTTGGCAATTTTATTCTTGTTGCGTAATGTTTGAAAAAACTTTGTAAGCTCTTCCCTACAATCTTCTTCCAATAGGCCACCCTCCACCGTAGGACTATGATTAAAAGGCAGGGAAAATAAATCCACTACAGACCCGCAACATCCGGCCTTTGCATCACTTGCACCATACACCACACGACGAATCCGGCTATTTATAATGGCACCGGCACACATGGGGCACGGCTCTAGGGTGACAAAAAGATCGCATTCGAAAAGCCTCCACCCCCCAAGCGCCTTGCAAGCAGATTGTATCGCAATTATTTCTGCATGAGCCAGCGCATTTTTGTCTATTTCGCGTCGGTTATAGCCAAATGCAATTGGTATTTTATCTTTCACCACTACAGCACCCACCGGCACTTCACCCAAATTTGCCGCTTGCTTTGCTTGCTCCAAAGCCAGTAGCATCAACTGTGTATCCGTCATTCTACTTCCTCATTTGCATTTTTGTTGTTTGGCATTGACAGCGCCTAAGCCAAGCTCTTATAATAATAGTAACAAAAGCTAGGAAAAGACACAATGCGTAAAATCGCTTTGCCTTCCCTTTTCCAAAATTGTTTTGAAGTTAGTAGGAGGTTTGGATGATCATCACGGTGGATGAAATCGTACAAAAAACCAGTGCCGGCTTTCCCGAAAAATATCCTCAATTTAAAGAATTTCAAAACAACGAACTCTATTTCCCTTTTTGGAAACTATGTGTGCAAGCTTTACAAGACCGAGATCTTATGGGGCATATCATATTTTGCAATGATTTGTTTGGCATTCCGCCTGCTAAAACTTTCCTGTGTTTCTATGCTGAAACGCTTAAAACACTTACCGGTACGGAAGATGCCAAACTAGATAATTTCACCAAAAAGGCCATCGGCGCTGTTTTTGGCTATGTATTCAAATTTGTTTTTGAATATGACGGTCAAAAAAGTGTTTCGGTTTCGCTTAATAAAATGTTTTACGTGAAAACGGCCAGCTACTATACACACCCGCAGAAAAAACTGGTACTGGCCTATTAACAATAGCCACTTAGGAAAAATTTATATTTTATTTGAAAATCCCTTGTTTTTTCTCAAAAGATAGTGTATACTTTTAAAAGTTAGCTTTAAAAGAAGCCGATGTGGCGAAATTGGCATACGCACTTGACTCAAAATCAAGCGGTGAATAACCGTGCCGGTTCGAGTCCGGCCATCGGCACCAGCAGCGTGACGCTGCACCCCATTAGACATCGAGTAAAACTCGGTGTCTTTTTTTTCGTTTTGTTTGTTCCAGTAGCATGAAGCATACACCCCATTAGACATCGTGTAAAACTCAATGTCTAATGAGGTGCATGCTTATTTTCCTATCTACTCACATAGTTTCTCTACCAAAACAATTCAGGCAACATTCCTTTTCCTCGCTGTCCCTATCAAGAAGTATAGCCTTACCAATCATCTTGTAAAAAATCTCAACCTTTTGCACCGTCTCGCCAAAGCAATTCTTCCGTTGGTGAGCCATCATTTATCAATGAAGTGATTTACAATATCGTGGTTTACATTTGAAACTTCGCTTATTTCCCAAATCAGCGCTAGAAAACCGGCTGCATTCAAAAACATTACTCTCTTGACATTACACAAAGATCATCCATTTCTATTTTCATCGTATCTTAGAGGGTTCCTCCAAGAAGATATTGGAGCGGTCTGAATTACTGTTGCAGCTTCACTACCCTACAAGGCTTTACATCT
>CAYJIR010000027.1:0-29759 GCA_964370295.1 uncultured Oscillospiraceae bacterium
TTATCATATTTTTACTAACTTTGCTTTTGGTGCAACTTTTGGGGGCAAGACCATGTGGCATCGTGCGCTGTCTTTTGCCGGTTTGCTAGGGTTCAAAACACATAGAAAAAAGATAAAGCAAAAGGCTATTAAAGCAAACTGTCTCTGTTTGCTTTAATAGCCTTTGTATTGTAAAAATCAAGAGCTGGAAATGGGAAAGTGGTTTGGCATAACAATGAGGGGTTTATTCCTATATTAGAAAAAACCTTACATAAACATACGGAGACTTTCTTGTAAACGTTCGTATTTTTCGCTTGCTTTCAATTGTTTTTGGCGCAATTCTTCCACTACATGGGCAGGCGCTTTTTGCAAAAAGCCATCGTTGGAAAGCCGCTGTGCAAAGCCTGCTACTTCTTTTTCGGCTTGTTGTAATTCTTTTTGTAAGCGTGCCACTTCTTTCTCTTTATCGACAAGCTCCATCATGGGGATAAAGCCTCGCGCTGTGGCTGTGGCCACCTGCACCATGCCACGGGCCTCGCCCTTGTAGTTTTCGCACAAACTGATTTCTTCAACCCGGGCCAGTGCTTGCAGCACACCACTGGCTTGTTCAAAAGCACTACTGTTTTTGGTTTCAATAATAAGCTGTGTGCGTTTTCCCGGATGCACATTCATATCGGCGCGTACAGCGCGAATAGCACGTATCATATCGATGACAGTAGAAAATTCTTGTTGTTCGGCATCAAAAGCCAAGTCACGACGGCGCATGGGCCAAGATTGCACCATAAGACTGCCTTGTGCGTCGGGTAAGGTTTGGTATATTTCTTCTGTGATAAAAGGCATAAAGGGGTGCAACAATTTTAAGGAGCCACACAGCAAGAATACTAAAACACGGCGAGCCGTATCGGCCTCTTTTTCGTTTTCGGACTGCAGGCGTGTTTTGGTGATTTCTATTGTCCAATCGCACAAAATGTCCCAAATGAATTCGTATATTTTTTGAGCAGCCAGGCCGAATTCGTAGCGTTCTAGATTGTCTGTGACCAGTTGTACCAGCTCGTTAAAAAGAGAAATCGCCCATTTGTCACTCAATTCAAAATCTTCGGCATCGGGCAGGCCCGGAATAAAATCCTCGGGCAAGTTCATTTGCACAAAGCGTGCTGCGTTCCAAAGCTTATTCGCAAAATTACGCGAAGATCGAACTTTCTCCGTAGAAAAACGCATGTCGTTTCCGGGCGTGGAGCCTGTAATAAGAGTGAAGCGAAGTGCATCGGCTCCGTATTCTGCAATGATGTCTAGAGGGTCGATACCGTTGCCAAGGCTCTTGCTCATTTTGCGGCCGTCGGCATCACGCACTAGGCCATGGATTAAAACGGTGTCGAAAGGGGCTTTGTCTGTGTAATGAAGGCCGGAAAATATCATGCGTGATACCCAAAACCCAATGATGTCATAGCCTGTCACCAAGGTATTTGTGGGGTAGAAATAGTTTAAATCCTCGCTGTCTTCTTCGGGCCAACCAAGCACAGAAAATGGCCACAAAGCACTGGAAAACCAGGTATCTAAGGTGTCTTCATCTTGCCGCAAATCGGTGCTGCCACATCCGGAGCAAACGTTGGGTGTTTCGGTGCAAACCAACACTTCATTGCAGGCATTGCAATAGTAGGCCGGTATGCGATGCCCCCACCATAACTGGCGCGAAATACACCAGTCCCGTGTGTTTTCCATCCAGTGAAGATAGGTTTTAGAAAAACGTTCCGGTACAAAGCGGATACTATCATCTTTTACGGCTTCAACAGCGGGCTCGGCAAGGGATTCCATTTTTACAAACCATTGCAAAGACACCATGGGTTCGATGGTGGTGCCACAACGATAGCAAGTGCCCACGTTATGCGCGTGAGGCTCTATTTTAACAAGATAGCCTTCACTTTCTAAATCTGCCACAATGCGTTTGCGCGCGGCAAAGCGGTCTAAGCCGGCGTAGGCACCACCTTCGTTGTTTATGCTTCCGTTTTCATGCATCACACACAGGGTGGGCAGATTATGGCGTTGCCCCACTTCAAAGTCATTTGGGTCATGAGCAGGCGTTATTTTTACAACACCCGTGCCAAACTCGGCATCAACATAAGAGTCGGCCACCACTGGGATTTCGCGGTTTATCAGCGGTAAAATAACTTTTTTTCCGTGGAGGTGGGTGTAGCGGCGATCATCCGGATGCACAGCTATGGCCGTGTCACCCAGCATGGTTTCCGGACGAGTGGTGGCGATTTCTACCCATTCGTCAGTATCGGCCACCTTATAGCGGATGTGCCAAAAACTGCCCTCTTGCTCTTCGTGTTCTACTTCGGCATCGGAAATGGTGGTGAGGCAATGCGGGCACCAGTTTACAATGCGTTCGCCACGGTAGATTAGCCCCTCTTCATAAAGACGGATAAATACCGTGCGTACAGCGTGGTTGCAGCCCTCGTCCATAGTGAAGCGCTCGCGCTGCCAATCGCAGCTAGATCCAAGCTTTTTCAGCTGCTCTACGATGCGCCCGCCATATTGGCGTTTCCATTCCCATGCGCGTTCCAAATATTTTTCGCGCCCAAGGTCTTCCTTGGTAAGCCCATCGGTTTTCATGTCGGCCACAATGCGTGCTTCTGTGGCAATGGAGGCGTGGTCTGTGCCAGGCACCCATAAGGCAGAAAAGCCTTGCATCCGTTTAAGACGAATAAGAATGTCTTGCCAAGTTTCATCCATGGCGTGCCCCATGTGAAGTTGACCCGTGATATTGGGCGGAGGCATCACAATGGTGTAGGGGATTTTGTCGGGGTTGCGCTCTGCGTGGAACAAGTTGTTCTCCACCCAGTATGCATAGGTTTTGTCTTCCACCTGTGCGGGGTCGTATACTTTGTCTAGCTGTCTCATCGTGCTCCTCCAAAAATTACATCAAAACTGTGGTATATACATAAAAATAAAAAACGTCCCATGCACATGGGACGGAATGAACCGCGGTACCACCCAAGTTGCCGCGCAAGGCGGCCGCTTTGTCTCCCTATAACGTGGGAAAAACGGGCAAAACTAGAAAGAAAACACCAAGGCAGAAAAGAAAACCCGGGAACTGTTTGTTTTGCCTGCTCGAAAGTGACAGTAATTAGCTCATTTTCACTGCCCTTTCAGCCGTGGGGCAACTCTCTGTGGAAAATGGGTGCTAAAACTTTCTTTGTCATCGCATGTAGCTGTATTAGGCACCTTTCTGGTGCAAATTGCGTAAATAGTATATCAAAATAAAGTACGGTTTGTCAAATATCAAACGGAGGATTTTCGATAAAGATAGAAAGAATGAACCTCTGTTTTGGCTTCTTGCGAAACAGAGGGGTTTTCGATATAATGAATAGGGGCAAAGTTTACAATGGGAAGCTCCTATCTGCAATAATAATCACAAAACAAATGGGAGGCGGCGGGTGGATATCAAAGTGGGCGATTGTATTGAAGTGAAAAAACAACATCCCTGTGGTGGAACTGAGTTTGAAGTGCTACGTGTGGGTATGGATTTTCGCATCCGCTGTAAAACCTGCAAGCGTGAGGTGATGTTACCACGCGCAAAAATTGAAAAAAATATCAAAAAAGTGTTGCCCGGCTAAAGAATGGAGATAAGAGAAAGCTTATGTTTGAAAGTTTATCGGCGGTGAAAAATCGCTTTGAGGAAATCAATTTGCGCTTACAAGATCCTGCCACGGTGCAGGACAATACGAAGTATACAGCGCTGATGAAAGAGTATAAACAACTGACGCCACTAATAGAAACATACGAGGCCTATCTGGCGGCGCAAAATGCAATGGAAGATGCAAAATCTTTGCTAGACGAAGGTGGATTGGATGCAGAGCTGCGCGAGCTCGCCAAGGAAGAATTGGAAGAGAATCGTGATAAGGTAGAAGAATACTCGCAAAAATTGCAAATACTATTATTGCCAAAAGACGAAAATGACGAGCGGAATGTTATTATGGAAATCCGTGGCGGTACGGGTGGCGACGAGGCAGCTTTGTTTGCAAATAGCCTATTTCGCATGTACAATTTATACGCGGAAAAACGTGGATGGTCTTTAGAGGTTCTTAGTGCAAACGAAACAGAACTTGGCGGCTTAAAAGAGGTGGAGTTTTCTTTAGAAGGTGAAAGTGTGTATAGCCGCATGAAGTTTGAGGCGGGCACACATCGCGTACAACGTGTTCCAGAAACGGAGGCACAAGGTCGCATTCATACCTCGGCGGTAACAGTGGCTGTGATGGCCGAGGCTGAGGAAGTGGATGTGGATATAAACACGGCCGACTTAAAAGTGGATACTTTTCGTGCTTCCGGGGCCGGTGGCCAGCATGTAAATAAAACATCAAGTGCTATCCGAATTACCCACCTGCCTACAGGTATGGTTGTGGAGTGTCAAGACGAACGCAGCCAGCATAAAAACCGCGATAAAGCAATGAAAGTGTTGCGTAGCCGTTTGTTGCAGCAAAGGCAAGAGGCACAAAAAAGTGAAATGGATGCCGAGCGCCGCACCCAAGTGGGCTCGGGCGACCGAAGCGAACGGATTCGCACATACAATTATCCACAAAGCCGTGTAACAGATCATCGCATAAACTTAACTTTATACAAGTTAGATAATATTTTGTCGGGTGGGTTAGACGAATTGCTAGACCCGATGATTGCGGCAGATCAAGCGGAAAAATTAAAAGCGTCTTCAGGAAATTAATATGGTAAAAACGGTGATGCAAACGGTGAGTGCACGTGCCATAGAACAGGCAGTCGAGTGGATTTTGCTAGACGAAGTGGTAGGCTTGCCCACAGAAACAGTATATGGGCTTGCGGCGAATGCTTTTTCGGACAAAGCTGTGGCGCGAATTTTTGATGCAAAAGGGCGTCCGCAAGACAATCCTCTTATTGTTCATATAGCATGTATAGATGATATGGACAAAGTGGCAAGAAATATACCAGACGAGGCATATGTTCTGGCAAAGGCTTTTTGGCCGGGGCCACTTACCTTGATTTTGGAGCGTACAAAAGCCCTTGCACCGGCAGTGAGTGCAGGACTCTCCAGTGTGGGTGTACGCCTGCCTGCACATGAGGCAGCACGCGCGGTGATAAGGGCAGCAGGCGTGCCGTTGGCAGCTCCCTCGGCCAATGCGTCTGGACGGCCTAGTGCCACCACAGCAGAACACGTGTGGGATGACCTTGCGGGAAAAATACCGTTTGTTTTAGATGGAGGCCCCTCGGTGATGGGCGTGGAGTCTACAGTGTTAAGCCTACAAGATGAACCGGTGATATTGCGCCCGGGTTTTGTGACAGCAGAAGAAATTGCAGATGTGCTGGGGAGACCTGTACGCTATGCTGCTTCCGTGACGCAGCCTTTGGAAGCGGGCAAAGCACCGAAAAGCCCGGGCACAAAGTATACACATTATGCACCCATGGCCAAGCTTACCCTCGTGGAGGGTTCGTTTTCTTTTTTTCTGGAACAGGCAATAAAATCACAGGATGAACACACATGGGCGTTATGTTTTGAAGGGGAAGAGTCACACTTGCCAATCCCTGCCCTAAGCTATGGACGCTTGGGTGATTCACAAACCCAAAGTGCGGGTTTGTTTGCGGCCTTGCGTCGTTTAGATGAAACCGGGGCCAATGTGGCTTTGGTGCGTTGTGATGTGCAAAGTGAGGAAAATTTGGCGGTATACAATCGGCTTTTGCGTGCTGCAGCGTTTCGGGTGGTGCGGCCATGATGTGGACAGTGGGTATCACCGGGCTTTCCGGCAGTGGAAAATCAAGCCTTGCACAATACTACAAGCATTGTGGTTATGCAACAGAGGATGGAGACATGCTTTCTCGTGTGGTGTGTAGGCCACAAAGCCCTTGTCTTTCGGCTTTGTGTGAGGTTTTTGGAAACGATATTGTGGATGAAAACGGGGTTCTACAGCGCCGATCCTTGGGAGAAAAGGTGTATAAGAATGCAGAGATGAACCGCCGTTTGATCGATATAGTGCACCCTTACATCTTAGAGGAACTAAAAAAACGTGAGCGGTGCGAGGAAAAAAATGGTGGTCGTTTTTTGTTTTTAGATGGAGCTATGATTGTGGGCAGTATTTTCGAACAACACTGCCATAGGCTTATTTTAGTGGAAGCATCGCCGCGAAATAGTTTAAATAGAATTGTTTTGCGCGATGAAATTTCAGAGCAAGTGGCAGGAAATCGTCTTGCAGCCCAAAAAAATATAGAAGAAATGCGCTGTGCAGCAAATTACATACTTCACAACGATGGTCCTTTAGATAAGTTGCACGAACAGGCAGAAGAAATTTTGCAAAAACTGCAATGTGCACAAGCGCAAGCCGAGACATAACAGGAGAAATATGCGGATAAAAAAACAATGGTTTATACGAATTGTTCCTATGTTAGGTATCATTTTGCTGTTTATCGGATGCAGTGCCAATTTGCCACTGGCGGAAACACGTTACCCACGTGAGTATGATGATGAGGTAGAACAGTGGGCCGAGACCTATGGGTTAGATTCTAATCTTGTATATGCGGTTATTTACACAGAAAGTGGATTCGACCCAAACGCCATTTCAGATGCGCAAGCCATAGGCCTTATGCAAATGACAAGCGACACCTTCGATTGGGTGAAAAGCAAGATTGCAAGGGAAGAGTCGCTCACTTTTGAAGACTTATATACGCCGGAGCAGAGCATTCGTTTTGGCAGTTATTTTTTGTCGTATTGTATGGAAAAATATGCCGGGGATGTGTCTACCGCGGCGGCGGCCTACCACAGTGGCATGGGCACAGTGGACGAGCTTTTGCAAGATAGCAGTTACACGGAAAATGGTGTAACCTTGCAAGATTTTCCTTACCCACAAATGAATAACTATGTGTATAAAATAAATAAAAATTACGAAACATATCAGAGTCTCTATCCAAGTGAAGAGGAAAGCACACACCAAGTGTAACAGAATAGAAAGGAAAATAAACATGCCAAAGAAAAAAAAGGAGTCTCTTGCTGAACGTTTACTGCACACACCTTGCCATTTGGCTGATAGTGAAACCAACACGAAGCATGTGGCCATGGAGTTTTGTGAGGGGTATAAAGAATTTTTAAACAAAGGAAAAACGGAAAGAGAATGTAACAAAGTGGCGCTTTCCATGTTGCAAAAGGCCGGTTACAAAGAATTGCAGTGCAAAACAAAATATAAAGCCGGAGATAAAATATATTATCAAAATCGCGGCAAGGCCCTTGTGGCCGCTACACTGGGCAGTGAAAGTTTGGAAAAAGGTGTGCGTATTATGGCAGCTCATGCCGATTCACCACGCTTGGATTTAAAGCCAAATCCCTTGTATGAAGCCGACGAACTGGCCTACTTTAAAACCCATTATTATGGTGGCATCCGCAAATATCAATGGGGAACCATTCCACTTTCTATGCATGGTGTGGTGGTTAAAAAAGATGGTGAAACTGTAGACATATGTCTGGGCGAACAAGAGGGTGAGCCCGTGTTTACCATTACAGATTTATTGCCGCATCTTTCTGCAAACCAAAATAAACGCCCCTTGAGCGAGGGGCTTAAAGGGGAAGAACTTAACATTTTGGTGGGTTCTTATCCCGTGGTCGACAAAGAGGAAAAAAACAGATTTAAACTTGAGGTTATGCGTTTGCTAAACGAAAAATACGGCATCGTGGAGCGTGATTTTGCAAGGGCAGAAATTGAATTTGTGCCTGCGCATAAGGCCTGTGACATCGGGTTTGATAAAAGTATGTTGGGTGCCTATGGCCAAGATGACCGTGTTTGCTGTTATGCAGCGCTTATGGCAGAACTTGCAGTGGAGAAACCCAAACACACCTCCGTGTTTGTGATGGCAGACAAAGAAGAGGTGGGCTCGGACGGCGTGACTGGGCTTGCAGGAGATTATTTATTTCACTTTCTGCAAAATTTGGCCGAAGGACAAAATGCGCACTATAATACGATGTTAGCGGAATCTCAGTGCCTATCGGCCGATGTACACGCTGCTTTTGATCCAAACTTTGCCGATGTGTACGATAAGAAAAACACGGTGTTTTTAAATCAAGGGGCAGCTTTTTCAAAATATGGCGGTGCACGTGGGAAATCCGGAAGTTCCGACGCAGGGGCAGAGTTTATGGGGGTGATAACCTGCCTTTTGGACGAACAGAATATCCCTTGGCAACTGGGAGAACTGGGTCGTGTGGACATAGGCGGTGGCGGCACAGTGGCAAAATTTATTGCAGGGCGCAATATCGACACGGTGGATATCGGTGTGCCCGTGTTGTCGATGCATTCACCGTTTGAAGTGACTGCGAAGTTGGATATTTATAACACTTATCAGGTTCTTAAGGCGTTTATAGAGCTTCGCTAATTAATGAATAAAAAATTCAAAACTGCCTATGTGAAATTAAAAAATGCAGATTTGGTTTGAGAAAATGCAAGGTTTTTGCCGATTTTCATGCAAAACCCTTGCATTTGTGTTTTCGTTTTTTTGGCGAAGATACGGTGGATAGCATCAAAAAATGCCTATAAAAGTGCTGGTTTATGCACTTTCACAGGCACTGTGGAACGATGCAGGGCTGAATATGACCCGCAAGAGTTGATTCAACAGGTGTTATTTAATGTTCACTGAATATATAAAAGATGACATATATAAATGGAAAATCATCCTTTCTGTTTTGTTAAAACAGACCGGTGGAAAGATAGCGTCCGCCACCATCTGCCAACAGTACCACAATGGATTTTCCGCTATTTTCTGTGCGTTTTGCCATATGGACTGCTGCCCAAACAGCTGCCCCGGAAGAAATTCCACAGAAAATGCCTTGTGTTTTGGAAAGTCTTGCACTCATTTGGAATGCGGCTTCGTCCTCTACTTGAACAATAGTGTCCACTAGACTGGCGTCGTAATTATTGGGCACAAACCCTGCACCAATTCCTTGGATTTTATGAGGACCTTTGCTTCCACCACTTAAAACAGGCGATGCGCTTGGTTCCACCGCTACAATTTGAATGTTAGGGTTTTGGGCTTTTAGAAACCGAGCCACTCCCGTGATGGTGCCACCAGTTCCCACCCCGGCTACAAACATATCGACATCTCCCCGCAGGGCTTGATATAATTCAGGTCCTGTGGTTTTTTCATGGATATTGGCATTGGCCGGGTTGTCGAATTGATTGGGCATAAAAGACCCAGGAATTTCGGAGTGCAGTTGCCGTGCTTTTTCTATAGCGCCGTTCATACCCTTGTCTCCAGGTGTAAGCACAAGTTCTGCACCATATGCTTTTAGCAGGGCTCTCCGCTCTTGTGACATAGTGTCCGGCATCGTTAACATCACACGATAGCCGTATTGTGCCGCGATGAAAGCTAAGCCAATACCGGTGTTTCCAGATGTTGGTTCAATCACTAAACCGCCTTTTTTTAAGTATCCGGTGGAAATGGCAGCTTCCAGCATGGCTTTAGCTGTTCGGTCCTTTACACTGCCTGTGGGGTTTAAAAATTCCAGTTTGGCTGTGATTTTTGCCAGAATACCTTCCTCTTTTTCAAGACGTTCTAAGCGCAACAAGGGTGTGTTGCCAATCAACGCATGCATATTGTTTACAGTCACAAATATTTATACTCCCTTTGATAGTATGGTTCTATTTTTGAAATCTTTGCACAACATCTTGTAAAGTTATGCTGTCAATATAGTTTTCTATTAATTCGTGCAGTCCTTCCCAAACGAGTAATGTTTCGCATGATTCCTTGCGTGGACAACTGTTTTTGCATTGTTCCAAGCAACTAACAGGCGCAACACTACCTTCTGTCACACGTAAAATTTCGCCCACTGTATATTGTGAGGGTAAGCGAGTTAGCCGATACCCACCCTGTGGGCCACGCACACTTTGCACCTGGCCGGCTTTTGCCAATTGACTTACAATTTGTTCTAAGTATTTCATGGAAATACCTTGTCTTGTGGCAACGCCACGTAAAGACACAAATTCGTGTTCTTCTGCTTTGGCTAAATCCACCATTAAGCGAAGTGCATACCGACCTTTCGTGGAAATCTTCATAATCTCATCTCCTAGCTCACTTAGACATAAAGCCATTTATCAGTGACTGTATGAGTTTCCATCGTACACTTCTTTGCTGCTTTGCTAGGGCACCCTTCCACATAATATTTCGTAGAAAATAGATGCCCAACCCCTTTTGCCAAAACTCCTCAATTTGTCAGTGCTCTTAGCACCGATTGGTTTATTATTGTTTACGTTTGCTGTGTGCCGCAATGTCCGCAATACACCGAATTTGTAGGATTCTCTTCTCCGCAATTTATGCAGCGGTTTTTCTGAAGGGCAAAGCCACAAAAACGGCAATATTGCAAGTCCATTGCATTGCGGTTGCCACAGCGTGCACAAGTGCGTTTTTCCAGTTCGGGATGACATTTTGCAAGCAGGTCTTCCATCTCGCGCTCTAATTCGTGTCGTTCTACTTGGATGTTCTCGATTCTTTTTCGATGAAGTGGAAATTTATCTGCTGAAGTACGGCGATACACTTGACGCCCTATGTCTGCATAAATTTCGTTTTCTTGCTGCTTTAAACGTCGAATCTTCTCTTTTTTTATTTGAAGCTTTTTTTCTTCGTCGTGAATGGGCAACTGTTCATAGAATTCTTTTGCTGCGCCTCCCAGTGCTCCAACAAAATCTTTCACCAAGGCATCACCTCCACAGTTGTGCATACATGCTGGAAGACAACTTGTCTGTTTTAAATCACTGTATTTATGTCTTTATTATACACCATAGTATACCATTTTCCAAGGAAATATCTCATAAAAATAGGTCATTGACGAACTTTTTACATTTTGAACTATACATCGACGATAAAAAACAAAAACTGCTGGCAAACTTTTGTTTGCCAGCAGTTTTAAGAGATGACTTTAGGGGATGGAAAAGTAAAAATCATGCAACTATTCACGTTTTAAAAGCTTTTCCACTTCAAATGCACTGTGCAATTGCAAACATTCTGCGGCCAAGCGCTTGCATTCACTAAAACTACACTGGTTTAATATCTTTCGATTGTTTAAAATTTGTCCGGGCGTCACCGAAAAACCATCTAAGCCAAGTCCCAAAAGCAAGGGAAGAGCAACCTCATATCCCTTGGGCTCACCGCAAATGTTGCAGGGGATATTATGGTGATGTGCCGCATCTACTATCCATTTTATTTGGCGAAGCACTGCCGGATGAAAGATATGACACAGATAGTTTATATCTTCGTTACTGCGATCTACTGCCAAAGTAAACTGAATTAAATCGTGGATGCCAATGCTAAAAAAGTCTACTTCTGCGGCAAAAGCTTCGCTTAAAATAACCGCTGAGGGAACTGCCATCATAAGGCCCAGTTGAATGTTTTCATCAAATGGAATATCTTCTCGAGTGAGTTCTTTTTTTACGGTTTGCACGGCCAATTTTGCATCTTTCACTTCTTCTATAGAAGAAACCATTGGGAATGTGATTTTAATGCTACCATAGGCCGAGGCGCGCAACAAGGCGCGTATTTGCGTGCGGAAGAAGCTCGGGCGCCCTAAGCTCATGCGTATGCCACGATAGCCAAGTGCTGGGTTTTCTTCTTCCCGTGGCCGTAGTTCGACAAGTGGTTTTCCACCTGCACCGTCGTCATAAGTTCGTATTGTTACAGATTTACCATCCATTTTTTCAAGCACAGCACGGTAAGCGGCTACTTGTTCCTCTTCCAAAGGTAGGGGGGGATTCTCCATGTATAAAAGTTCGGTTTTAAGTAGGCCCAACGCCTCGGAATCTGCTGCGCATGCTGTTTGGACCTCTTCAATGCGGCCAATGCTTGCCGTGAGCTCGATGCGGCGACCATCCCGTGTGATGGTGGGCCGTCCACGAAATAGTTTTGCGGCTTCTTTTTTTTCGAAAAGCTTATCTGCACGCAAATTGAGCAGTTCGATTTCGCTTTGGTTTGGGTTGATCCAAATTTCACCGGTAGTGCCATCTAAGGCGACGATGTCACCTTCTGTTACCAACTCTAAAATACATTTGGCTTCGAAAACAGCCGGTATACCACGGCTACGTGCCAAAATAGCCGTGTGGCTGGAATATCCGCCTGTCTCGCACACAATGCCTTGCAGACGGCTCATATCCAGTGTGATTAAATCCAGCGGCGAAAGCGAACTTGCCACGAGCACAGTTGGACGGTCTAAATTTGAATTGTTTTCAAAAGGAACACCCGTCATTTCACGCAGCAAAGCATCCCGTAAGTTAAATACATCTTCCGCCCGTTGGCGCATGTACTCGTTTTCCATTTCTAAAAAACACCGCGCCAGTTTGCCGAATTGCAAATCTACAGCATATTCAGCCGATAGATTTCGCAAGCGTATGCTTTCTCTAATGGGACGCAATACTGCCTCTTCGTCAGAAAGCATCATGGAATATGCTTCAAATATAGCGGCCTCTTGGTCGCCAATGTGCCGCGCTGTTTTTGCGCGAAAGCCCTTATGACGGCCCAGCAAGTGTTGCAAGGCACGATTAAAACGGTCTAGTTCTCCTTTTGTTTTGCTACTTTTTCTTGGTACATAGTCCTGCGCTAATGCGGGTTGCCACACCAAAACCTGTGCAATTCCAACGCCGGAAGACACACCGTTTCCAAACATATTCCCTCCCCTTTCTACAAGATTTGGCAGAAAACATACTTATTTTTACTTTTATGGTGACTCGTCTTTTTATCTTATATTTGACTATTGTACCACAAATTTCAGAGCTGAACAACATATTTTTTATCTATTTTTCCTAGTATTTTCATATGCATCTTTTCATCTTTTGATAAAAGGACTAGCTTTGCCTTGCTCTAGACATAGGGCGATGTTATAATACTAAATATCTAAAATAATGGGAGGGGGCCACCAAAGGTGCAACACAAACAAGAACATGTGCTGCAGTTTCTTTGGCGGCATAGCGCTTGTCGTCGTCAATGGTATTTTTTTTCCCTGTTTTGGGTTCTTCTTAGCATTGTCACCGGTTTTTTGGTGCCCCAAGTTGTTCGTTTTGCGGTGGATAGTATATTAGGACAAGGCGAAGATACATATTTTATGCAGGATTTTCTGCTTGAAAATGGGGCCATGCAGGGCCTGTACCTTTGTGCAGTGGCAGTGGTTCTTTTGGCTCTGGTATCATCTGTAAGTAATTTTTTATCGAGAATTTGTGTGGCCACAGGAACAGAACGCTTTGCGTCTCATCTGCGTAATAAGCTGTTTGCTCATGTACAACGGCTGCCTTTTTCTTGGCATATTGCTTCGAACACAGGTGATGTTATTCAGCGTTGTACAGCGGATTTAGATGCAATTCGTTCTTTTGTGGCCACGCAGTTTCTAGAGGTGATTCGCACAAGTGTGCTCATTATAGTGGCTCTTATCATCTTGTTTTCTATGCATACAGGGCTTGCTTTACTAGTTCTATTGTTTATTCCACTCATTGTGGCGTATTCTTTGTATTTTTATCGTCGCGTGGGCGAGCGTTTTTTAGTTGTAGACGAAGCAGAAGGTGCCTTAACCAGTGTGGTGCAAGAAAATTTAACCGGTGTGCGTGTGGTGCGCGCTTTTGGTCGTGAATGTTTTGAGCTTGAACGTTTTGATGTGTTTAACTGTCGTTTTGCTGATTTGTGGATACAATTGGGCAAGGTGATGGCGCCGTATTGGGCTATAGGTGACTTTGTAACCGGGTTACAAATTGTAGCGGTGGTGGTGGCCGGCTCTGTTTTAGCGGCTAGCGGTCAGTTAACGCTTGGGGAGTTTTTGGTGTTTGTGGCATACAACCAAACCCTGTCTTGGCCTGTTCGTGCACTGGGGCGCACGCTGGCTGAAATGAGTAAAACCCAGGTATCGGCCCAGCGTTTGCAAGAAATTTTAGACGCAGAGCCGGAGGAGGAGGAGGTAAGTGCAATTTGTCCGCCGCTTGCTGCGGATATCTGCTTTGAAAATGTTTCCTTTTCTTATGGAAAAAAGAATGTTCTGGAAAATATAAGCTTTACCATACCTAAAAACACTACTTTCGGTATTTTGGGGCCTACGGGAAGCGGAAAATCCACCCTAACCTACCTTTTGTGTCGCCTATATGATATAGAACCTGATAAAGGTCGCATTTTAATTGGGGGAGTGCCCCTTAGCAATATAGAGCGTAGCCATTTGCGAAAGCAAATAAGCCTTGTGCTACAAGAGCCTTTCTTGTTTTCTAAAACAATAGCGGAAAACATTGCTATTGCACAAGAAACGATAGATTTAGAACGTGTTCATCACTGTGCTGAAATGGCAAATTTGGACGAAAATATAAATGGGTTTGCCAAGGGATATAGTACCATGGTGGGTGAGCGTGGTGTAACACTTAGTGGTGGACAAAAACAACGGATGGCAATTGCGCGCGGACTTATGCAAGAGGCGCCTGTGTTGGTTTTTGACGATTCCTTAAGTGCTGTAGACTTGGATACAGATGCGAAAATTCGCCATAATTTAGAGAAAGAAAAGAAGGATAGAACTGTGATTCTCATCAGCCACCGCATCAATACACTTATGCGAGCTGACAAAATCTTAGTACTTGAAAATGGGCGTGTTGCCGCATTAGGCACACACCGCGAACTCATTCGTCAACCAGGGCTATACAAACGTGTGTTCGATGCACAAAGTCACTACGATAATGGGTTAGAACCTGTGTTATCTACTGATAAATAGAAGAAAAATAAGGTAGAAAGCGTTTTGTTAAGTGTGCAAGCGATTATGGGGAGGTATGATGCAAGAAAAAGCGGTTGAACATGGGTTTCGCCTTTCTATTTGGAAAAAATTGTGGCCGTTTGTTCGGCCTTATCGCAAATGTCTTGGCGGCATATTGTTGCTGATGCTGGCGCTTGCCTTGGTTGATGTGGCCATACCCCTGTTTTTACAGTGGGCTGTGGATCACTTTGTGGTGCCGGCCAGTTTAGACGGATTAGGTCCATTTGTGGCGCTGTATCTTTTGGTGTTGCTTTTGCAAGCCTTTGGCGTGGTGGGCATGGGACGTCTTGCTATGTATCTGGAGCTTAGCATGGGCAAGGACATACGTAGAGCTACTTTTTTACACCTGCAAAAGTTAAGTCTAAGTTACTACAACCAAAATGCAGTTGGTTGGCTACTTGCCCGTGTAATGAGCGATACGGATCAAATTTCCGCTGTGATTGCATGGAGCCTAACGGACATGTTTTGGTCATTGTTTTATGTAAGCGGTGCTATGGTGGCCATGTTTTTTCTCAACTGGCGATTGGCATTGCTTGTGGCTTTGGTGATACCGGCTGTGGCATTGCTTACAATGTTTTTTCAAAAACGATTTCTTTTGGCATTTCGCAACATGCGCGAAGCAAATAGCCAAATCACTCGGGCCTATAATGAAGGAATAACGGGTGCGAAGACTTCGAAAACATTGGTGATTGAAGAAAATAATTGCCGCGAGTTTGAAAAACACACACAGTATATGTATCGTGCTTCTTTACGTTCGCAATGTCTTTCTGCTGTGTTTATCCCGGTTGTTATATTTTTTTCCTCGTTTGCGCTGGCCATGGTTTTAAGTCGTGGTGGGCAGATGGTGCTTTTGGAAAGCCTAGAGTTGGGTCTGCTTTCGGCTTTTGTTAGTTATGCACTGGGTATTTTAGAGCCTGTTCAGCAAATTGCACGCGTTCTATCACGGTTTATTGCAACACAAGTGAATATAGAACGTGTGAGCAACCTTCTGGCAGAGCCTGTAAGTCTTACCGATAAACCGGAAGTGGTAGAACACTATGGGGATACTTTTAATCCAAAGCCCGAGAATTGGGAACGGATGCGCGGTGATATTGAATTTAAAAACGTATGGTTTCGTTATCCGGATGGCAATGAGTGGGTGTTGGAAGAGTTTAGCTTACATGTTCCGGCCGGCAGTACCGTAGCTTTGGTGGGTGAAACCGGGGCAGGTAAATCCACGCTTGTCAATTTGGTATCTCGTTTTTTTGAGCCTACGCGTGGGGAGGTTTTTATAGATGGTAAAGAATACCGAATGCGCAGTATCGCGTGGCTTCACAGTCAACTGGGGTATGTGTTGCAGGACCCGCATCTGTTTTCCGGCAGTGTTCGCGAGAATATTCGCTATGGTCGATTGCAGGCGAGTGATGATGATATTGTAGCAGCAGCAAAGCTGGTTTCGGCTGACCGTGTTGTGGAAAAGCTAGCATATCGATACGAAACCGATGTGGGAGAGGGCGGTAATCGACTTTCCACAGGGGAAAAGCAACTTCTAAGCTTTGCAAGGGCAGTTTTAGCAGATCCGCCCTTGTTTGTGCTCGACGAGGCCACAAGTAGTATTGACACAGAAACAGAACAGCTCATCCAAAAGGCCATCTCGCATATTTTGCGTGGCAGAACCAGTTTTATAGTGGCGCATCGGTTGTCTACCATACGTCATGCAGACATTATTTTGCTTGTGGAGGCAGGTAAAATTGTCGAACGTGGCACACATGACGAGTTAATGGCACAAAAAGGGTGTTATTTTCGTCTATATACAGCCATGCAGTTGGAGGAGGCAGAAGCACAGGCAGAGGAAACAAGCTAATAGTAAGCAAAAATAGAGAGGAGCACGGTGTAGTATGAGTGAGGAAAAGAAAAAAATAGGTTTTTTGGTAAACCCCATTGCAGGTGTGGGGGGGCGCGTGGCCTTGAAGGGGTCGGATGGAGAAGACACATTACATCAAGCTCTGGCCTTGGGTGCTAAGCCGGAAAGCACACAACGCGCCAAAACAGCATTGCAAGAATTGAACGTTTTGAAAGATGAATTGCTAATTTTTTGTTATAGCGGCAGCATGGGCGGCGAACTTGCTCTTAATGAGGGATTTGATGTGCAGGTGTTGGGAGAAGCAAAACATGCACAAAGCACGGCGCAAGATACGATGGAAGCCGCAAAGAAGATGATACAGGAAGGTGTACAGCTGATTTTATTTGCCGGTGGAGACGGTACGGCGCGAAATTTATGTGAGGCTTTGGGTGAAAAGGCGGTTCCCGTGGTGGGGATACCGGCCGGGGTAAAAATTCATTCGGCCGTATATGCCATCAACCCAAGAAATGCAGGATTGGCCGCGCGTGAGTTTTTGCAAGGGAAACTGCGGGAAACACGCGAGGCAGAGGTGATGGATATAGACGAAGAACTGTTTAGAACCGGGCGTGTTAATGCTAAATTATATGGCTATTTAACCGTTCCTTTTTCGGATAGAAGGTTGCAAAACAAAAAAAGTGCCGCCGCCATGAGCGAAGAAGGTGAGCTGGAGGGGATGGCGGCTTATGTGGCAGATGAAATGGAAGAAGATGTTTTATATATCATTGGGCCGGGTAGTACGACACGCGCCATAATGCAAGAATTGGAGCTTGCCAATACCTTGCTGGGTGTGGATGTGGTGAAAAATAAAAAATTATTGGCCGCGGATGTTAGCGAGAAAGAATTGTGGGAATTGCTTGAACAAGAGGGAGGTAATGCCAAAATTGTGGTAACGGTTATCGGAGGGCAGGGTAGTTTATTCGGACGCGGAAATCAACAATTAAGCCCCCGGATTTTACGTCGTATTGGTAAAGAGAATCTTATTGTTGTGGCTACGTCAGAAAAATTAATGGCATTGCAGCCAAATCCTTTGGTGGTGGATACAGGGGATTCTCTTTTGGACGAATCCTTGTGCGGGTATGTACAAGTTCATATTTCTTACGGACAAACGCTAATGTTCCGAATTGGAAACTGAGAATGGAAGCAAATATTTTTATGTGGAATACATTTGTGGACATTTTATGGTGATTCTCCTATAATAGAGTATAGAGGCATTATTTTATTGGAAAACAGGAAGAATCAACGAAGAGGAGGCTTAGGGTGAATAAAAAACGCGATTGGAAAACGGTGTTAAGGTATAAGTTTGATAATCTGATGTCCAAGGGCGCAGTGGCCTTAGTAGGGATTTTGTTTTTGGCCACTACCATTGTGGTGGTGCTTACGGGTGTTTTGGTGTTTGTATTTGGACAAGGGAGTATTCGTGCTAACATTTGGCAAAGCATTATGCATGTTATCGATGCAGGCACAATCACAGCAGCCGATACTGCCAATGTGCCAAATTTGATTTTGATGTCTGTTGTTACTCTTTGTGGCATTTTCATCACCAGTATTTTAATCGGTATCATAACAACAGGGTTTGAAGAAAAATTGAATACCTTGAAAAAAGGAAACTCCATGGTAGTGGAGAGCGGGCATACCTTGGTTTTAGGTTTTAACGATAGCGTTTACACCATCCTTTCCGAACTAATAGAGGCGAATGCGAATCAAAAGGATGGATGCATCGTGATTTTGACGCCTCAAGATAAAGAAGAAGTGGAAACGGAGATAGCTAAAAACATACTGGATTTTAAGACCACGCGCATCATTTGCCGTACAGGCAGTATTACAGATGTGCATATGTTACAGCAGTGCTCTATAGATACTTGCCGTGCTATTATTATTAATGAACAGGAAGATTTTACAACCACCAAAGCGATTTTGGCGATAGTCAGTTTCTTTAAAAGCCGGCCGGAGATTCAAGAACCGGCACATGTTGTGGCCACCATTTCAGATGATATGAACTATGAAGCGGCGAAAATTGCAGGGGAAGGAAATGCAGAGCTGATTTTGGTGAACGATGCAGTGTCGCGCATTATAGCCCAAACGTGCAGGCAACCTGGGCTTTCTAACGTTTTGGTTGAGCTGTTCGATTATGATGGCAACGAGCTGTATTTTGAGACGTTTCCCTCGCTGGCAGGCAAAAAATTTGGTGATATTTTAAATTCGTTTGAAATGGCAACCCCCATGGGAATACGTAGAGACAAAGCCATTTTTATAAATCCGGATAACGATTTTGTTTTAGAATCGAACGATGATGTTTTGCTGCTTGTAGAGGACGACGGCATGGCAAAGCCACTTAGCAATCCAATTTCCAAACCGGACATTGAACCGTATGTTTCGCATGATATAGTGGAAGTTTCCCCTGATACCGTGTTGATTCTGGGTACAAATGCCTTGCTTGAGCAAATATTGCTACAACTAGATGAGTTTTTCTTGGAAGGCTCTACAGTGATTTTGGCAGATGAAAATGTAGACACTCCGGAATTGAAAGAACTTTCAAAGCAATTAAAACAAGTCCGCCTGGAGACAGTAAGTTGTGATACCAACCTTCGCTCGAATTTAGAGACATTGGTAAATGGAAAAATCGATCATGTTCTTTTATTGAGTGCCGATGATTGTGACACCGAGCGCTCAGATGCTATGACATTGCTAAAATTGATTCATCTGCGTGATATTGCTCAGAAACAAGATCGTTTATTCAGTATCACAAGTGAGCTTAAGAATATTACCAATCAGCGTCTTGCGCAAGTGGCTGAGGTGAATGATTTGGTGGTAGGCTCCAACATTGTAAATTTAATTTTAACGCAAGTGTCAGAAAATCGCGATTTGTCTCGTGTATTTAAAGAACTTTTACAACAAGAGGGCTCAGAAATTTATATTCGAAAGGCAGCCCATTATGTGCAGCTGCACAAGGAAATGGATTTCTACACTGTCACAGAAATCGTAAAGCAAAAGAATGAAATTGCAATGGGATATAAAATGCAACGCGGTAAATCCTTTGAAATTGTGACAAGCCCGTTGAAGTCCGAGGTTTTGTCTTTTGGTGAAGACGATTATATTATTGTGTTGGCCGAAGATTAAAAGAGTGTTCTTCTATCGGAAGCAAATTGATAAAATTTAAATACAAAAGCAATGCCATTTTCCGTTTCGTCGCAGAAGTTGCGCACACGGTGTGGCATTGCTCTTGTTTTGTGATGAAGTATTCTAAACGATACTAGTTGTTTAGGTGCTCAAGAGTATACATAGCGCGTTTGCCGCCGATGAGTTTTGGGCGGCTGCGCAAACAGGTGACATGTGCATGGCCGATTTCTTTTATAGACGGCCGAAACGGAATCTGCACATGGCGTACGTGCATCCCTATAAAGGTGTCGCCTATATCAAGGCCGAAATTGGCCGTGATGTGCTCCACCAAAACAGGATCGCTTGCATTTTGGTAGGCAGCTACAGCACAGGAACCACCCGCATGTAAAGCCGGCACGGCCGATACAATGGGAAAACCATTATGAACGGCCAAAGTGCGCTCTACAACCAGAGCACGATTGAGGTGTTCACAACATTGTACAGCAAGAAATGCTTCTTTTTCTTGTAAAAGCTGCAATAGTTTTTCCACAATGGCGCGTCCTGCTTCGGCGCTGGAACCTTTGCCAATATGTGCTCCCATCACTTCACTGCTGCTACAGCCAAGTACCACAGTTTGCCCGCACATGTCTTGCCCATCAAACAATTCGCCGCATATAATCTCTAGTTGGTTTTGTATTTGTGCAATATCCATGTTCTAACCTCCGTAAGTATTTCGAATATTTAAGATAGAATACGCAAAAGATGCACCGTCTACAGTTTTGTAAACCGTTTATTGTTCTTTTTAAATGGTAATGCAAGCGCGCTGTTTTGTCAATCTGTCGTGTACACTTTACCAATCTAAGAAAAAGGAGTATACTAAACAGACCGCGATAAATTGATGAAGTGAGGAAGCGAATTTGTATAAGAACTTGATATTCGATTTAGGTGGCGTGGTGGTGAACTATAGCCCCAAAGATTATTTGGCAGAAACCTTTTTTTACGAACGGGTTGAAAAAAAATTATATAATATGGTGTTTGCCAGCGAAGAATGGCGGCAACTCGATCTTGGTAACATGACTTTTTTGCAGGCGAATGAGATTTTTATGAAACGAGCCGAAAGCGAAAATTTGGCCTTTGAAATGCGCGCTCTTTTAGATAATTGGACCGATATGCTAACCACCAGGCAGGCCACCGTAAATCTTATGCGTATTTTCAAAAAACAAGGGTATAACTTGTATTACCTTTCTAACATATCACACGAAGTGCTGGCCGATTTAAAAACACGGAGTTTTTGGTCTTTATTTGACGGTGGTATAGCCTCTTGCGAAGTGGGGATTGGCAAGCCAGATCTTCATGTGTATCGTTTGTTGTTAAAACAATACAAGCTAGATGCAAACGAATGTATCTTTGCAGACGATAGAAAAGAAAATGCGCTGGCTGCATTTGAGGCGGGCATTACAGGCATCCAATTCTTTGATGTGAAGAACTTTTGTAAAATGCTTATTGGCTACGGTATTTCTTTGGGTTAAATTCTGTATTATTTACAAAAACAAAATGGCCAATAGGGCCACGGAGGATATATGGTACTGCTGGATGAAGTGAAACGTACTTTGGGAGAATTGGTGTTAGAGGTGGACGATTTGGCCGAGGCACTTGCCATTACGGCAAAGAACAGACGTTTAGAAGAGTTGGAAATACGCTCGTCTAAGACCGAGTTTTACGATAACCCTGAGGAATCTGCCAAGATATTCAGCGAGATGAGCAGCTTGCGCGACAGCATTACGCAATACGAAGAAGTGCGGGAGCTGTTGGCCGATGCACAAACCCTGTTAGAACTTTGGCAGGAGGGCGATGAAAGTGCGGCTACAGAATGCGAGCAGGCCACAAAACTTTTAGGCATAAGGGCAGAAAGCATGCGTCTTGTTGCGCTTTTAACAGGGGAGCACGACAAACAAAATGCCATAATTACCTTTCATGCGGGGGCCGGTGGAAAAGAGGCACAAGACTGGGTAGAGATGCTTTTGCGATTGTATCAGCGCTGGGCCAGTGACCATGACTATAAAACTACCATATTAGATTACTTGGCAGGGGAAGACGCCGGGGTAAAAAGTGCCTCTGTTTTGGTGGCAGGGGAAAATGCCTATGGATTTTTAAAAAGTGAAAACGGTGTGCATCGTTTGGTGCGCGTGTCTCCGTTTGATTCCTCCGGTCGGCGTCATACCAGTTTTGCCTCGCTAGAGGTGATGCCGGAGATAAAAGAGGATTTAAACGTTCACCTACGGCCGGAAGATATTAAGATGGATGTTTTTCGTGCATCGGGGGCGGGCGGGCAACACGTGAACAAAACTTCCAGTGCTGTGCGATTAACCCATTTGCCCACGGGTCTAGTGGTGTCTAGCCAAGCACAGCGTAGCCAGGTGCAAAATCGCGAATATGCGGAGCGCATGTTGATTTCGAAGTTGATTCAAATCAAAGAGCAAGCCCATTTAGATAAAATTGAGGACATAAAAGGCGTGCAAAAAGACATAGCATGGGGAAGCCAAATTCGCAGTTATGTGTTTATGCCCTATACGCTTGTGAAAGATCACAGAACCGGCTTTGAAAATGGAAACGTAAATGCCGTGATGGATGGCGATTTAGATGGTTTTATCAATGCATATTTAAAAGCCGCTGCCGCAGGCGAGTTGGGCGAGGCAAGCGGGGAAGAGATGTGATAGTTTGAAGGATATCTTTCATGAGCAGTGTTATGGCCGCCGTGTACCCATGGGAAGACTGCGTACATTCTGTATGTTTTTTTGAAGCCGACTTAATACAACCTAGCGCAAGAACCTCCATAGCCTTTTGGCTATGGAGGTTCTTGCGAATGCACAATTTTCGTGCAAATATAAAAAAATTGCCTGCTGTATACTTCCCTGCGGAGATTTATTAAAACCCACAGCAATAGGGGCATGTAAAAGATTTTTATGGTTGAAAGGAAAATAGGGCGAAAAAGCTCATAGGAGGGGCTTTGATGGCCAGCGATGCCATATGTATAGGCGGAAAAAACAAAATAAATGCATTTTTTCTTATTTAAAATGTTGCATAGGTGGCGTTAGGAAACTGTGGCTTCTACATTGTCCATGTTCAAAACCCATACATCATGGTCGCCTTGTAAGGGCCAGCGTAAGGCATTTTCGTGTGTGTCTACAATCACATCCAAGCGGTTGCCTAAAATGGCGCTGCCACTGTCTTCTACACGGCGTAGGCCTACGTCTTCGATATAAATCCATGTGCCGGGGGGCAACACGTCCCAGTCGCTGGCCACCGTGATACCGGGGGTAGGGTCGGTGCCCGAAGCCGTGATGCCGTTTCCACCGCAAATATGCGGATATTCCTCGGCACAATAGGATGTGGCGTAGAATTCGCCCACATATTCTAGCTCGAAGCTATCCAACAAACTAAAGGTGGCCTCGTTTAGTGCCTGGTTTTCAAGGCTTAAATCTGCATTTTCTGCCGTTGCAAGCGAAAGCTTATCTTCCAGTTCTTTCAGCTCTTCAGAAAGAAGTTCTTCGCGTGCCAGTGCCTGTTGCTGCAAGGCTAACATTTCATCATTTTCTAAAGCGGAGGTCTTAAACGAACGTGACAGAAAAAATAAAAGCAGTAACAACAAAATTGTGGCACCAAAACACAGCAATATTATTTTTATTGCATATTCTCTTGAAACCCAATGTAGCTTCATATTGAGGTGCGACCTTTCTCTTGTAAATCAAAACTGCCAAGTATATCTATGTTAGCGTTGTTCGGTAAATATTATGGGTCGAGCTTCAAAACAATGTTAATACGTAGTTTATGTTTGTAGCGGTTGCATAATACTTCCATGGATAGTATACCATGTGAGAATAAACAGGTAAAGCCTATGTGAAAAACAAAAAACGGTCGCTAGGGGTTTTGCAAGGCATTGTAATAACCGCTCCAATAGGGGGCGTCTTGCATAATGACGCCTCCTTTATAATATACGCGAGGAACCCGTTTTCCAATTTGGCACAGCACTTCGTAGGAAATGGTGCCCAGTGCAGCGGCCATATCCTCTGCGTCGATGCAAGCCGTGTCGTCTTGCCCTAAAAGCGTTACAAGGTCCCCTTCCGTGGCGCTTTGAATGTGGCTGATGTCTACCATACACATATCCATACAAATATTACCTACCAAAGGGGCTTTTTGCCCGCGAATCAGCACAGAAAGGCCATTTTTCGAATATCCGCGCAAATAGCCATCGGCATAGCCCACGGGCAAGGTGGCGATGCGCATGTCCCGCTTTGCACGAAAGGCGCGGTCGTAGCCAACGCTGGTGCCTTCCTCCACGGTTTTGCATTGCACAATGCTTGTGTGCCAGCTTAAAATCGGTTGTAATTTGTAAGGAAGTGTTTCCTCTCTGCTTTTATAACCATATAAGGAAAGCCCATTGCGCACAAAATCTTCGTTTATTTCTGTCAGCCCCATGGTGGCGGCACTGTTGGAACAGTGTCGCAAGGGAATAGAGATACCCTTGTCCTGCAATTTCTTTACGATGCGGCAGAAACAAAGGTGCTGCGCGCGGGTGAAGCTGTCTTCGTGGGGTAAATCGGAAGAAGAGAACTGTGTGAAAATACCTTGCAGCTCAAGTGGTTTTAATGCTGAAATCGCCTCAATTTCAGCCACGGCGTCCTGTTCGCGCAAGCCAAGGCGTGACATGCCCGTGTCTAATTTAATGTGTATATATAGGGGCTCTGCTTCGGCTGCCTTTGCATATTGCTTGGCCAGCTGTAAATTGGGCACACACAGCGAAATATTGGCTTTTTGTAAAGCGGGGATAAAAGCGGGTGGAGCCAAACCCATTAGCAAAATAAGCCCTGTGATGCCGCCTTGGCGCAGCAAAAGGGCCTCTTCTGGCGTTACTACGGCGAATTGCTGCACCATACGTGTTGTTTGCAGGGTCTTTGCAATGCGCAAAGCGCCGTGGCCATAGGCATCGGCTTTAACAACGGGCATGACATAGCGATTTGCGGCCAGCCGCTGCATCGTATCATAGTTGTATAGCAAGGCATCTAGGTTGATGCTGGCCCACACACGATATAGATGGCTTAAATTTTCCATCAAATGCCTCCAAAGTGTATTGTTTCCCATAACCGCCACCTTTGCGTGTTTCTGCCTTGCCAAAAGGTGAAACGGCTAGTTTCTTATTATATATATAAACCTTATAAAAGTCTAGTCAATAAAAAAATTATACAAAACCAATAAACCGTTGATACAGCCTTATTTCGTGTCACGTTGGGTGTCTTTAGGGTATGGTATTGTAACAATAAGTTGAATAGACATGGCTATATGTGCCCTTTTCCACTGTTTTTGGAAGAAAAACCCCATAGCACATTTGTGTCTGGGCCAAAAATGGGGCTTTCTGGCCATAAAATTAGTATTCTTTTATTTGTTTTAAAAAATGGCACAACAACACTCAAAGTTACACGATGTAACCGAGTTGCACTATATTTCACTTATAGTAAATTATTGATATTTGGCTAACAAAACGGTATTTTTGCCGTAAAAATATGTGAAATCTCAAAAAAACCCCCGTTTTTAGCCCAAAAAAAAGGCCCATGTAACCGCCATGTAACCTTCATGTGATATAATAGGGCAAATCCAAACAAGAACAACAGTTTGAGATTGGGGTTTTGAGGTTCACTTGCCTCACAAAGTTATACAGTTTCTTTTTAACGAAAGGAACAAAAGAATAAAGGAGGAAACACGAATGAAAAGAATGTCACCGAAATTGAAAAGAGTTTTAAGTGGTTTGATGGCAATGATATTTTTGCTAAGCTTACCGCTTACAGCGCTTGGCACTGGTGCACCTGTCACACCTGTGACGGGGGAGCAATCAGGGCTTCCGCCAACACCTGAAGAGCAAGCTGCCGCCGAGGCTGCTGCCGCAGCGCAAGCCGAAGCAGAGCGCCTTGCCGCAGAGCAAGCTGCCGCCGAGGCTGCTGCCGCAGCGCAAGCTGAAGCAGAGCGCCTTGCCGCAGAGCAAGCCGCCGCAGCGCAAGCTGCCGCCGAGGCTGCTGCCGCGGAAGAGGAGAGAGCTGCATCGGAAGCCGCCGCCGCAAGCCAAGCGGCCGCTGATGCCAACCAAGCCGCAACAGACACACAAGCTGCCGCACAGCAAGCCGCCGCTGCTGCTTCTGCCGCTGCCGAGGCTGCGCGCAACGCAGCAGAGGAAGCCAGAGCCGCCGCAGAGGCTGCCGCCGCAGAGGCCGCTGCCGCTGCCGAGGCTGCAGATGCAGCCGTAGGCCCGGCACGAGCTGCCGCAGACGCTGCACAAGCTGCCGCCGATGCCGCCGCACAAGCTGCCACAACAGCAGAAGCAAAAGCAAGCGAGGCTGCACAACAAGCACAAGTTGCAACCACAGCTGCCGAAACAGGCGATGTGGCCGCCGCCACTACTGCCGCCACGGCTGCCCAAACGGCACAAGGCCAGGCAGAAACTGCGGCAAACACAGCCAGGGCAGAATCTATGGAAGCTGCCGCCGATGCGATAGAAGCACAAAACTTGGCCGACGAAGCACAGGGGCATTTGGACGATGCCAACTCGGCCGCACAAGAAGCCGGTGCAGAGCTGCCCATGGTTTTCTCATCACGTTTTGGTGATTATGATGGCATGCAAGGCGACAAATACCTCTATTACATTAACTTTACCAACATTGGTAATGTGCCGGCTTCAACAGAAACCGAGGTACCCTTCTATACAGGGGATACGCTTCAATACCCGGAAAATGGCGTGAATGGTGTGTCTGTGCAGCAATTGCAGGCAGCCGGATATGAGTTTGAGGGTTGGAAAGTATATGACTGGAATAATAATCTTTTGGGTCAATTTGACGGCGTTGGCGTTTTCACAGACTATTTTAACGCCACAGACTTTGTGATTTCAGAAGAGAATCCCACCCCTAGAACCGTTAAATTGGAAGCAATTTATACGGAAGTGGATGCAAGTGATTACACCGTAAAATATATGTACAATGGTGCAACCGACGAAGACCCTGCCACAGAGGCCTATCCTGCCCAAACGGTGCAATTGGCAACAGGTGGTAGCGAAACGATTACCTTCCCCGAGATTTCCGGTACTTTCGACAGAGTTGAGGGCATCGTAGAGGGGGGCAGTGCAGTTCTCTCCGCAGACAATAAAAGTGTAACCTTTACCGGAAACGGCACAGATGCAGCTGTGACGGTGTACTTTACGCGCCCTGCAGACGGTGCTGAAGTGGAATACACCATTCAATATTTGTTTGAAAATGCAAATGACACAGAATTTGCCGAAGATGCAAGCTTGGTGCCGGCAGGAGCACCCGCAGAAGGAATCAATACCGCAGGCACAATGGTGCATCCAAGTGATATTGCCAATAGCATTGGCGCCATCGAGGGATTCACTTTTGACACAAGCAGTGCGAGTGTTACCCTGCAAGCAGAAGGTGTCGAGAATGTGGTGAAGGTGCAATACAAACGCAATGTATACCACATGTCTTTTGATATTGGCGTTGGCGCCACAGTGGGCGGCGAAAATTTCGTGAGCACCATTGAGGCAAAGCATGGCGCAACCATAACCCCGCCAACCGCAACACCGGAGCGTCTTATTGGTGGCGACGACCAATATCGTGGTGAGGAGTATGACTTTGACGGCTACACCGCCACTGTGAACGGAACCGAAACCACGGGCATTATGCCAAATGCACTTCCCACCACCATGCCTGCAGAGGACAGACACTATGTAGCTGCATGGTCAACAGATGAAACCTCTGAGTATTTAGTGGCGTTTTGGGTGGAAAAACCAAATGTATATCCAGGTCAATCGCTGCAAGATGTGGCTGGCCAATACCAAAACACCGATAACTACATGTATGTTACAACCCAAAGGATGGAGAATTTCAGAGATGGTGGTTTTCTTTTTGGGACATGGTATCGTTTTGAAGAACCCATCGACCGGCCTTTGAGCAAAGCGGCCATCACAGAGGCAGTTGACTATTATGACAGCACAATCTTAGGGAATTTCTACCCGGATTATGACCAGTGGTGGACAGATGCACAGAATTTCACGGTGAATTCTGACGGAACCACGGTGGTGAACGTATACTTCCCAAGACAGTTGTATACATTGAACTTTAGTTATGGAAATCGTACATTGAAGTTCTTGCAGAACACCGGGGTTTCTGGTGTTCCAACAGGAGAATTTGCACCCGGCACATACAACATAAAGGCAAAGTTTGAACAAAACATCGAAGCAGTCTGGCCGGCCCATGCAATGGCACAATTTACAAACGGAGACCGTCCAGATGGGTGGACAGCGCCGTCAAATAATAGTGGCAGAACGATAATGCAAAGCAAACGATATACGTTGACAAGCGATTTAATACCAAATAGTGGCACTTCTCAAACAGTAAGTTTGTATGGAACTGACAATGATAGCACGGCGTTAAGATATTATATTGAGCCGTATGAAGGCCAAACAGGAGAAACAGACCCCAATGCACCCAATGATTATAGTACCTATATCCTAGAAGCTGCTTATAGCGAAAATGCTTCGAGAAATACTTATAATCCCAAGACCATAGAAGGCCTGACTGCAAAAGGTACAAGAGGGAATTCCTCCGATGGGTATCGTTTTTATTACTCCCGCAATAAATTCGACCTTGTTTACAACCTAAACGGTGGCCAATTCAATGGCCAAAATAGTGTCACACCAAGTTCTTTGGGGATTGCTCGTGACAACTTCGACGACATCCCCTTTGGGCAACCGATAGAAGATTACGAGCCGGTAGCCTCGAAAATGTATAAAGAAGGCTACACCTTTGGTGGCTGGTTCTACGATCCAAACCTGACCGACCCGGTGGATTGGGAAGGTCTTACCATGCCCAACAGAGAAGGAACCACCTTAGAGCTCCATGCCAAATGGATTGGCCCTGGCATCACCTTTGATGTGAATGGTGGCGTGTTTACACAGCTGGACCAAAACGGAGACGTGGTGGTTGTGGAGGGTAAAACAACCCATTTTGTAGAGCAAAAAGAAGGCAAAGCCATCTATAGCCTAGAGGGCTATGGCGTGCAATACGACGACCATATCTTCGATGGCTGGTATAACGAAGATGGAGTGCGCCATGTGTTTGGCACACAAATCGACGGAAATATCACCCTCACTGCAAAGTGGATTGCCCAAACAAGCTCGGAGTCAGCCACATTCACCGTAACCCATACCTTGGTGGATGAGAACAACGAAGCAACTGCGTATACTTTTAGCGAAGAGCTTACTTATCCCAAGGGTTCAGAGGTTCCTTTGTCGCCTTTTGTCACCTCCGATTTGATGGGCAAAGGCTGGCCAAGCGGCGTTTATTCGGTGGCAAGTAGGCCAACAAACCCAACAGCCGAGAATGGTGCAACCTACGCATTCACCTACACAATAACACCGGCAGACCAGTTGTATCAATATCAGGTTCGATATGTAGATGAAAATAATGTGGATATCACACCTCTACCGGCGAATACTACTACAAGCCTGATTACAGGAAGACAAATTGCGCAAATCACTTCCGTACATATCAATGGATATAGCCTTGCAGAAGGCACGGAAGCCGATCCAAACCCGGGAAAAATTTCATTGACAGGCGTGCTTGGCGAAGTGGTCACGCATACCTTCCGCTACCAATCTGTTGATTTTGAGGGTAGCTACATTGTGCGGTTCGTTGACGCAAACGGCGACCCAATTGCAGATGCATCCGATGTTACCGTAACAGGTGCAGACAGCAGATGGACCAATGCCACAGTGCAAGCGATTAAAGATAATTCAGACGTTCAGGCACAGCTTGCAGCGCTTAAAGTCACGGGCTACACGGTGGACGGTGAAGAGGCTGTGTATGAAGCTCCCGCTTTCCCAACAGCCGACACACCGATTGGCCAAGGCAATGTGGTTTTTGTCACCCTAACAAAAGCCAGCGTAGCGGTAGAATATAATGTGGTGATTGTAGAAGACGGAAATACACTGTTTGACACAGGCGCAAT
>CAYJIR010000028.1:0-28695 GCA_964370295.1 uncultured Oscillospiraceae bacterium
GAAGTGGTGGAAAAACTGCTGGAATTAAACCTTGTGCAAAAGGAGTTGGCGGCGCATGGAGACACAAAATAGTCTTTGCAAAACAGCACCCATTTTAATCACGGGCAGCGCCGGTTTTATTGGGCGCAACCTAAAAGCACGCCTTTTGGCCCTTGGCTTTGAAAACCTCTTATGCTACGATGTGCACAGCAGGGAGGAAGATTTGCGCGGCTATGCACAGCAGGCGGCCTTTGTGTTTCATCTTGCCGGCATCAATCGCCCCCAAGACCCCGCCGAATTCTACAGCGGCAACAGCGCCCTCACCCAGCGCTTGCTCGGCTATCTACAAGAGGCCAACAGCCAAACCCCCGTATTGCTCTCTTCTTCTGCACAGGTGGGCAATGGCAGCGACTATGCCAAAAGCAAAGAAACGGCCGAAAATGCCGTTTTTTTGCATGGACAAGAACAAAACAGCCCCGTGTTTGTGTTTCGCCTGCCCGGTGTTTTTGGCAAATGGTGCCGCCCTGCCTACAATAGCGTGGTGGCCACTTTTTGCCACAACATTGCAAACGGCAAAGACATTGAGGTGCACAATGCGAACCATGGCTTAACACTTTGCTACATCGACGATGTGGTGCATTGTTTTTTAGCCGCCATGCAGGGCGCCCCGGTTGAACAAGATGCGCTTGGTTTTTGCCAAGTAAGCCCCGTGCATGAAATCACATTGGGTGCTTTGGCCGCCACCATACAAGATTTTTCCACCATGCGTTTGCGCTTGCAAACACCACAAATGGACGACGCTTTGCAAAAAAAGCTATATGCTTGCTATTTATCCTATCTGCCGCAAGACGCATTTTCTTACACGCTGGACGCAAAAACCGATGCCCGCGGTTCTTTCACCGAGTTTTTGCGCACGCCCGATCGCGGACAAATTTCGGTGAACGTGGCAAAACCCGGCATTGTAAAAGGCAACCATTGGCACGATACCAAGCACGAAATTTTTTATGTGGTAAGCGGCAAAGCCGCCATACGGTTTCGTAAACTGTTTGAAACCGAAGTTATAGAATATATTGTCAGCGGAGATACCCCCACGCCCGTCAGCATCCCACCGGGCTATACACACAACATTGAAAACCTTGGTGAGCATGATTTGGTAACCCTGATGTGGGCCAGCGAGGCTTTTGATGCCGCAAACCCGGACACCTATTTTGAGGAGGTCTAAGCTATGAAAAAGCTAAAGCTAGTCACCATAGTGGGCACCCGGCCGGAGATTATTCGTCTGTCGGAAGTGCTGCGCAAGGCCGATCTATATTTTGACCACAGCTTGATACACACCGGCCAAAACTACGACTATACGCTGGGGGGCATTTTCTTTGCCGACCTTGGCCTGCGCCAGCCCGACCACTACCTGGATTGCCCCGGAAAAGACCTGGGCGAAACCATGGGCAACATCATTGCCAAAAGCTACACCTTGCTAAAAGAATTGCAACCGGATGCCCTTTTGGTTTTGGGTGATACCAACTCGGCGTTGGCGGCCATCAGCGCCAAACGTCTTAAAATTCCTATTTTTCATATGGAGGCGGGCAATCGCTGCTGGGATTGGAATGTAAGCGAAATGATTAACCGCAAAATAGTAGACCACATCAGCGATGTTAACCTCCCCTACACCGAGCACTCGCGCCGCTATTTGCTAAACGAGGGTGTGGATGGCAAAACCATTTTTGTGACGGGCAGCCCCATGCCCGAAGTATTAAGGGCACATCGCAGCCAAATCGAACAAAGCGACGTGCTTTCCCGCCTAAGCTTGCAACCCGACCAATACATTTTACTTTCGGCACATCGCGAAGAAAACATAGACAACGAGGCAAACTTTTTGGATTTGATGAGCGCCGTAAACCGTGTGGCGGAAAAAACCGGCATGCCCATTATTTATTCCATGCATCCACGCAGTAAAAAAATGATTGAAGCCCGCAAGTTCACTTTGCATCCCCTGGTGCAAGCCCTGCCCCCGTTTGGGTTTTTGGATTATAACAAACTGCAAATGAATGCCCATTGTGTTCTCAGTGATTCGGGCACCTTAAGCGAAGAAAGCGCCCTATTAAGCTTTGCCGCCGTGCTCATACGCACCTCCACCGAGCGCCCCGAAGTGCTGGACAAAGGCACTGTGGTGATAGGGGGCATTAAAGGCGACGAGGTAGAGCGTGCTTTAGAGCTTGCCGTTACCATGCATGCCAACGGCGAGCCCACCGCGTTGCCCTCAGACTATGTCGACAACAATGTCAGCGTTAAGGTGATAAAAATTATAGAAAGTTATGCCAAAATTGTAAAACAAACGGTGTGGCTGGAGAGATAAGCATGAACGAAGGACAGTTTAAAGGCAAACGAATTTTGGTGGTTACACAGCATTTTTGGCCCGAAAATTTTCGCATCAATGATATCGTAGAGGGATTCACAGAAAGTGGGATAGAAGTGGATGTGCTGTGTGGCCTTCCCAACTATCCAAAAGGCGAATGGTTTGAGGGCTATCGCTATAGCGGCCCACGCAAAGAGCAATACCGGGGTGCCGAAGTGTTCCGCAGTGGCGAAATTCCGCGCAAGGGAAACACCAATATACGCATATTTTTAAATTATGTTTCATTTCCTCTTTTTTCTTTGTTTCATCTTCCTCGTTTGCATGGCCGGCGTTACGATGCTGTTTTCAGCTATGAAACCAGCCCCGTGCTGATGATTTTTCCCGCCATTGTGGCGGCTACCGTTAAGAAAGCACCTCTTGTTTGCTATGTGCTGGATTTATGGCCCGAAAACCTCTATCCCTATTTTCCCGTTCAAAACCGTGCCATACGTGCCGTTGCGCAAGCCGTGTCCGACTGGCACTACCGCCGTTGCAAACGCCTTATCGCCATGAACAAAAAACAAGCACAGCGCCTGCACGAAGTGACGAAAAGCCTAAAACGGCCACCCGCCATCACCTCTATTGCACAATACTGCGAAGATTTTTATGCCAACGATAGGCAAGACGAGGCCCTGCAAAAACGTTTTGCCGGCAGTTTCAACATCTTGTTTGCCGGCAACATCAGCCCTTTGCAAGATTTGGGCAATTTGGTAGAGGCCATGAAATTGGTGAAGCAACAAAAAGACAACAACATCCGTGTTTTACTGGTGGGCGATGGCATGAGCCGCGAAGCCCTACAAAAACAGGTGCAAGAAGCCGGTCTTAGCGAACACATCGTGTTTTGTGGCGCCTGCAAACCACAGGAAATACCAAGCTGGACCACTTTGGCCGATGCCCTGTTTGCGGGGCTTGCCAAAAGTGAAAACCTGGGCCTTACCGTGCCGGCAAAAATCACCAGTTATTTTGCGGCAGGACGGCCCCTTTTGGTAGCTGCCGATGATGAGGCAGCCCATGCCTCGCTCTCCTCCGGGGCTGCCTTTGTCAGCCCGGCAGGAGATGCCGACGCTTTGGCAAACAACATTTTAAAATTATACGCACTGCCACAAAGCGAACGCACACGCATGGGAAAAAACGGGCGGCAGTGCTATCAAGACCATTATAGGCGAGACTTACTTTTGGAAAAATTAAAACAAGCCATCCTGGGCGATACCATAGAATAAAAACACCTTGTGTGTAAACCGCTTATTCTATAAACAACTTTAGCAATTGGGGTGTAATGTACATGTCCTTGGCATCGGGGGTTTTCGTTCTGTTTCTGGCAGGGGTTTGCGTGGTTTCCTATGCCATTCCCTGTCGTTTTCGCTATCTGTTTTTGTTGGCGACAAGCTATGCTTTTTATTTGTATAGTCCGCAGGGATTCATGCAAAATTTGCCGGCGCTTGCCCTGCTGCTTTCCGCCACCATAATAAGCTATCTGTGTGCTTTGGCCCTGCAAAAAAGCGAACAGAAAAGCGCCCGTATTTTTTGGCTGGTGCTTTCTTTGGCAAACGGCCTTGGCATGCTTCTTGTCTTTAAATATGCAAATGGTGTCGTGGGTCTTATCACGTCGTCGGGCGGCTTAAACCTTTTGATGCCACTGGGCATGGGCTACTACACTTTACAAGCCACAAGCTACATCATCGATGTCTACCGAAAAAAAATAAGTGCAGAGCAAAACCCCTTTCGCTATGCACTGTATGTCAGTTTTTTTCCGGGCATTGTAACGGGGCCCATAAACCGCGCACCGCAGATGCTGGCGCAATATAAAACGCCTAAGGCTTTTTCCTATTCCTATGTGTCGGGGGGGCTGTTTCGGGTGCTTTGGGGGCTGGTGAAAAAGCTGGTTATTTCCGACCACCTTTCCAAGATAACGTCCTCAATATTTTCCAGCCCTGCCGAGCAAACCGGCCCCATTTTAATTTTGGGCATCTTGGTATTTGCCTATCATCTCTATATAGATTTTTCCGGCAGTTGCGACATTGCCATCGGCGCGGCCCGTATGCTGGGTTTTAGCTTCACGGAAAACTTCAAGCGACCCTTTGCCGCCAAAACCTACATCGATTTTTGGCACCGCTGGCACATTTCACTCACCAGTTTTTTTCGCGACTACCTCTATTTTCCACTGGGTGGTAGCCGCGTGCCACGCTGGCGCTGGGCACTGAACACAGTTTTGGTGTTTGTGGTGTCGGCACTTTGGCATGGCGAGGGCTGGGGCTATTTGGTTTGGGGGCTTTTAAGCGGGCTGTTTTTGGTGGTTGCCAAGCTTTACGAGCCTCACAAAGAGCGTCTTGTGGCCCGCATCCCCTTGTATCGCATCGGGGCAGTGCGTGGTGTGTTCCAGCGCATTTTTGTATATCTGTTGTTTTCTTTCACGCTGTTTTCTTTTGCCTTCACACTCTATGCCACCCCCCTGGCCGATTTCTTCACGCAGCTTTCCCTTGGCTGGAGTGCCCCGGCCGATTTCCTCCCCCATTTTTCCAGCTTTGGCCTAGACGGGTGGATTTTGGCCGTGTTGCCTCTTAGCATTCTGCTTGTGGAACTGGTAGAATGCTTCGCCGTGAGCGACACCGGCACCGTGGCCGACTGGATACGTGCACGTCGCTGGTTTGTCCGCTGGCCGCTTTATTATCTGTTACTCATGCTTCTTTTGGCCTTCGGCCTGTTTGGGCAATCGGCCTTCATTTATCAGCAATATTAAAGCAGTGCTCTCCAGCGCGTATTCCCTAGGTGGTGTCGGCAATCGTTGAATCGAGCATATTTTGAGCCATTTTTTGTCCAATTGGGTCTAAAATTGCTGTGCTCCTTTATGGAATTCAAGATTTTTCGGCTAAATTGGGCAGGAAAAGTGCCTAAATAGGCCGACTGAACACTATTTTTGATACTACCTAAAATCTTTGGTGCTCTTTTCACTTCCACCATTCCATGATTTTATTTAGCAAACCGATATAGGAGGCCGTTTCTTCATGCAACATAAGCCCAAAAAAGAGTATCCAAAACCTGTGCTTGGCCTTATCATTTTGGCCAAAAGCATGCTCTTTTTGCCCCTGGTGGCCGCCATGGCCTATATCAACTACACCGTAGATGTAAGCGGTGTGTTCCATAGCGGAGAATACGAGCAAGACATCGCTCTTTCTTTGTTAAGCGGGCAGGCCGTGGACAATTACGACCAAATGGACGAGCGTGCTGTGATAAAACAAGTGAGCTTAAATATGCAAACGCCCTTCGACACTTTGGCCTTTGGTTCCTCGCGCGTGTTGCAGCTGCGCGAAGAGGTGGTAGACGGTGGCCTCTATTATAACAGCGGCGTTTCCGGTGCAGACTTTGTGGATGTAACCGGCCTATTTTATCGTTTTGAAAAGGCCGCGCAACTGCCAAGCACCATGATAATATCCTTGGAGCACTGGTGGCTCAGCGAAAGCTATTACAACGCACAAGAACGCAGTGATAAAAACCTATACAACGAATTTTTAAATGTAGACTTGGGCTACAACATCGCCTATGAACCCGAGACACCAGACGCGTTTCCTTATGATATTTTGTTAAGCCCCACCTATTTGCAAGGCAACTTGCTGGCCTACAGCGAGGGAGGCCGCCAATACACACCGCCCTCGATTGTCACAGAGGACTTTTTGCATCAAGACACAAACTTAAAATTGCCCGACGGCAGTATTTTATACAACGAAGATTTTCGAAACCTGCCGGCAGACGAAAAAAATGATGTGGTTTTAAACCACGCTGTAGACTTTTTTTGGTCCGACGGTTTTCTGCATTTAGACGAGGAGCGTTGTGCCATTTTCGATGAATATATACAATATCTGCTGGCCCAAGACATCGAGGTGATTTTTCTCATTGCGCCCTACCACCCCACGGTGTATACCACATTGCTAGAATACCCCGAGCGCAATGCCGGCTTTTTCGAAACCGAATCGTACTATACACAATATGCACAGGAGCATAACATTCCGCTATATGGTTCGTACAACCCCTTTGTAACCGATACACCCGCCGATGGATTTTTCGACGGTGCCCACATGAAAGAAGAGCACTGGGAGGATATCTTCCCCGGTGTACAAACAGCCTTGGAAGACAAAGAGCAGGGCGAGGCCTACAGCCCTTGGATTTTGGGGCGTGTACGCGTGCAAGAGGATGTGGCAGAAGACTTGGTGCGCGAGCGCTACGAAATTGGCCAAACAGAACGCATGGAGCGCGCTGAAGACGAAGAAATTGCGAACACAACCGCCTATGTGTTTGGCCGCTATGGTATGTTGGTGGGCGTGGACGACGACGTTTTACTGGCGCGCTATGCCGTCACCCAAGACGAAGGCATCATCTACCGTTTCGACACCGACGCGCAAGAATGGGTGGTAGACCGCCGAAATCTTTTGGGATAGGAAACCATTTTGCCTTTTGCGTCAAAGAACAAAAACACAGTGCACAGCAACATGCAAAACATCCCCGCTCATACAAGCCGGGGATGTTTTTTGGTTTGCAACCGCCCTTTTAATGCGTAAAACCTTGTACTTTTTGCGGTGGTTCTTCCTGGCTTAAAATCCGGGCCGTAGCAAGCTGGCTGATGGCCTGTTTAAAATCATCCACAAATTCTTCTGCCATGTTCATGCCAAAGTCGCCACGCACAACATAACGTTGTATCAGCACATCCTGCAGGTTTTCCGGCAGAGGATAGGCAGGCACCTGCCAACCCTTCATTTGCAGGCGATCGGCCAAATCGTATAAGGTCCATGCCACCTTGGCATCTTCCTTAAGGCGATAGCACACAATTGGCAAATGCTGTGCACGGTTATACATATCAAACAGGCCGGTTTTTTCCACCTCGGCCGCTAAAAAGGCGGCCACTTCATGTGTGCGCTCGTGAATTTCGCGGTAGCCATTAAAACCAAAGCGCACAAAACTATAGTATTGTCCAATAATTTGTGAGGCAGACCGGCTGAAGTTGATGGCCATGGTGGGCATTTCCCCGCCGAGGTAACTCACTTTGAACACCAGCTCCTGTGGCAAATATTCGGCCCCACGCCACAAAACCCATCCTATGCCGGGATATACCAAGCCATACTTATGGCCTGAAGTGTTGATAGACACCACATTATCCAAACGAAAATCCCATTTTAACTGAGGCTGCATAAACGGGGCATACATGGCCCCCGAGGCGCCGTCCACATGGATGGGCACCGATACTTTTGCCGTTTTGTTGTAGTGAGAGAGCGCCTTGTCCAGCGCTTCTATGTCGTCGTATTCTCCCGTATAAGTGATCCCCAAAATACCCACAACACCAATGGTGTAGTCGTCTATATAGTCGGCAATTTTTGCGGGGTCTAGGTGCATGTGCTCTGCATCCATGGGCACGGTGCGCATTTCGATATCCCAATACACACAAAACTTCTCCCAGCACACTTGATAGCCCGAAGAAATCACCAAATTCGGGTTTTTCGCCTTGACATCTATGCCTGCCTCCTGTGCCCGTTTGCGCCAACGAAACTTCATGGCCATGCCACCCAGCATGCACGCCTCGCTGCTTCCCACCGTACTTGTTCCCATAAAATTGGCATCATGAGGGGCGTTCCACAAATCGGCCAAGATATTCACACAACGGTTTTCCAGCTCGGCTGTGCGCGGGTATTCGCTTTTATCTATGGCGTTTTTTTCCAAAGTTTCCCCCATCAGCTTTGTGGCTTCGTCCTCCATATAGGTTTGGCAAAATGTGGCCAAATTTTGGCGTGCCACACCTTCATCCAGCAGTTCATCTTTCACAAGGCGATAGGCCACACGCGGTTCCAAAGAGGTTTTTGCCAAACGATATTTTGGTATGTCCAGTGCTTCGGCTTTGGTGCCGAAAATGGGCCTCAAAAAAGGCGAGTTTTCTTTTCTTTCAAACAACATAATAATCCTCCTACTGTTTCGGCATGTTTTGTCTGATTACCGGCAACAAGCAAATCTTTCACAAATATAATTTGTGTTAAGAACGCGGTTTTTGTGCCTTCGTCTTCCGTTGTTTGTCTGGCGATATGGCGTGCTCGCCACGGGCAAACAAGGGCACAAATTTGTTTTGTTCGTGATGTTTTAACCGTGTGTGGCGATAGTTTGGGTCTGAATGGTGGCGGCCGTACACTTCGTAGATGAGAAAAGGCAAAATAACCACCACCACAAAGCTGACAGCGAGAATGGCAAGATAGGTGCTGTCCTCACCCACCGAAATCGACGAAGGGGGCACAAAGCTGATGCCAAGGGCCACCAAAGAACTAAGCAAACCAACAATGGCCACCACGTATTTAAAACCGACCCCTCCGGGCACATTGTAACTGCGCGTGATGTCTTTGCGGCGTATCATGCGAAGATACGCCAAAAACATTAGAACATAGCCAACGATATATATCACCACGGTGAGAGAAATGGCTGTGAGAAACGAGAGGTTGTTGCCGCCACCACCCAAAGTGAGCACGACCGCCCACACGGTGACAACCAACCCTTGCACCAGCACCAAAGGCACAGGGACGTCTTTTTTATTTGTTTTGGCAAACACCTTGGGAAGCAGGCCTTTTTGGGCCGCGGCATACATTCCACGCGAAGGGCCCACCACCCAGCTGCTTACTTCTGCAATCACACCCAAGGCGAGCATGGCAGCCACCACCCGGGCAAGCCAGCCCAAGGCCGGGTTAAAATGCGTAAACAATGTTTGGAAAGTTTGCACCACCCCCGAAGACAAGCTAAGCTCGCTTTGCGGGATAACTGCGGCTACCGAAACACCCCCCACGGTGTTCAGCACTATGGCCACAACCACCAGAATAATCATGGCAAGAGGATAGTTGCGGCTTGGGTTTTGCAATTCGTTGATATGCGAAGCCGAGGCCTCCACCCCCATATAGGCCAAAATAAAGGAGACAAACACCACCAAAGTGGATATGTTGCTGAAATCCGGAATAAAGGCCGAAGGTGTAAAGCTTATTTGCAAGGGGTTGCCGCCCACAATATAGGCAAGCCCTAAGCCAAACAACACGATGGCCGGTATCACGATACCCACAATAAAACCTACCTTGGCAAGGCGGGCTGTGAAACGTGTGCCAAAAAGCTGGGAAAACGTGACCAGCCAAAACACCACCAATACACCGCCTAATTTCACAAAAGGATTTGTGTTTAGCGCATCGAAATTTAAGACAGCGGCCAAGGCACCCAAAATAAAATATATCATGGTTACAAAGCCCACGGTGATTTGAAACCACTGGAAGAAAATGGCCGCGAAACCAAAACGCTCGCCCAGCATACCGCTAACCCAGGCAAATATGCCCCCCTCTTCCCAACCTTTTACCGTGGCCATTTCCGCGGCGCACAAGGCAACGGGCAAAAACCAAAGAAAACCACCCAGCAGCAAAAAAAACACCAGTTGCAGCCCACTTGTGGCAAAGGTGGGATACTCATACACCGTCATCACCATGCTGGCTGTCATGGCAAAAAAACCGAATAGTGTCAATTGTTTGGTGGCCGTTTTGGCCGTGGTTTTGGCAGGGGTTATGGCCCCTTGGGAAGAAAGCGTCTCGGGTGTGATACTTTGTCCGTTGTTCATAGGATTCTCCTTTCTCTTGGCGCCGCGGCAACAAACAAAAGCGGCGCATAAAACAAATCGCTGCCTATGTATGATTGTACGATGTAGCCAAGAGAAAGAATGACGAAGTTTGTCTTGTAAAATAAGCGAAGTTAAAAATATACTTTGAAACCGGCAATCACACCTTTTGTATAGTGTAGGCCATAACACAGCGAAATACAAGCAATTCTGCCCATGGAACCGCGAATTCCCCTTTTATTTTTTAAAATTGCTGCCATCTTGCACCACCTTGCAAGTTATGCTACAATATTGGCATGTGGAATAGAAAAGAGCTCACACGGCCTGCAAAAGCACAACTGAAAGCGAATTATCGAAGATGCATTCTGGTATCTTTGCTTATTTTGGTCACCATTGGTGGCTTTCATTTGCCGCGCGTATCAGAGGCCATCACCGCCGTGGGCGAATTAAACTATCGCAGTGTTACACACACCGAAATTGTAAATGATATTTCCGCCAGCCTCTTTTCCCAAGACAGGGGTTTTTTAGAGGGCATCGGCGACTTAAACCTTGGCTCGGCCGGGGCATTGTCTTCCATTTTTAACAATGCTACGGCCTCTGGCTCGTTTGTCTTTGGTTTGCTTAATTCGCTTAACCAGCTATTGTTTCACGACAATATCCTGCCCGGCATCACCTTGGCCGTGGGGGCTGTGGTGCTGTTTTTATATTATGTATTCGGCAAAAATATCCTTTTGGTGGGGAAATATCGTTTTTTCCTGGAAAACCAAAATTACCAAAAAACTTCGGCTTTACGGCTTTTGTATATCTACGAAATTGGACGCACCTATAAAGTGGCCATGGTGATGCTTTTGCGTGCTGTGTATACCGTGCTGTGGTTTTTCACTATTGTGGGCGGTTTTATTAAGCTGTATTCTTACCGCATGGTGCCCTTTCTTATCGCCGAAAACCCAAACCTTTCTGCGCGCGAGGCAATCTCTTTATCACGCCGTATGATGCACGGACACAAATGGCATTGTTTTTTGCTGGACCTCAGTTTTTCCGGCTGGTTCTTTTTGTCCAGCATCAGCCTTATGATAGCGGATGTGCTGTTTGTAGACCCTTACTACAGCGGCACAAACACGGCCTTATACATGCGTTTGCGCAGCAACTTGCTGCAACAAGACCCCACCTTGGCCCGTGTGTTTAACGACCGTTTTTTAACCCCCAAAGCCCCTGTGAACGATGAATATCCTTTTGCCGATTTCCACATTCCTCCGCTGTTGTCGCGCAGTTGGATTCGCAGTGATTACCACCGCCGCTACCATGTGGAAGACCTTATTTTTCTGTTTTTAAGTTTTGCTTTTATCGGCTATGCGTGGGAGGTTCTGTACTACCTTGTGGAAACAGGCACTTTCATCAACCGTGGCACCTTGCACGGACCTTGGCTTCCCATTTACGGTTTTGGTGGCGCCGGTGTGGTGGTGCTGCTACAGCGCTTTGTAGACAAACCCGTGCGCCTGTTCTTTATGTCCATTCTCATCTGTGGCACCCTTGAATACACAACCGCATGGTTTTTAGAAACCTTCCTGCACACAAAATGGTGGGACTATACCGGCTATTTTATGAACTTGCATGGCCGCATTTGCCTAGAGGGCCTACTGTTGTTTGGCATTGGCTGTGTGTTTGGCGTTTATCTTTTGGGCCCCATGTTCGACGACCGCTTCCGGCGCTTTCCAAAAACACCGCGCCGCATTGTACTCTCTGTTGTAAGCTGTGCTTTTTTAATCGATGTGCTCTATTCGATGCAACACCCCAATATGGCCGCAGGCACCAGTGTATAAACGCCTTTTTCTTGCCTTGTTGCCTCTTGATTTTAGCACAAGGCCCAGTTTTTGGGCCACAAGAAGAAAGGGGGGCTTTCTATGCCCACACGTTCGGCCACCATCACACGCAAAACCCAAGAGACCGACATTTCGCTTAGCCTCTTGCTGGACGGAGACGGCACTTGCGATTGTAGCACCGGCATTGGCTTTTTCGACCATATGTTGGAAGCCTTTACAAAGCACGGCCTGTTCGAACTCACCTTGCGTTGCCGGGGCGATTTGGATGTAGACAGCCATCACACCGTGGAAGATGTGGGGATAGTTTTGGGCGAAGCTTTGCAACAAGCCGTGGGGGATAAAGCCGGCCTTCGCCGTTTTGGCCACTTTGTTTTGCCCATGGATGAGGCCCTGGTACTTTGTGCCGTAGATTTTTCGGGGCGCTCTTGCTATGTAAGTGATTTGCAATACACCCAAGCCAGCCTTGGCGCACTGGACTGTGAGTGTCTGGACGAATTTTTCCGCGCTGTAGCCATGTCGGCCGGCATGAATATCCACTTGCGTCAGCTTAGTAGCGGTGGAAACAACCATCACCTGGCCGAGGCCTCTTTTAAAGCCTTTGCCAAAGCTTTGGACATGGCTACCATGGTGGAAGATCGCTTGCAAGGTGTTTTTTCCACAAAAGGCAGCTTGTAGTTTTATAGAAGAGTTTCTTTGCAACACGCAAGCCTGCGCCGCGATGCGGCCTATGCTGTTTTGCGTGTTGTTTTTGTATAGGTTTTTCCATAAACCGCAAAACATAACACCTTGGGCTTTATACCAAAAAGCAAATCATCCATTTTTTTACCGGCTTCAAGCGGTGCCAAGGCACCGTTTTTTTATGGGGCAACAAAGCCATAAAACCAACGATTCCTTTGGTAAAAAACAGTCCTAACATTGTTAATAAAAATACTATCGTAATTTACTTGCATTCTGGCAAAATTGTGGCATAATAATAGTAAAGAGTGTATACTGGGTGGGATATGGCCCGTATTCCTCGAAATAAGAAAGGGTGTAACAAACATGGGATTTAAATCAGACATCGAAATCGCACAAGAAACTAAAATGTGCCCTATTGGCGAAATTGCCGACCAACTGGGCGTGGCCGAACAATATCGCGAGCCTTATGGCTTTTACAAAGCCAAAGTGGACGATGCTTTGCTTCGCGAGAAGAAAGACAGCCCAGACGGCAAATTGATATTGGTCACAGCCATCAACCCCACGCCGGCCGGCGAGGGTAAAACCACCACCAGCGTGGGCTTGGCAGACGGCCTGCGCGCCATTGGCAAAAAAAGTGTAGTAGCGCTGCGCGAGCCAAGCCTTGGCCCTGTGTTTGGCGTAAAGGGGGGAGCCGCCGGCGGTGGCTATGCGCAAGTGGTGCCAATGGAAGACATCAACTTGCACTTCACGGGTGATTTCCACGCCATTGGTGCAGCCAACAATTTGCTGGCCGCCATGCTGGACAACCACATTTTCCAAGGGAATGCACTGGGCATAGACACACGCCGCATCACCTGGAGACGCGCTGTAGACATGAACGACCGTCAACTGCGAAACATCACCGATGGCCTAGGCGGCCGCATCAACGGTGTGCCTCGCGAAGATGGCTTCGACATCACCGTGGCCAGCGAAGTTATGGCCATTTTGTGCCTCTCCGAGGGCATGGCTGATTTGAAAAATCGCCTGGCTCGCATCATTGTGGGCTACACACGCGAAGAAGAACCCATCACTGCAGGCCAGCTGAACGCCCAAGGCGCCATGGCCGCTTTGCTAAAAGACGCCATTAAGCCCAACCTGGTGCAAACACTGGAGCGCACACCGGCCTTTATTCACGGTGGTCCGTTTGCCAACATTGCCCACGGTTGCAACAGTGTAATGGCCACACGCATGGCTCTTAAATTTGGTGATTACGTGGTCACCGAAGCCGGCTTCGGCGCAGACTTGGGCGCCGAAAAATTCCTAGACATCAAATGCCGTGCTGCGGGCTTGCGCCCGGATGCCGTGGTGGTGGTAGCCACCATACGCGCACTTAAACATCACGGTGGTGTGGAAAAAGCCAATTTGAATAACGAAAATTTAGAAGCTTTGGAAAAAGGCTTGCCCAACTTGCTTCGCCATGCTTCCAACATTAAAGACGTATTCGGCCTGCCCTGTGTCATAGCCGTAAACGCCTTCCCCACAGACACACAAAAAGAGCTTGATCTTTTGCGCGACAAATGCAAAGAACTGGGCATTCCCGTGGCACTTTCCGAAGTGTGGGCCAAGGGCGGCGAAGGCGGCAAAGCCTTGGCTGAAGAAGTGGTTCGCCTGTGCGATGCCCCCAATGATTTCCGCTTCTGCTACGAGCTGGAAGACAGCATTGAAACAAAACTGCGCAAAATTGTGCAAAAAGTTTATCATGGCACAGATGTGCAATTGCTGCCCGGCGCTGCAAAACAAATGAAAATGCTGGAATCACAGGGCTTTGGCAACTTGCCCATTTGCATGGCAAAAACACAGTACAGCTTCTCAGACAATGCCAAACTATTGGGCGCACCGGAAGGTTTTGTGCTAAGCGTGCGCAACCTTAAAGTGAGCGCCGGCGCCGGCTTTATCGTAGCACTTACAGGCGACATCATGACGATGCCCGGCCTACCCAAAGTGCCTTCCGCAGAGAAGATCGACGTGGACGAAACCGGAAAAATCACCGGCTTGTTCTAATTTTCAAAATACACGTAATTATAAAACACCAAGTGTTCATTCCACAATGAACACTTGGTGTTTTTTTACGATACACTCCTATCAATCTGCTTTGCATCCTTGCGTACTACCTGCTGAACAAAACAACATCATGGAAAAATCATCTGGATATCTTTACGATTTTTACGAATGGTATATATTTTATATTTTATACATATTATCGCTTTAGATGCCACCGCTTCCTCTCCCCCAGCTACCTTCGCCCGTTATACGATTTGCTTTGCCACATTTGCATCACACTTTGCACCGGTTCTTTCTCTCAATCCTCATGCGTATCACCTGCTCCGGATCGCCCTCCTCACAAGATATCACCCGTAGATATTTTACAATTTGTATTATATTTTAATAAAATACAGATTATAGCTTGTATTTCTTCCCGAAAACTTCTTTTTCCTTCATTTTTTCGACTTTACCGTTCGGCCACATCTGGTTTAGCCGGCTTCCCTAGAAATCCATTCTAGGGCTCTCTTCACAGCAAGCAATGTCATGGATTTGGTCGATAAAACAAAAAGCGCAAGCGATACGGTATGTATTGATGCACATTTTTGTGCAGTCGACTTTGTCGACAGCTCCAATACATACGCCCACTTGCAGCCCTACAAAATTTCGGCTGATTTCATGCAAAGCAAGCGTCTCACCTGTGGAGCACGAATTGTATTCCACTTGTATTGGTTTGCTCATGCGAAAAATCAGCCGTTTTTAGCCTCTCTAATCGCTATTTAAATCAGCCGTCTTCTCCTTCTTCTGTTTCTATCCGAAAGGTAACCGGCTTTGCGTGGTCTGGGCAGCAAGAACGGGTAACACCCGGTGTTGCGTCCCAGGGGTGACGCCCTCCCAACTCCACCACACGGAGCATCGGCCATATACTATGGAAGGCTGCTGCACAGAAATTTGTAGGACATCGCTCAAAGTCGCACTCGAACACCTCTCCCACTTTATGGCAATTGCACACCTCTCCGTTGGGCTCGGCGCTCACTTTTTCCACGATAATTTTCACTTTTCTTGGGCCCTCTTTTTTCAGTTCTTTCATCTGGCATTCTCCTGTTTCTCTCAATAATTGTCTTGCAGAAGTATTTTTCTTTCACAAGATAATCATCGCATTGTATTTTATACACATATATTGCATATTGTATATTTATCTTGTAAATAGAAACCCTTTGTGACACATCGGCAAGGTTGCCTATGGGTCGTTTTTTGTGTCGAGTGCCATGGTGCCAGCACATATCGACAGACGGCTACATCCCCTTGCTACGCGCGTTAAGGACACCAGCACTTTTCCTCCCAAAAAAATTATAAACAAATGCATTTTCAGGGCCATTCGCACATAAAGCCACCCATTCAACCATAAAGTTATCGTGCTCTCTTGCTTTTCATCCTTCACAGCTCTGTAAAGGTTTTTGCGCTTACAGATAATCATCTGTTGTATCGCATAATTTCAAAAGTATGTTTGTTTCTATTTCACCCATATTATACGCAGACAACACTCGTTCCGTCAATAGATATCTTCTTCGTATTTATATTCTGTTCCGATAGAGTGCCTCTATGGCTGGATTTATCCCAAAATTCCGGCGAGAAATCAACCCAATTTTTTACGGTTCATCCCATGCAATGCCTGTTTCGTACACTTTTATGGCCACCATGGAATACGGTGAAGCTGAATAAACCGCGTAGGGGTTTATTCAGCAGGCATCCTGTACTTTTGGTTTTAATCTTATTTTAATCATGTTATAGTATACTCATAAAACAAAGTACAAAGGTAGGTGTAAGTATGCGGATATTGGTGGCTGAAGACGAACGAGATATGAATAAAATCATCAATAAAAAGCTGGTGTCTGAGGGATATAGTGTAGACAGCTGCTTTGACGGCGAACAAGCACTTGATTACATTCTCAGTGCCGATTATGACGCTGTGATACTGGACATTATGATGCCCAAACAAGATGGATTTTCTGTTATCTCCCAAATGCGTGCAAAAGGCATTCACACCCCTGTTCTTTTTTTAACGGCACGCGACGGCGTGCCCGACCGCGTAAAAGGGCTTGATTTGGGTGCCAACGATTACCTTGTAAAGCCATTTTCTTTTGAAGAGCTGATGGCGCGAATTCGTGTGCTTACAAGGCAGAAGGCAGGCATAACAACCAACATCCTGCAAGTTGCCGACTTGAGCTTACACCTAAGCTCTCATGTTGTCAAGCGCGGCGAAAGCACCATCAACTTATCCGCCAAGGAATACGCCATATTAGAATATATGATGTATAATGCGGGCATTGTTCTATCCCGAGAAACCATTGAAAATCACGTTTGGAACCATGATTATGAAGGGGGCACCAATGTGGTCGATGTATACATTCGCTATCTTCGAAAGAAAATTGATAATGACTGCGACAACAAACTTATCCATACGATAAGGGGCAGCGGCTATGTGTTGCGGGAGGCTTTATGAAAAAGGTATCGGCCAAATTAAAACTAACCCTTTGGACCACACTGCTTATGCTCATCATGTCAGTGCTTGTGGTGGTGCTAATCGTTTTTTTAAGCGATACTGTCATTGCCTCCAATAGCAAAGCAGACCTTAGGGACGTTGTAAACGAAAATGCGCAAGAGCTTGAGTTTGACGACGGAACTCTTGAAACCGATGATATCGATTTTTTTAAAAAGGGTGTATACACTCTTTTATACACCGAAGAAGGCGAACATATTGCAGGAACTTTCCCCGAGGCATTTGCAAGCACACCGCCTTTCAACAACGGGGTTGTTAGCGAAAACACAATAGACGGAACCCTTTATTATTTCTACGATGTATTATCCCCTGTGCAAGAGTATCCTCTGCCGGTATGGGTTCGTGGTGTCATCGCCGTAGACCCCACCACCAACACCACAACCAGCATTTTGCAAATAACACTGCTCTCTTTGCCGGTTCTTATTTTGCTTGGCTCGCTTGGCTGTTATTATATCGCCAAACGCACCTTTCGCCCAATCGATAAGATTGCGCAAACAGCAACAGAAATAAGCACCAGTGAAGACCTTTCTTTGCGAATCGACTTAAAAGGCGAAAGTGCGGAAATGCACAAACTGGCCGACACCTTCAACACCATGTTCGAGCGTTTGGAAAGCACGTTTGAGGCGGAAAGACAATTCACTTCCGATGTTTCCCACGAATTGCGAACACCAACCGCCGTTATTTTAGCACAATGCGAATATTCCCTTGGCGAAAATAGCACATCGGAGGATAAACAAGAAGCACTGGAAACCGTGCAGCGTCAAGCATTTAAAATGTCCCGGCTTATATCCGATTTATTAAACCTTATCCGTTTGGACGGTGGCATTGAAAAAGCGAATTTCGCACAGCTAAACCTCAGCGAGCTTGTAACAGATATTTGCAAAGAACACCAAGGTATTATAGAAAATGGCATGCAGCTCCACTGGGATATTGCACAAAATATAAAGGGCAACTTTGATGAAGCGATGATGGCAAGGTTGCTTAACAATCTCCTCAGCAACGCCTTTCGTTATGGAAAGGAAAATGGCACTGTAGCGGTTCTACTTGCCGAAAATGACACAAACATACTTTTATCTGTAAAAGACAATGGCATTGGAATCTCTAAGCAGCAACAGGCAAATATTTGGAAAAGATTTTATCAAGTGGATCCCTCTCGCACGGCCAAGCAAGGCGGTAGCATGGGTTTAGGCCTTGCCATGGTAGCACAAATCGTAAAACTACATCACGCAAACATCGAGGTAGAAAGCGAAATAGGAATGGGCAGTTTATTTACTGTGACATTTCCAAAATAAATTTTATTCTTTAATGTTCCTTTAATTTTCCCGCATTATACTTTAGTTAATGAGTAATCCACATCACTCACAACAAAAGAAAGCGAGAGAATATTATGAAAACAAAAAACACGTTTAAAAAAATTGGTTTTAGCACTTGCGCCGTGGTTGCTGCCGCAACACTTACCGGTGGAATCATTGCATTTGCATCAAATTCGACAACGGCAAACACTGCATCCGCCCTTAACTACATCGGCGAAGAGGAAGCAAAAGCCATCGCCTTCGAACACGCTGATGTCAGAGAAGACGACAGCTCCTTTGTGTCGTGTCGGCTCGATTATGAGAGACATGGCGCCGAGTATGACATCGAATTTTTCAGCGACAACAGAGAGTACGATTATGAAATCGATGCCCAAACCGGTGACATTTTAAGCTACGACCACGATATGCAAAGAGCAAATGCTACCGCGACGCCCACCGACAATGAATCCTATATTAACGAAGACGAAGCATTGGAAATAGCGCTGCAGCACGCCGGCTTAACAGAAGACGAAGCCACATTTATTCAAATTGAGTTCGACATAGATGACGGCCTTGCGGAATATGAAGTGGAGTGGCACATCGGCCGCACAGAATACAACTACACCATCAGTGCCGTAGACGGAGAGATATGGGAATACGAGAGAGAACTGGATGATTAATATAGGGTTTGAATGGTTTTCATCCAAAACAATTCCTTATCAAAACCAATTTATAATCTGCTTTGCAGCCCTTGATTCGCACCTATAAAACGAAAAAAACCGGCATTTGTGAATATACAAATGCCGGTTTTTTTCGTGAATACGGTTGCTATCCCCATATAATTGCGCTATAATAGTTATTATGTCGCAACTATATGGGGTTTAGCATGATGTATAATGAACTATTAAAAGCAATTTCTAAATTTTATCACGATTTATCTATTGGTGAGCTAAAGCTGCAACATAAGTTGCAAGATAGCACAAAGCTCACCTATAACGATGTGCTCTATCTTGATATTATCTCGGCACACTCGGGCAAATACACATCCACACAGCTTGCCGATATGCTTCATGTTTCAAGGCCCTCTGTAACAAAAAAAATCAAGGAGCTTATTAAAAAAGGCTATGTAACCAGAAAACAAAGCAACACAGACAAAAGAATGTATTATCTGTTTGTAAACGAAAGTATCTATTTCCAATATTCCGGTGAAAATCTCGGCAGAAAAATCATGAAAATCATCGATGGAAAATACACAGACAAAGACATACATAATTTATGCGAGTTGTTGAATTTGATAAGCAACACCTTATCGGAGGACAACGCGAATGACGATATCCAATAATATTTTAAGCAAAAACAGCATCCCAAAACTGTTTGTAAAATATTGCATACCTGCTGTTATAGCCATGATTATATCCGGTGTGCAAGGTATGATTGATGGAATGTTTGTGGGAAATTATGTGCATAGCAATGCCCTTGCCAGCGTTAATATTGCAATGCCTTTTATGCAGTTGATTATTGGTGTAAGCATGATTACCAGCATTGGGGCGCAAAGCTATATCGGCATAAATTTGGGAATGGGGCATAAAGAAAAGGCGCAAAATTGCCTTCACACTTTTAAGATTCTCATTTGCATATGCGCAGGCCTCATCACCGTATTGGGCCTTACTTTAAACAAGCAAATTGCCTTGTTATTAGGTGCCAACGCCACCCTTTTGGCCGATTCGTCCACATACATTAAGGTGATTTCTATTTTTGCAATTCCTATGTGCATGATGTTTTATATCGGATTTCTAAATCGCGTTATAGCAAAGCCGGAAAAGTATTTTCTTGGCACTGTGTTAAGCATTGTTGTGAATATTTCACTCGATTATATACTTATTGTATATTTTAGAATGGGTGTTTTGGGCGCAGCTCTTGCCACCGGGTTGGCCTATACCTCGGCGCTTTTTGTTGTTGTTTCGCCCATGCTAAACAAAGAAAACGTAATCAATCTTTTTGTGGGGAAATTTTCCACCGAAAGCGTCCGGCATGTGTTGTACAATGGCTCTTCAGAGGGCATCAACTCTATATCGGTTGCGGTGGCTATCTTTTTGTTTAATATTTCTCTCATGCAAATTTCCGGCCCGGGAGGTGTTGCAGCCTTTACGGCAATTAACTATGTGGCAACATTTGGAACCATGTTGTTGTTTGGCATTTCCGACGGTGTAGGGCCTATTGTAAGCTATAATTTTGGCGCAAAAAATTACGACCGCGTAAAAAAAATGATGAAATTAGCCTATATCTGCAATTTTGTGTTCGGCGTCATCCTGTTTTTGCTTTTATTTCTGGGCGGCGAACAGCTTGTGGGGCTGTTCATTAAAAACGACCCTGCTTTAATCGAACTAGCGGTATCCGGCGGCAGATTATATGGTATTGCCTTTTTGATGTCCGGTTTTAACATCCTAAACTCCGGTTATTTCACCTTCATCGGAAAAGGCCTTGAATCTGTTCTTGTGGCCGCCAGCAGGGGGCTTGTATTTGTAAGCATAGGCATCTTGATGCTTCCAAAATTTTTAGGAATAAACGGTATTTGGCTAAGCGTGCCTTTTGCAGAACTATGTGCGGTTGTAATCGGTATCTTTTTGCTTACCCTTAATAAAAAGAAACTCGCTGCCACGAATTCTTTGCAAAGCTACGATAAAGCGGTAGCCCTGGCCACAAACGATTTTGCGATGTCGGGCACAGCACAAACATGCGATAGAAATATAACCGTAAACCGGGAGTTCGGAAGCGGTGGCCGCGAAGTGGCCAAAAGGCTTGCCGATGCCCTGGGGTGTGCCTACTTTGACAAAGAGTTGATGGCTTTCCTTTCAAAAAACAGTGGTCCATCGTCTGATTTACTTTCCGAAATGGATAAAGTGAACGAAGACAACTTCCCCTATACTTTCAGCCGGTCTTTTATGGCCTATGACCAGCTGCCGGCAAGCGGCATTGAAACAACCGAAACTTTGATTTTACAAGCGTTTGCAGAAAAAACAAAAGGTGTCTATGTTGGGCGATGTGGAAATCACATCATAAACAGCCAGAATCCTTTCAAGGTGTTCATTTACTCCTCTGATATAAATTTTAAAATTGACCGATGCGTTGATAAAGCACCGGAAATTTTACAAACATCCACTCGCGAAAAAGTTGGAAGGGACATCCTTGCTATAGACAACAAACGAAAAAACCACTTTAAAGCTGTCTTGGGGCAAGAGTGGGCCGATAAAAGCAATTATCACCTTTGTATTGATACTTCTGAGGTCGGTGTGAATAAAGCGGTTGACATTATCCTATGTGCCCTATGCACAGCCAAATAACTTCGCCATAAAACACATTCTTCCCCTCTATTTCTGCTTGAATAATATCGGTATTCTCCTGTATACTGGTACAAAAGGGTACAAGAAAGGACTTCCTATGACGCCCACAAAAAAAAAGAAATTATGGAAACGGGTTTGTGATGCCATCAAAGAAGATATTATCCATATGAGCGCAGGGCAAAACAAACTCCCTACTGAACATGAATATGCTACGCGGTTCGACGTTAGCCGTTACACCGTTCGGGAAGCCCTGCAATCCTTAACCATGGCCCATTATGTCACCGCGCGCCACGGGAAAGGAAGTTTTGCCCATCCTTCTGCCATAAAACTACAAAACCGAATCGACATCAATTTCGAGTTTCAGGCTTTGCTAAGCACTTCGGCAGAAAAGGCACAATGCACCTGCCTGCAAAGTGGTGCTGCCAAAAACACACTCAATTTGAACAGCTCTTCCTCCCATGACGTATACCGCCAAATTTGGGCATTTTCGGTGCAAGGCGAAAATCGAATTTTATACCTCTCGGAAACACCCCTTCACTATATTGACGAAAAGGCACTCACCACATTGCCCCAAGATTCCTTTTTGTTGTTCGATTGGCTGGTGAAGGCTTGCCATATTGATACCGCCTATTTTTCCGTGTCGATGACCGCCGACATCAATGCCCAAATGGCAGAATATTTTAAGGTTGACCCCCAAAGCCCTTTGCTTGTTTGGGACGAAATTGTCTATGATATAAACGATAGGCCGGTTTCCAATGCCAAAGTTTTTTTTCATCCTAAGCAGCCCATATGCCAATGTGTCCATATGTAAAAAGCACATCAGAATGTCAAAAAATACAGAACAACAAGAAAATGCCAAGTGCTAGGAAACAAAAAACGGCGCAAAGGCGCATATAGTTGATATGTAACTGCTGCGGCATTTTGCAGTTTGACGACACAATTGGTGCTTTATTGACGGCCTGATGCATCCGGTTTCCCGGATGCATTTTGTTTTATGCTTCACCCAAAGTGGCTTTCAATCTGCCGTTTCGAAATGCTTTTATATAAGACAAGGTGTGCCTATCCTCGCCTTTTAGTGCATGCCATGCCGGAGCGAAAGTTCCAACCGTTTCATCCATTTCAATTAGCAAGCAATCCTGCCCTGCACCAAGCAACATGGTGGCAAATGCGATATCCAAAAGGCCTCTGGCGGGTAGACCAAATGAAACATTGTTAATGCCACATGTATAACGGTACTCCGGATGCATTTGACTCATTTTGCTCACACATTCTAAATAGTCGGCCGCACTGTCTTGATAAGAGGCAAGGGCAAACACAAGATTGTCCAGTAGCATGTCCTTTGGGTTCATATTCCACCTGTCTCTTATTTCCTCTACCTTCGGCAGCATCCTAAACCTATCCTCCACACAGCTGGGCATTCCACCTTCATCGTGCAACAAAACAATTACTTGTGCATCATATTTCTTCACAAGCGGCATCACCGCCTCAAAACGCCGGCGTTCACAGGTGGTGGAATCCACCATCATGCGCCCGTTTCGGTTCAGCTTTAAGGCCGCTTCTATGGTGTATGGGTCCGGCGAATCCACCATCATCGGCATCGTAATGCCGGCATCATTCACGGTGGTAATCATCCACTCCATATCGGCCACTTCCGTAAATGCGCGCGTTCCTGCATTGAAAGAAAGCCTGTCTGCGCCCCACTTTATTTGGTTTTCGCAAAGCAAAAGCAATGCCTCTTTATTTCTACTTTCTACAATGGCGTCAATGCCTTTTAATGAAGTGTTTATGCTATGCCCTACTATTTCCATTCTTATCCCCTTTCTGTTAAAAACGGGTTTCCTTTTTCCATTGCGTTCTTTTGCGCGTTCTAGACAACATCGAACACCGCTTTGTTTCCATCACAATCGCCTCTGTCGTTTATGGATTGTCTTCGGGCCATTAAAATAGGCCGCTAAAACGAAAACCCCTGTGATACATCACAAGACACACAAACTTTGCTTTGAAGTTTGTGCCACCACTTTTCCGCGTTTAACCACATACCGGCGCACCGCTTGGCCAACCATGGCCTCGGCCACGTCTTTTGCCTGTATCACCACAAAATCTGCATAGCAGCCTTCTTCAACACCATAATTTTGCAGCCCCAGTGCCTTCGCCGGGTTCACCGTTCCCATTTTAAACACTTGCTCTAGCTCCGACTTTGTCACCATTTGTGCCACCTGCGCCGTGATGAGCGCTTCTTCCAACATGTCGCCATTGCCAATGGGACGGAACGGGTCGCGGATATTGTCGGATGCAAAGGAGATATTCACGCCGGCTTGCAAAAATTCGCGAATGCGTGTCACCCCGCGGCGAATGGGCTGATGGTCGCTGCGGCCCATTAAATATAGATTGCACGAAGGCAGTGTGACGATGTGTAAGTTTGCATCCTTGGCTGCCAAAATGGCGCGCTCGGCCGTTTTGTCGTCCACAGCGCATAACGCGGTCACATGCCCACAGCTTACACGCCCTTCGTAGCCATATGTTTTGGTCAATTCTGCCACCTGCATGAAATTACGCACATCGGGATGGTCCGATTCATCCACATGGAAATCGATGGGTAAATCGTATTTTACGGCAATTTCAAACAGTTCCTTTGTGATTTCTTCCCAGTTATCGTGCAAGTGCATGGCGCCGCCCATAAAGTCGATTAAACCGGCGCCCGCCGCTTCGCGAAGCAGGTTCATACGCTGTGTTTGGTTTTTTTCACCATCATAGAAACTGGGCAGCGCCGTGACGTGAATGTCCACCGTGTCTTGCAGTTCTGCTTTTAGCTCTTGCAAGGCTTCTAAACCTTGCAAACCCACGGCGGCCTCTACATTGGCATTGCTGCGCAAGGCGGTGGTGCCGCCTATACAACACATGCGAGCCACTTCACGCGCGCGGCGCTTTATGTCGGCCTTTAGTTCTTGCGAAGGCACCCCTTGCAGATATTTTGTAAAATTGGCCACGGCCTCTTGCAAAGTGGGCGATTCGGTGTCGCCCAAAGACAAGACTTTATCAAAATGCATATGGCTATCCACAAAACCGGGCGATACCAAATCCCCATCGGCCATCAACACTTTTTTTGCGGTTTTCACATCCATGTTTTGCTCGATAGCTACTATTTTGCCCCCGGTGACAGCGATGTCAACAAGGCCCTGCCTATTCCAAATATGTGCGTTTTTCGCCAACAAATCAAACATTTTGTCATTCTCCTTTTTCTACATCCTATTCGATGAACCAAGCATTTCAGCGCTGATTCAGCCCCACTATAGTATGCCATGATCTTTGCCGCATTTCAAACCATTCCACCTTAATGCTCACTGAACAAACAAAATCAGCAGACATTACCTTACTTCTTTCCACTGCATTTTCCCCCTCATACCATTTGCCAGATAAAACAAAAAGCGCAATCGATACAGTGTGTATTGATGCGCATTTTTGTAAAATCGACTTTGCCAAGGGCTTGCAAACCTTCCGGCACAAGCTCCAAGCATCTAGCAAGCACTCACCACTAAGCGCTCACCACAGGGTTCATAAGTGGGCCAATATTATATTGGCAACGGTCGTGCAAAATGAGTTCCGTAATCATCGTGCCCACCAGCGCAGAGAGCACCACCGCGCTTTTAAACCCTGCCGCAATCATAAGGCCCGACACAGGGCTTTTCCCCAAAATGGGCTCGGTGTTGTCGGTAAACGGCGACGCGGTTACCCAGCTGCGTAAAATTTGCAAGTGGGCGGCTGCCGGAGCAAAATGAGCCAATTTTTCACGAATTTGCACACAGTGCTCCACCGAGGTAGCGTCTTGTAGATTCCCTTCGATAAGGTGGTGTGGCTTCGTGGTTTCGCCCAAAAGCAAGTTGCCATAGTGGCTTTGGCTAATGCAAAGCGAGGTGGAGGCCTTTTCGGGGTCGTGTGCCTCGGCAAAAAAGGCCGCCGAGGAATAGTAGGAGTGTAAAAACGGCGCGATAGACTCGGTGACAAAGCATTCTGCCTTCACGGAATGCACAGGCACAAACAGCCCGGCACTTTGGCAGATGCTTTTTGTGCCGGCACCGGCTGCCACCAACGTGTTTTCGGCGCGAATCACACTGCCATCTTTAAGCACTACGCCTTTGCAACAACCTGCTTCCATCAACAGGGAAGCCACCCTGCAATTTTCCTTTACGGCAAGCCCGTGTTGCTTGGCTCTGCGTATCAAAGCATAAAGATAATGGAAAGGATATACCTGCCCTTGCTTATAATACGTGGCGGCCAGCACGGCTTTTGGGTTCATGTTTGGCTCCAAATCGTACAATTCCTTGCCTTCCAGCCAATGGATATCCAAGCCTGCATCCTTTTTTTCTTTAAACTCTTTTTCCAAAACAGCAAGATGGGAAGGTGCCTCGGCCCCCACAAGGGAAGGACAAGCGCGATAGCCGATGTCACAATCCAGTTCTTTTTCCATCGTTTGCATAAGCGCAAATCCATCCAAGGTAAGCGCAAGGCTTAACCCCATCGACGAATCCTGCACTTGTACGTTGCCAAAATTTGCACCGGAGGCCCCTCTGCCAATTTCACTTTCGTCCAGCAGCAAGGTGCGCACACCGTTTTTGGCTAAAAAATAAGCCGAAGCACAGCCGAAGTAGCCACCACCAATGATGATGACATCGTACTGATTCTCACTCATGTTCGCCACCTCCAAAGCTATCAATGTCGCAGGGAACCGCCGGAAAACGGGCTTTATCCGGGGCAATTTCAGCCGCTATGGCGATGCCCTCGGCCACCAATATTTGTTGTATCAATCGTCCACAAGTACGCCCTTGGCAGGCACCCATACCGGCACGGGTGGCGCGCTTAATACTGGCCACTGTGTGCCAGCCATCCGCTATCGCCTGCAATACATCTTGCTTTGTCACCTCTTCACAGCGGCAAATCAATATTTCATCAGCTTTCATGCTTTGCCTCCTCTGTAGCCAAACGTTTCATAAAACGCACGGTATCTTTGTATTCTTTTGGTATTTTCAGTGTAATCAGATTCGTCTTGTTAAATGCATTGCGCGCTTCCACCAAAAGAACTTCCGCCTCGCAAATAACTTGGCCCAATCGATCGGTGGCCTGTACTGTTTGGCCATTTTGTGGCAGCGGCAAATACTCGTAAGGAAAAGTGATGGTGGCATTGTCTTCATCATAGTCCGGTATTTGTAAAAAAATAGCCTGGCCCGGGCATTCTGCCACACATAATTTACAGCCCACGCATTTTTCTGCATGCAAAACAGGACAAGCATTTAAATTTTCTTTTGTGATGGCACCACACTTACATATCGACACACACGGATTGCATGGAATTTCCTGGGTGCACTCGATTAGGGCTATGCCTTTGACAGCTTTGTTAGACATACAGGCAAGCTCCTTTCTCTATGGTTCGTATTTTTCCGTCTAAACGACGTTTTGCATGCCCACCACTGCGTAAATCGCGAAGACTGTTTTGCAAAGAGTCCAAGCGTTCTTCGTGTTGTTCGCAAGAAAGACCCAGCGCTGTGGCCGCATGCAAACCGGCAAGCCGTCCCTCTTCAAGGGCCGTGTTTGCCTCTTCCACACCGGCAATGTCCCCGCAAACATATACATCTTGCACGCTAGAGCGCATATAGGCATCATGATAGGGAAATACACCGCCCAGTATTCCTTCAAAGGTGGTTTTGCAGCCATACATTTCGGCAATTTCAATGCGTGGGTTTAGCCCCACGGCCAAAAGAACCGTGTCCACTTCTATTGTTTTTTCAGTGCCTTCTATGGGGCAAAAGCACTCGTTAACACGGGCAATGGTGGCACTTTCCACATGGTCGTTTCCATTGGCGGCCACAACACTGTGAGAAGTATATATGGGAACACCCGCGCGCTGAATTTTGCCTGCATGCACCTTGTAGCCCGTCACCTGTGGCGCACCTTCAACCAGGGCAACAACGTTTGCTCCGGCTTGCATAAGCTGATAGGAAACAATCAGCCCCACATTGCCCGAACCCACCATAAGGATGTTCTTGCCCACCAAGGTGCCATGCACATTGCAAAAAGTTTGTGCCGCCCCGGCGGTCATCACCCCCGGCAAAGTCCAGCCGGGAAAAGCGAAGGCGTTCTCTTTTGCTCCTGTGGCTAAAATCACCTTTTTCGCTGTGTGTGTTTTTAGTTTTCCCTGCTGCATCAGCCCCAAACTGCCATCGTCTAAACGGCCGATTGCACGTGTGTCCAGCAGGATATTCACGCCCAGCTCTTGCGCTTGATTTAGCAAAAGATCGGCTATTTGAAAGCCCCGCACCCCTGCATAGTGGGCGCCGGAACCAAAAAATTTATGGATTTGTTTATACAATTGTCCCCCGGGCTTTAGATTTTCATCCACCACGGTGACACGAGCACCACAGCGCGCTGCCTCTATGGCAGCACCAAGCCCGGCAGGCCCCGCACCTACCACCAAAATATCACTCACTGACATGGTACACCCACCTTTCCAAGACCACATTGTCGTTCTATCACCATGCCCTCTTCCAACGGGGTCACACAGGAACGGACATTGGGCTGGCCATTTACCACCACAACACAGTCGTTGCACTGGCCAATGCCACAAAATAAACTGCGTGCCTCGCTGCGTTTGGCCGTCGTACGAAAAACATGAATGCCGTTAGAAAGCAGCGCCGCGGCTATGGGCATACCTAAGCGACCTTGCAAAGATTTCCCCTCGAAAACAAAAGAAACCACAGGCCCTTCGGATAACTCTAAAATTGGATGTCCTTTTAAACTGGGACACATTTGAATCACCTCTCCGATTGTATTGATACTCTCCGTTCATCACGTATAACAAGTTGTACGGACATCTTGCTATTGTAGTATAATAAAAACTTGCCCAAATGTCAATTGATGTTGCAAAATCCAATTTTGAATTGTCAAAATAGCCAAAAATCATCTTGTCTTTTGTGCAAAAAAACACTGCAAGAGATCCACTATCGTCTCTGCAGT
>CAYJIR010000029.1:0-11894 GCA_964370295.1 uncultured Oscillospiraceae bacterium
AACGCCGCCCAGCTTTGCAGCGTCTGCAGCGGTGTTGCTCCACTCGGTGTCAAAGCTGGCATCGCTTCTTTTTTGCAATATTTGCCCGGCGTCGCCTCCCTCGGGCACGCCCTCACCGTTTGGAAAAAACTGCACCACAGTTCTGCCATCTTCGTCTGTAACATTGGCCCCTTTAAACTGCAAATCCGATTTTTGTGGAAAAATAACACCGTCATTGTCCATCACGCGGTGCCCCTCGTTGGCGCTCTGCTGCCAAGTGGCCCCCCCATCCAGCGAAAACTCCATTTTTTCGTTCTCATCATTCACACGCAGCCACAGCCCCTCCTGGCCCAAAATGGGGTTTTGTCCCTCTTTGGCCAGCTCGTCTATCAGGGCATTGTAGCGCTTTCGCACCAACTCGGGCAGGGCATCAAACACGGCCTTGTTTTCCTGCGGTGTTTTGCTTAACACACCGGGCGCACTTTGCACGCCCACCGTGCCCGCCTCTTGATCTGTGATTTTATAAATGCTGTAATCCATTGCTTAAAACCTCGCTATTTTGTTTGTAATATGGTACATCTTGCCTATGGCCACCAAAGAAAATGTTTCGCCCACCTCTTCCAAAAACAGCACATATTGTAGTGTTTTGTATTTTTTCACCTTGTCCTTTAAAGGAATGGGCTGGGCAAAACGGGAGGACACAAACGAAATGCGCTGAAAATCCACATTGGCAAAATCAAACCAATCTGCATGATGCACCGCAGGGTTATTCTCGTTTAAAGTGCCCACATTTGTGTTGTATACTATATTCACCGTGCTCTTTCTATGCGGTTTTAAAACTATATAGCAACCTTTTTTCTCCAGTGTTTTTAAAAACACGCCACTGCCGTCATCGTCTTGTTTGGTGGCAAATACATAGCGAATGGCCACGGGGTTTTCGTCCGGCCCGTCGAAATAATCGCTTTCGTCCCCGCGGTTTTTAAAGCGGCACAGGTTGCCCTCTTCCGTGCCAAACCACAGGGTGTCCCCGTCCGACAAATAGCACGTGGGCGAAAATCCCTCCCAGTAGTAGGCGGCATAGGCCTCTTCGGTTTGATAGTCCTTGCGCTCGCTATGCGGGGCTGTGATGATATAGCTGTGTCCGTTTATGCTCAAGAAATATCGATTTTGGTGTGCCACACAAACAGCATTTTGCAAGTTTGGTTCTTTGGTGAGACGCTCGTCCACCCAATAGGAGCGGTTTTGTGGCATATTTTGCAGGGTGATGGCGTTGGAAATGATGCTGTAAACGCCATTTTTAGAAAGAAAAACGGGTTCGTTGCCCAAGTTTGCAAAGGCATGGGGCGAAACGGCACCCACACCCTGTATAACAGGGCTTAGCAAGAATTGTACCCGGCCGTCTTGCACCTCGGCGCTTCGAAAATACACGGTGGTATCTTCGCTGTCTTCTTTTACCACCCCCAGGTATTGTTTATAGGGCAAATAACCCTGCACGGCCGTGTCGTTGTTTCCCAAAATGCTATAGTTCAGGTCTGCAAAATAGCAGGGGTCTTGCACCTCGCACCAAAAATCATAGGCGCGATAGTTTTCGTTGCGCGTCACAAACACGCGCAAATCTCCGCCGGGGCCAAACTGGGTGTGGGTTTTGCAGTTTTCAATTTTTTCTACGTTTTCGGCGCGTGTTTTTGCATAGGTGATATAGATATTTTCCTCACCCGTAACGGCCGGTGTGGGCGGTGCGTTTACAAAAGTGACCACGCCCGTGCTGCGGTTCACGCTAAAGCCCGTGGCGCCACTGCTGTTTTCGACATAGCTTCTGTTTCCACTGGCCGTGATCTCTATAATTTCCAGTGGGCTTGCGTCTAAATTGTTGGCACCCAACTGGTAGCTCTTGCTTTGGGCATCGCCCAAAAATTTCTCGCTACGCTTTTTTTGCAGCAAGTTCACGGCGTCTAAGGTGGTGCCTGCGCCATTCGGTTTTGTGCCAATTTTCACCACGGGTATGGTGGCAATGCTGGCCACTGTGCCCACCTGTATGGGTGTTTCGGAAAAATCCACATAAAAAAAACCGTCACCCGTAAGCACAAAGCCGAGGGTGTTCGGTGTTTGGTTTTCTTCGCTTGGAAAAAGTGGGCGCAAGCTGCGCAGGGCAAAAAACAGCTCGCTTTTTTGGGCGGGCAGGCCGCTGTAAATTTCGCTTAGGCTGTTTGCCTCGGGCGTAAAAGTATATAGTTTTGTGCCAATGTGTGCAAGATAACGACTTTGCCCGTTTGCAAACCCCTTGCACAACCCATGCACGGCACCCGGCGCTGCGAACACAGGCTCCCAGCCTTTGCGACCTGTCACCACGCCCTCTTCGTCTATCATGTTTAAAATTTCGGGGCTTTTGTTTTTAGGGCATAGGTAGACATCGCCGGAAAAATCTGCCCCGGTAAAATTCTCGTACACAGTTTGGCGCACATGTTTTTTTGCGGCCTTGGGTGGCCCCTCGTTTGCAAATTCAATCATAATGCAAATACCCCATTTCATCAAAAAGCCTGTCTGCGGTGTTTTGCCCACTTTGTTTTTGTTGTTTCCAATTCAAAAGCAAATTGGCCTCGTAGCGTGCACGTTCTGTGCTAATATCGCTTTCGTCTATGCCCATGCGATACACGCATAAATCCAGCAAAATATACGAAAGTCCTTGTGGTATTTCCAGCTCGGTTTCATCGGGGCTAGCATCGGTGATCGGTTTAAAATTGCGCCGATAATAAATGATTTTTTGCGTTTCTTCCTCGCCATAAAGACGCAAAAGATGCCCGTTCTCATCGGGCTCTATCTTATAGTCGCGCAAAGGCACCACCGTTTGCTCGCCCAAAATTTTCTCCTCAAATTTTTCAGGCAAGAAGCTATCGAAAGCATAGAAAACATCCCCGTTTTCGTCTGTTTGTTTCGTCAGCTCTTTAAAATCGTACACACGCGATGTGGAAAACGCCGGTATATCCTCCACATTGCCGGAAACCAGCGTGCCATACATGGCCACATTGCGCACAAAAAACAGGTATTCGCCGTGGAAATTCAGCGCACTGTCTCCGCTAATAAACCCGCGAAACGGCGTATAAGCGTTTGTGTTAAATTCGATGCGCTTTAACCCCGTTTCGTCTATCACATCGCAAACCCCGCAGCCGGACACCTCAAAATAATAGGCCTTGGCGTTTGCCTCATAGCGCAAAGGTGCATCTTGCACGGTTTCATACTCTTTTTGGGCCCCGGCCAACACGTTTGGCACGGCCAGGGGTGCTATATGCCATTTGTCTTGCAGGGGAAACACCGTGCACACGGCATCCAAGGCATGGTTTACGGCCACGGGGAAATATTTTTGTTTTTCTTCGTCTTCATCTATGTCTGCATGGCGATATAGGGCCTCTTTCAGTTCGCCTAAAGTCATTGTGTTCGCCTCCTTTCTAAAAATGGGCGGTGCAAAAGCACTTGCAAAAGCACCGCCCCCGTGTATACGGCCCACTTCGGGCTGTTATTTAAACATACTTTCTTTTATCAACCGCGCTCGTTTTCCTTTTTTTCGGCCCGGGAAACCACCTCTGTGCTTTTGGTTTTTGGCTTGCGTTTACGCACACTTGCTTGTTCTGCCAGGGTAGTTTCCAGCGGATTTACACCCAGCACTTTGCGCTTTTGGCCGTGTATCACATACACCTTGCCCACAACATAGGGGTTTTGCATGGTGCACCCCCTATGTTAAGGTGGTGCCTGTGGCCGTGCCGCCTATGGCGAAGGCACGCCAGTTGTGGAAAACCGCCGTAAAACGTGCACGCGAAGACAGCTGGAAGTTCTTGGTGTCCTCTAAAATATCGCTAAAGTTTTCCGCATCCAAACGATGCCCCCATACGGCGCCTTGGGCCATCTCGTTGTAGTTTGTGTCTGCAATGATGTATTCGCCGGCTTTTAAATAGCTGCTTAATTCGGGCGAGATGATCACACGCCAAGTGCCAAACAAATAGTTAAACTCATTGTTGGCACTGCTTGGGTCTTTGTCGCTGCCAATGATACCAAACAAGGTGCGTTTTAACGCATGATCGTTTGGAATCACCACGGTGTTGGGCGTGATGCCACATTTGTCGCCCTTGTCGTCTGTAAAATTTTGCATCCGTGTCACAATTTCGCCAAAGGTGTCGCTATCCAGCGCGTTGGTAAAGCGGTTGCTTTGCAAAAAATCAGGCGTGCCGGCGGTGGCTTCCAGGCGGCTGGGATGCTTTGTGTTAAACAAGCTCACCCCATCGGCCGTTTTGGTGGAAAAGGTTTGTGTGCCACTGACGGCCTTGGCCAAAGTAAAACTGTCTCCTGTTGCGTTGCCCAACATGGCCGCGCGAAATTTTTCTTGTGTGCGGTGGAAGCTCACACCAAAAAGGCCGGCTTTTTGTTTAATTTGGCTGGCGTTGTTGTCTTCCATCATTTTCCTGGTAATTTCCAGGCGGTTTGTCCACTCTACAAAGTCGGTGCTGGTGGAAAAACCCTCTCGCACATAGTTGCTTTTAAAAGTGCTGCCCTCGTCTGTGGGGGCATAGTCGCCAATGCCCACTTCGTCTACCACCTTCATACCGAAACCATTTGCCTTGATGGTGGTAAACACCTCTTGCAAGGGGCACATTTTCTCCTCGTATTGCGAGGCCATGTCGTTGATGACGGCATAGATGGGATACATGCTCTTCCCCATAAAAGAATCCATCAAACCATCGCCGCTTTTAATAATATGTGCCATTATTTGCTACCGCCTTTCTTCTCGTCTTTTTTTCTAAGATCTGTGCCTTTTTGTACGGGCAATTTCGTGCCCTGCTGCGGATACGGTGCCTGCACCGCCTGGGTGCCGCTGTTGTTGATTTTGCCTTTGTAATCTTTCATGATAATTCCTTTCTTTTATAAAAAATGTTCGATATTTTTTACCCGCCTGCGAATCGTGCTTATTGTAAGCTGTTTTTTTGCAAATTTTTATCGAAAATTGCCGAAACCTAAAAAAAAAGTGACTTTTACGCTGTAAATTGACGAAAAACCCCTGCTGATTCTTAGCGGTTTTTTCTTGGCACATCGGCCGTATAAAACAGGCACTTTTCGCCGGCTACCGCCGTGGGGTTTATTGTGCTTCCCCTGTAAACTGCCGCTAAGAGGAACACAAGCACCGCCATATTAAACACGTATTCATGTGCTTTACAGGGCAATCTTCCCCCCTTTTCAAGCGACGCTGCAACAAGCACCCGTCTTGCAAACCCAGGGTGGCCACTAGCGCACCCCGGCACCGCCCAGCCACTCATAGTGTTTTTTTGCCTTGTCGCCATGGATGCCATAGGCCTCAAACTCTTTCAAGACACTGCGGGGCACCTCGGTGCTTTGGCTGGCTCGTCCTCTGGTGCCCACCATATGCCCCGTGTTGTTTTGGGTGCTTGGGCTTTTGTTTCGGCCCACCACATAACTATAGGCCGTAAGGGCATCCAGCCCCGAAAAACGCAAGGCGCCAAACACGCGCAGCTGCTCTTCGTTGGCCGAAGAGAAAAAGCCGGGGTCCAAGTGCTCCACGGCGGCTTTATCGGCCAAAAACAAGGCCTTTGCCGTGTGCAAGCCCATTTGGCGTTGCAACTCGTCATTTGGCAGAGCGCCCTGTGCCTGCACGCCGCCCATGGTGGGGTTTACATTGGCTTCTTGCCCACTTTTCCTTCGCATTTCTGTGCTTTTTTGCAGCACGGCTTGCCGCAAACGCTGCAGCTCTTGCAGGGCACTTGGCACATCTTTGGCCTGCAAGCCCGTTTCTTGCAGCGCCCGTAATAACACACGCGCATCCTCGCTGATGCCATGCTCTTTTGCGCTTTCTTCCTCTTTTTTTGTTCTTTGGGTGCTTTCGCTTTTTTGGCTAAGGCCGTCTTCGGCCACCCGCTCTTGCACCTTATTTTTCCCTGTTGGCGCATTGTTTTCTCTCACTTTACGCCCTTTGCCCTCTTCGTCTTCTTTTTCCAAGGCTGCAAAATATGCCTCGAAATCTTCATACGACTTTGGCAAGTTGATTTTGGCCATAACACACTCTCCTTTTTGGGGGTGTTTTGCTTTTTTGCAAAATGCACCCTTTTTGTTTTTCTTCTCTATAAAAACATCCGATTTGCGCAAAACGAATGATAGCAATGCCGGCACACACAATTACTCCAAAATTAAATTTTCGTCATAAAGTCGACAATATTCCCCTGCCAATCTTTGTTATGTCACGGCAGGCACACCGGGCAGGTCGGCCACTCTTCGGGGTTTTTCTCGTCTCCCTCATACAAAAGCACGCCGCAGTCCTCGCAAAATATTTGATGCTTTTTGCTCAGGGGCAAAGGCGTTATCTCGCCGCTGAATTCTTTTTCAAAGTTGCGGCAGGCAGGGTTGCGGCACCGGCAGATACAACAGTGCACCAACTTGGTCTCTTGCTCTGCTGTTTCGTCGTTTTCCGCTCTATACTCGGCACGATGTATCAGCATTTCGGTGTTACATAGTGGGCAGTCCATGTTTTTCACCTCCTTTCTGTGCCTTTGGCAAGGCGGGCTGTGGGGTCCCCATCCGGGTCACTCTGGCGGCGGTGTTTTGCACGAGCTTTGCGGCGGCTTCTTTTTGTGTCTGCCAATGTTGCACCATCTCTTTGGCCCTTGGATACCCCACGGCTTCACGCTCTTTCCAAAGCAGATACAACGCCTCGGCGGTGCCGGCTTGGCCAAAAGCACCCATGAGATAATCGTTTTGTATTTGCGTCAACATATACGGTTTGTCGTGCTCCGAAGTTCCTGTGTTATCCACGGCAAAAACAAAATCATCGTAGTAATATAGGCGGTCGCTCTCTTGGTCATACTCTAAGAAATCATAGCGATAAAATTCGGCCACTTCACCCGTATCTTCTAAGGCGTAGCAACGTCTTTCGTCTGCAAAGGCAAGCATCATCTTAAACATCACCTCATACAAACGGGCGAAAGCCGCTTCTTTCAGCATTTTTTTTGCCTTTTGCACATTTTGTGCCTGCTGCACCATCAACTCTTTCGAGGCCGCGGCCTGTGCGTTGGAATCGCTTTTTCCTTGGAACACATCGGTAATGCCCAAGATATTTTTGGCATATTGATAGGCATTGTCCACCACGGCAAAATCGGCTGTGGCATTGTATTCCAGCTGCACACTGCGTAGCATGTCCAATTGGCTGGGGCTCGTCAAACGCAGCACCCGGCCAATTTCGTTGCTAAGCTCTATGTTTAAGTCGCTTGGCACGGCCGTAAAATGCCCGGCCACGGCCATTTTATCGCTGATTTTGCTCGTTGCAATGTTGCAACCCGTTTGTAGGCTTCGTATGGCCTCGCAGTCACTTTGGCCAAACAAGCTGTTGGGCTTTGTGGTGTTCACACGATAGGCCAAGGGTGGCATTTCCATTTTGTAATACGGCACGGTGCGCGGCTGCAAACGCACGCCGTTTTCGCTTTGTATCTGTTGCAGCGCCGGCACACGCATGCCATTTTTTAAGTACAACTCCCCGCAAAGCTCTTCGCCGCCTTGGTCTTGATACTGTGTATTTTTTGCACCACAACGGCAGGGGCCATCCCCCGGCACGGGTGCAGCACAAACACCGCAGACACGCTCTTTTCGGTTTAGATAATCGGGCATATCCAAAAGCACACACTCGCCCGCCCAAGAGAGATATCCAAGCGTGCCATTTTCGCCTTTGTACATCATCACCACTTGGGTTGCCAGCTCTTCGTTGTCGCTCTCTTCTGCCTCTCCCTCGCTGCCCTCTATGTCTTGCACGGCCACGCCATAACGCATCGCCAAGCGCTCTTTGGTGTCTTCTCGCACCACAAACCAATAGTCCATATCGTCAAAATGCACCACACCGGGCTGTGGCACAAACTCCAAGGGGCTATACAATTGTGCCGATATTTCCCCCGTTCTTGTGTGTGTTTTTTTGCTTTGGTCCCACTCTAGCATCACCAGTGAGGCACCCATAGTGCGGGTGACGCGCTCGGCCGTATCCACCAAAACCTCCTGGTTCAGTCTTTCTATTTCTTTGCGAAGCATGGCGGTTATCACAGCCGCGCGCGCCTCATTCATCGGGTTTTTCTCTCTGGGCGTCACCAGCGGCAAGGGCACCGCGCCCGAAATTTGGCTGTTGATTAGCTCCGCCGTGAAATTGTACAGCATCTTTGTCTCTTTGGGTGTGCCCGTTTTGCCGCTTTCGTATTGTGCCTGCCATTGCCTGCAATGGTTTTTATAAGCGGCATGCTCGCCATTGGCACGGGAAAATCGCTCTTTTGCCTCTTGTAAACTATAGCGCATGGTGCTCACTCCTCATTTGTAATATGCCGCCGTAGCGGACTTCCATTTCTTGTTTTACTTCGGGTTCGGCACGTCTGTAGTCCTCGTAAATATCACGCGGCACATACACGGTTTTCTTCTCTTGCAAGCCACGATAGCTTTGCTGTTCTCTGGCTTTGTGTGCAATGGCCGCGGCAAAAATGCGGTCGTCATGGGTGCCGGCGCGTGCATCGGGGCGGCCTTTGTCGTCGTATTCAAAGGTCAAACATTCCAGCAAAAGCTCCCTATCTAAAATCCACTCGGGGTGCTCTGCCACCACGGCCGAAAACAGCGACAATATCATGGGCCTTGTGTTGCCGTCGGTTTTAAACCCAAACTGTTTGGTAGCTTGTTTCGTATATTTTTCCTCTTGGCGCCGCAGGTATAAATGGGGATATTGCAGGCGTTGCAGCTCGGCCACCACCTGCAAGTTAAAGTTGATTTCCGGCGCCAGCAAGGCCTGATTGTAGTGCTGGCCCAGGGCATACAGCTGCTCTACAAACGGCGTACAATCGGCACTTTTTAGCGGCATATGCAAGCTAGCCACCTGCACGCCCGTGTCGTTGCGCAGCACAAAGGCGGTGTAGGCGTCGCTGCCTTCCCCGGCCGTGTCGCCCCCAATCACATAGGGAATGCCCGCGGCCGGCGCCTCATACTCGCAAATAAAACCCCCGTCCATACACGAAAAGCCCGTGATGGTATCTCGCAGTTTTGGGTTTTGATATTGCACGGCAAAAGAGATGTTCTTATAGGCCAGCTTGCTCAGCTCGTTTAGTCGCCTGTGGATACTCTCGGCACGGAACACAGGCCGCCCCGAAGACAAAAAGGCCTCCTCGGCACTGCAAGGATACTCTTGCCTTATCAATTCTTTTTGAATATATTGCCTATATTTTTGGGCATACCAAAAACATTGCTCGTGGCCAATGCCCTGTTCTTGCAGGTTTTGTAAACGCTGTGCCAGCCATGCATCGCCGGCGCTTGTTTGGTTTTCCAGCACGGGCAAGCGATATTCGGGCGTTTGCCACCAGGCAAAAAACAAATTTTCGTGTGCACCGTTTTGCCACATGGTTTGATAGTCGTTAAACCCATTGGCCGTGCTTTCGTATATCTTGATGCAATTGGGGGTGAGCGCCTCGCCCAGGCCCGCCTGGACGGCGGCAATGCCGTCGCGCCAATAGGCACATTCGCTGGCGTGCAAAAAATTAACCGTGCGGCTGCGCCCTGTGGTCTTGGTGGCCACATCCACCGAAAGATAGCTGTTTATCTTCTCAAAGCGCAGCTCCCTGCGGTTGTTATATTTTGTGGCAGGCTTAAATATGGCCGGCAATCGTTCATAAATAAATTTTGCCTTGTTTTCAAAAATCACTTGGGCGTTGTCTGCATCGTCGGCAATGGTAAGCCCCTCAAAATTGCGCTGTGTTAAAGCGGCGGCCAGCTGATATGCCGTTATCAGGGTGGTAAACCCCTGCTGGCGTCCTTTTAACACCATGATGGACACATCACTTCTTTGCCCGGTTTCGTATTCGTTTTTCACGCGGTTTAATGTGTGCACAAATTGCCTTTGCACGGCATTAAGAACAAAGGGCACGGTTTCTTTTTGTTTGTTAACCACAAAGAAAAGGCATTCTATCAATAGTTCCGGCTGTTTGCGAATGTCGGCCATAAAATCTTCGCGCTGCAATATAATTTCGGCCGCGGCATTCACAAAGTCCTCTGCGTCTTTTGCCAAAGGGCGCAAGGCCAAAAGCTGTGCCATGGTTTGCGCTTGCACCATTTTTTCCCACGTCAATGTCATCAAATGATATCCTCCAGCTTTCTCTCTTCTGCAAGAGGCGCTTTTTTATCTTTGTCGGGCAAAAGAAATTTATCCAGCATCATGCCCAGCAAGGTGATGGTTTCGCGCACATTTGCCTCAGGAATTTTTTGCATCAGTTGCTCGAAGCACAAGTCGGATATGGCCATAGCGGCTGTCCATTTTTGCTCTGTGTAGGAGGGTGGTTCCTCGCACACCCCGGCATTATGCTTTTCTTGCTTTTGCATTTTCGGCTTCACCTCCCTTCGCACCCAAAAAATATAACTTGTTTGTGTTTCATTTTCACCATGTATTTTAGCATCAATTAAAAAAGCATCTGTTAAAAACACAGATGCTTTTTTTCTAATTACACTTTATCACACTTTGGCATGACATACACTGACACACTCTGGCCCCTGCTTTGTTTGTGCACCAAGCTTCAAACTTTGCTGTTTACACTTTATCACACTTTGGCATGACATACACTGACATCCCCTCCATTTCTTGCAAGGCCGTCTTGTGCAGGCGATAGATTTGCCGCTCTGTATAGTTCATCTCTTCGGCCACCTGCTCGAAGCTGTGCCCCAAAAGATAGTGTAGCTGCAACACCATGCGTAGTTCTACACGTTGCATTGTGCCAATGCAGTCCAGCAGTTTTTTTTGCTGGACTGCCAGCAAATCCAGCATTTGTTGTGCTTCGTTTTGCAACGCCACTGCGTTTTCTATACATGTTTGCATCTTTTGGGGGTTTGCCTGCTGCATGGGCATCCCCGTTATTTGCCTGGTTATATTTTCGGCCATGGCCAAAAGCCTTTCGCTACAATCCAGCTTAATTTGCGCTTCCTGATGCATTTTTTTGTGGTTTTTTAAATATTCTTTCATCGTCACACGCTTTCTCCTTTCATTGTTCAAGACACCTCACCGCGTTATTTTGCATATGCTATCCTTTTTTCAGCTTTTGCTTGCTCCATTTTCGGCCTTTTCCATCTTTTTTCGCAAAATAGGCAAATTATCTTACCTGTCTAGATATTGTCAACACTACCCAAGCCTTGCACCGTTGTTAGCATTTTTCTAACCTAAACGAACGTTTTGCTCTGCTGGCCCTTCTTTTCCGGGCTTGTATTTTGTGATAGTGCTCGCGGGCCAATGTTTTTTCTTTTATGCCAATCGGAAACTTTTTGGCGATACAAACGATCATTTTCAGCCATTTCGTCTAGGGGTTCTTCCTTTGTCTGCTGCACGGCCTGCATCATGTCTGCAATGGTGGGCGGAAATTTTAGGCTTTGCACCAAAATTTTTAAAGCCGGCTTTATCTCGCTTTCAAACTCGCAGTGTTGCAAGGCCGCATACCAAAGGTTCACCGTCTGTTGCATTTCCTCCAGCTTTTGGTTTGCATAAAACTTCGGGTAGGCCGTTTGTAATATAGCCAGCAGTTGTTTGGTTTGCTCTCGGTTCATGTTGGCCTCCTTATCATCTAGCTTTATTGTCTGTGCCCATAGAAATACTTGGCAGCGTTCCGGGGCCAGGGTTTCTTCTTATACTTTGGGGTCTAAAAAAGTATTTTGGGGTGTGGTTTTCTTCCTGTTTTGCTCCCATTTCCGCACCACTGCCTTCCAATCCTTCATGCCTTTTTTTCCCACACGCCAGCCCCGCTGGGTGTAAAACTGCACAAAATGCCGTGCATCCACATTGCTTTCGCGCTGTTTGCAATAATCTTCCACTTCCTGCAATCTGGGCGGCCAAAAGATATCCTCCTCCCTTTTCTTCTCTTGTGCCCTTT
>CAYJIR010000029.1:11994-27770 GCA_964370295.1 uncultured Oscillospiraceae bacterium
CTTTCTCTATTTCTTTCTCTATTTCTTTCTCTTTCTCTGTGTTACATTTTGTTACACCCCCTGTTGCTGCAACTTGCTTCGCCGTGTTTTCCGCCTTAGATTTTTCGTTTTGCCTATGCTTTCGCACACGCTTCGCCACCTCACTTTCGCTGCCGGTCAACATTTCAAAATCTTGCAGTTTGTATGTATTTTCGTCCAATTTTTCTAGGCGTTTGCTCTTGACCAATACAGCCAGCAATGCCCGCACATTCTCGGCGCTATCGTCCAGCAGCAAAGCCATCTCTTCGGCAAACGAAGCTTCCACGCCTTCAAAATATAAAAGCCCGCCACTTGATACGCTTTCTAGAATCAAACGTAAATACAAAAGACAATGGTTGTTTCCCTCTGGCATCTTGCGCAGTTTTTTAACCATTTTATCTTCAAAAAAGCTTTTCTCCAGTTTCAGCCAATAATAGCGTTTTTCGCCCATAATCCCCTCGCTTTCCCGCCCGTGCTATGTTCAAATCACTCTTTGGTGGGCCTTGCCATGCTTCGATCTTTTGGCCATGGGCCACACCCTTGCCCCTGGGCATCGTCCGTTTCTAAAGCACGCTCGTGGGGCAATTCCCAAAATTCGCACCAACATTCTCGGCTCTTGTTTTTCAGTGGCGGTTCTGTTTCAAATCCACGCCTTCCGTCACTATTGGTGGGGAACCAGTATCGCATGCATACACCTCTTACTCCACTCGATTTTTCACATTTAGTAGTTTTTCTTCTTTGTTGCAATATAATATCAGCATATATACTACTTGTCAAGTAGAAAATATACTATTTTGTTAAACAATTCTTGTTTTCCAGTAGTTTTAATGCTATACTTAGGCATAAAAAGGAGGCTATTATGGATATCATCAAATATCTACGCACACAAGCAGGACTATCACAAAAAGAATTGGCAGACCTTTTGCATGTAAATCAAACGGCGGTAAGCCAGTGGGAGCGTGGGGTAACCTATCCCAACATGCCCACATTGCTGGCTTTGTCGGACATTTTTGGTGTTTCCTCCGATTGTCTTTTGCGTGGCAACCACAGCCCCCAAGATACACCCACCCACAAGGGGGTGCGCATACCGGTTTTAGGCACCGTGGCTGCGGGCCTGCCCATAGAAGCCATAGAAGACATTGTGGATTTCGAGGAAATACCCGAAAGTTGGACACGTGGTGGCAAAGAATATTTTGGTTTAAAAGTAAAGGGCGATAGCATGTATCCCAAATATTTAGAGGGAGACACCGTGATTGTATTAAAGCAAAACACCTGCGAGAGCCGGCAAGACTGTGTTGTCTATGTAAACGGCTATGATGCCACCTTGAAAACCGTGCTCTTAAACGAAAATGGCAGCCTCACCTTGCAACCACAAAACCCAACCTATCCGCCCACCACCTATTCAAAAGATAAGGTTGTGCAGTTGCCCGTGCTCATCTGTGGTGTGGTGGCAGAGCTTAGACGTTCGTTTTTGTAAAAACTTGGCAAGGGGTCCCATTTTTATGCCTTTGCACAACGAAAAACGCTGCTTTCTGGCTACACCCCATGGTGATTGCCAAAAAACAGCGTTTTTTTGTTTTATTTATCTTATTAAAATAACTGATGTAATTTTAACATATGTTGTTTTAACTTCAGCGTTTTTCATATATTTTTCTATTCATGAATATGATATCCATTTTTATTGCCCTTTTTGCACACATACATGGCCGCATCTGCCTCGTTGTATAGGGTTTCGAAATTTTTGCTAACGCCCTCTGCCACGGCAATGCCAATGCTGCAAGAAATAGCCACATCCTGCCCTTGGCTACTATAGGTTTTATTCACATGCTTGCACAAAGCGGTGGCCTTTTTTGCAATGTCTTCACGGCTTGGATTGTTTTTTACAAACACCATAAATTCGTCACCGCCCACACGGCCCACCAAATCGTCACTGCGGAAATTGTTTTCTATTTTTTTGCACACTTCTTTTAAAACCTCGTCACCATAGGCATGGCCAAAGGTGTCATTAATGGCCTTAAAATTGTCTAAATCTATCATAAACAACACCCCACCGCCGTAGGCCAAGTTTTCTTTCACGTGACGTTCAAAAGCCTTTTTGTTGTAAACGCCCACCAGGGTGTCGTTCTCGGCTTGTGCCCGCAGGGCATTTTCTTTGGCCATGGTTTCGTGTATATCGTCTGATATGGTGATAACAGCCATTATATCATGTGTTTTCCTGTCTTCCCGCAGGGAAATCAAGGTGCGCACCCAGCGCATTTCCCCATTTAGCATAATCCGCCCATTAAAGGTGATTTCTGTTTCGCCACTTTGAAAAGAGGCAATCATCATCGCCAAAGAATCTTCCCTGCGCACAAACTCGAAATCGTCTATCAAGACCAGTTCTTTTAGCAATCCCTCAATATATTGTGTATAGCTCACTTCGTTCTTCAACTCTTGCTCGCCATAATAAAGCAGGCTTATCACCTTGTCTTTGGTGCAATTCACCTCCATCACCACCATCGAGCGTTTGGCAACCACCTGTTTATAAAAACTGTCTTTTTCAAAGCTTTCTTTGCGCTCTCGCATGCGCTTATACACCGCCAGCATCACCACATTTACATAGGTGACCGAAAGCCATGTAAATGCCACTATCAGCTGATGTACGGGCAAATATTGGTAGTGAATATCATGGATATATACATTGCCGTTCGCGATCATGTATACATTGGCAATCACGGCCGTGATGGTGTACAAAAACAAATTTAAGGTGTTGCCGGAAATGCCGGCCAAGTATTTTTGTGGCACAAAAAACACAATCAACAAGCTAACCAAGGTGCCCAAAGCTGCCGTAAACATTAAGCCCAGCCAAAAAGTAACCGGATCTTTCGAAAGCTCGTATATACTTTCGTTTTTCACCATCGCCATAATGCTGGTTACAATGGCACGCATGGCCATGATGTGCACATTTAAAGACAACACACAGGCCAGGCGTGCCATTGTGGCTTGCCCCTTATAAAACAACATTACCATGACTAAAAACACCACTAGCATAATACCGTAGCCAAGGGCAGACATGCTGCCAAAGACCACCAGCAAAGCTGTGCCCGTGGTGCCGCTTAAAAAGCTAAAAAACGCCATTTTCCTCTTTTTGCTTTTGATATCAAACACTTTTTGTATCAAGGCAAGGTAGGCAACATTATGTATAAAAAACACAATATTGAATGCTACTATTAACACCTGTACCGTCATTGCTCTCCTTTTGCTCTCCATGGCACGGCAGTATGTACCGCATCCAAAAATATAAATTTTAATACCCATTTTCAAGCATAGACAAATGTTATTATACCAAATTTTCAGATATTATAAAAGACTTTCTCCATTTTTTCACAAATTCTTATTCTTGCACACCGGTTTTATCCTAGATAGTGTCTACGATGGGTGTTCAATCGTCTCATTTAAAAAAAATGCCGCAAAATTGTCCGGTTCCAACTTGTGTAAACACTATCAAGCCAAAATAAATTATTTCTATTCTAAGCCGGCAAGTTCTGCTATACTATATAAGGGTCATCCACACGCACAGCTATGTCGCTGCGTGGCTGATGCCGCTTTTTGTGTGTCGTCTGCATACAAGAAAACGCCAAACACCGGCAAACAAAACCGATTTGCAAGGAGTTCTTATGCAAGATACTGTTTCCAACCGCCTGGGCACAGAACGCGTGGGCACGCTTATTTTTCGGCTTGCCTTGCCTGCCATTATGGCGCAAATTATCAACCTTTTATACACCTTGGTAGACCGCATTTATATAGGCCGCATCGAAGGTGTGGGCGCGCTTGCGCTCACCGGTGTGGGTGTCACTTTACCGCTTATCATGTTCATCACAGCCTGTTCTTCCCTGGTAGGCATGGGCGGTGCACCGCGCGTTTCTATTTTTATGGGCAGTGGAGACTATACACGCGCGCACAAAACACTGGGCAGTTGCTTTACTTTTTTATGTCTGCTTTCCCTGTTGCTCACACTGTTCTTTTTGCTGTTTGCCCGCCCCTTGCTGCTTTCCTTTGGCGCCAGCGCCAACACCGTAGTCTACGCACTGGAATATTTTAATGTCTATACGCTTGGCACGGTGTTCGTGTTGTTTACACTGGGGCTAAACCCCTTTATCACGGCGCAAGGTTTTGCCAAAACCAGCATGTTTACCGTGATGATTGGTGCCGTTTGCAACATAATTCTAGACCCCATTTTCATCTTTGGCTTTGGCATGGGTGTACGGGGGGCGGCCTTGGCCACCATCCTTTCGCAGGCGCTTTCCTGCCTTTGGGTGCTACTGTTTTTAACGGGAAAAAAGCCGGCCGTGCGCTTGCAAGCAAAACACATGAAAATAGAAAAATCGTTGCTGCTGTCTTCCTTGGCCTTGGGCCTTTCGCCTTTTATCATGCAATCCACCGAAAGTTTATTGGCCATCGCCTTCAATTCTTCGTTGCTGCGCTATGGAGGCGATTTGGCCGTGGGGAGCATGACGATACTTACCAGTGTGATGCAACTCACCATGATGCCCTTGCAAGGGCTAACCCAAGGCGCCCAACCTGTCATCAGCTACAATTATGGTGCAGGCAATGCCCCGCGCGTAAAGCATGCTTTTTTTCTTCTTTTGCGTGCCAGCTTAATCTACACCGGCGGGTTCTGGCTCATTGTAATGGCAAACCCGGAATTTTTTGTGCGCCTGTTTAGCGAAGACACCGCCCTCATTGCCTTTGCTGCCTCGGCACTGCGCATCTATATGTTTGCCTCCTTTGCCTTCGGTGCGCAAATTGCCTGCCAATATACTTTTATTGCCTTGGGCAACGCCAAATCCAGCCTTTTTTTAGCATTGCTTCGAAAAATAATCTTGCTAATACCATTGATATATATATTACCCGCTATTTTCACAGAAGATAAAACAACATCTGTTTTTATGGCAGAACCCATTGCCGATTTCATCGCAGTGGTTGCCACGGTCACCTTGTTTCGTTTACAATTTCGCAAAGCCTTGCAAGGCATGCCGCAGCGAGACAAACCATAGCCGCCGATACACGGCCCCTTCGAATAGAATATCGCCTGTTTACAAAACTTAGATTTAGGAAACCCCACCACATGCCCTCCACTGTGCTTTCCTCCCCTCCTTAAAAAAGCGAAAACAAAGGCGATTGTTTTGCCTTTGCATCTGTTATTTTTGGCTCGTTTGGCCGATCGTATACAAAGAAACCGCCAAGGCACCCTAAGATGTGCCTTGGCGGTTTTCTTTGATGGCTTGCCACCAAACGTTTTTCTATACTATGCTACATTTCAATATAGGCGTCACGGCTTGGCCCCACAGACACCATGCTGATGGGTGTTTCCAGCACCTGCTCTATATAATCAACATACACACGTGCCTCTTTTGGTAAGTCCTCTTTTTTGCGCACGCCTGTGATATCCTTATTCCAGCCCTTCATGGTTTTGATGACAGGTTTCGCCTTGTCCAACCCTGCGCCGTAGGGGAAATCCTCGGTGGGGTTGCCATCTATGGTGTATGTGGTGCACACGGGGATGTCCCTCATATAGCTCAGCACATCCAACATGGTAAGCACCACCTCCGTGGCCCCTTGTATGCGGCATCCATAACGGCTTGCCACCACGTCGAAGGCACCCACACGGCGCGGACGGCCTGTGGCGGCGCCAAACTCGTTGCCTTCACTGCGCAGGCGCTCGGCCTCTTCGCCGTGCATTTCCACCACAAAAGGTCCCTCGCCCACACAGGTGGAATACGCCTTGGTAACACCGATGCTTTTGTCCAAACTGCGGCCGGGCAGGCCTGCCCCTATGGGCGCATAGCCCGCTATGGTATTGGAAGAAGAGGTGAAGGGAATGATGCCAAAATCCACATCACGCAAGGCGCCCAGTTGCGCTTCAAACAATATATTTTTGTCTTTATTTAGCATCTCTTCTAAAAATAGGCCCGTGTCACAAATATAGGGCACCAGCTCGGCCGCATAGCATTGCAACCAGCCAAACACCTCTTCAAATTCGCAAGGTGTGCCGCCATACACTTTTTCTATCATTTGGTTTTTAAGCTGCACGGTGTCTTTTAGGCGGTCTTTTATCGCGTTTAGATGCAACAAATCGCCCACACGCAAAGTTTTTTTAAGGAATTTATCGCTATAGCATGGGGCAATGCCCCGGCGGGTAGACCCATAGGCATTTGCGCCAAGGCGTTCTTCTTCTAAAATGTCCAAGGCCGGATGATAGGGCAGGCACACGGTGGCCCGCTCGCTAATTTTTAAGTTGTCCGGTGTCAGCACCACGCCACGGCTACGCAATTTTGCCATCTCTTTAGACAGATGGTCTAAATCCACCACCATGCCCGTGCCCATCACGTTCACCACTTCCTCGCGCAAAATGCCACTAGGCAAAAGGTTCAGCACAAATTTTCCACGCTCATTAATCACGGTGTGCCCCGCGTTGTTGCCACCTTGATACCGCACAACCACGTCATAATTTGCGCTTAATAAGTCTACCATGCGTCCCTTGCCTTCGTCGCCCCAGTTGATTCCACTTATGGCTGTTAACATATCGGCTCCTCCGCCCTTTGCAAATCCTGTGTATAGTGTGTAGCGTCTCGCATTACAACGCTTTACCATGCAACATTATAGCACATCCAACCCTTGATAACAAGGCGTGACAAATCTTCTTTTGCATTCTACTTTTCCACCAGTTTTTAATGTTTTTTCTCACTTTTTTTGTATACACAAGCAGTCTGTAAAATATCGATATTTCATTCTTTTTTACCAAACAAACCATGCTTGTTCAAAGTGGAAATTGGTATCAACCCCCATTGTCCTTAAAAAGAACAACCTCTACCCTTTTACATTTTCGCTTGCCTTCCTTTTTTTGCCCGGCAAACCCCTGCACAAAACACCTTGCCACACCCATACAAAAACAGAATCCCCAACCATAAAAAACAGCTTCCGCCCCCTCGATATCCCCGTCCTACATTCCATAACAAAAAAAGACGGTAACCCGCCTTTTTTGTTTTTTCTTATAAACGCAACCGTAACCGGCTCTGCCAATGCCCTATGCAGGCTACTGTGCCTCTCTCCTTTTTGGCACTAGCCTCTTGGGGCGCGGCCATACAAGGCCGCCAGCGTGGCCATCTCCTTGGCGAGGGCGGTGCTCATATCCTCCGCTCGCATGCGCCATTGCCAGTTGCCTCCCAAGGTGGACGGCGTGTTAAAACGTGCTATTTTTCCAAGAGCCAGCCAATCGGGCAGGGGCACTATGCATAAATCAGACACACTGCCCAATGCCAACCGCACAAAACTGCGTGTAAAATCTTGTTCTTTTTCCAAATTAAGATAGCGCTTGCAAAAGGCCACGTCTGCCCTGGCGGCCGTGCGCTGCCAATCTTTTGTGGTGGTGTTGTCGTGTGTGCCCGTATACACCACGCAATTTTGCGTATAATTATGCGGTAGATAATTGCTTTCCTCGCGAGAATCGAAGGCAAACTGCAACACCTTCGTGCCCATAAAACCACTGTGACGCAGCAGGGCATGCACATCTTCTGTCAAAAACCCAAGGTCCTCTGCTATCACATCCAACTGTGGGATGCTTTGCTTCATCACGTCTATAAACTCGGCCCCGGGGCCCTCGCGCCAGCGACCCTCTCGGGCGGTTTCGGCCGTGGCATCTATGGCATAATAGCCGGCAAAGCCTCTAAAATGGTCGATACGAACCACGTCAAACAGGGCACTGGCATGCTGCAAACGCGAAATCCACCAGGCATAGCCACTTTGCTTGTGGTGTTCCCATTCGTATAGGGGGTTGCCCCACAGCTGGCCGTCGACCGAGAAGGCATCCGGTGGACAACCGGCCACCTCGATGGGACGTGCCTCTTCGTCCACTTGGAACAAATGCGGCTGTGCCCAAAACTCGGCAGAATCGGCCGAAACATAAATCGGGATGTCACCAATCAGCAAAATACCCCGTTCGTTCGCATATTTTTTCAAAGCAAACCACTGACGATAAAACAAAAATTGCATCACTTGCCAAAAGAGAATTTCGTCTTGCAGGCGCTCTATGGCCTCGTGCAAGGCCGCACCTTCGCGCAGGCGCTGTGGCTCGCCCCAAGTGCTTAGGGCGCGGTTTTCGTTTTCGCCTTTGATGGCCATAAAACAGGCATAGTCGAACAACCAGTGCTCGTTTTCGCGGCAAAAGGCCAAATATTCCTCGTTTTGCTCGTCAAAACGGGCCACAGCCCTCTCCAAAAGTGGCTTGCGGTTTTCGTAGAGTTTGCCATAGTCCACACGGCCGGCATCCCTGCCAAAATCGAACTCTTGCAGTTCTTTTTTTCGCAGCAAGCCCTCTTTGCACAGCGTGGGCAAATCCACATAATAAAAGCTGGCCGCAAAGGCCGAAAAGCTTTGATAGGGGCTGTCGCCATAGCCCGTGGGGCCCAGCGGCAACAGCTGCCAATAGCTCTGCTTTGCCTTTTTCAAAAAATCCACAAAGGCATAGGCCTCTTTTCCAAGGCTACCTATGCCGTATGCAGAGGGTAAAGAAAACAACGGTAGTAAAACACCTGCGCCTCGTTTCATCCTTTCACCGCCCCGGCTACAACGCCTTCTATAATATATTTTTGGCACACAAGATACAAAATGATAATGGGTAGCACGGTTAACATGATGCTGGCCATCATGGGGCCCAGCTCCACGCGGCCGTAGCTGCCGCGGAAATATTGAATGAGCATGGGTATGGTGCGATAAGAGCGTATGTCTAACACCAAGGTGGGCAAAAGATAATCGTTCCACACCCACATGGCCTCTAAAATGGCCACCGAAATGATGGTGGGCTTCATGATGGGAAGCACCACTTGGAAATAGGTTTGCACGGGGTTGCAGCCGTCTATGGTGGCGGCCTCTTCAATTTCCAGCGGTATACTTTTAACAAAACCACAAAACAAAAACACAGCCAACCCCGCGCCAAAACCAAGGTAGATAACCGGGATGGTGTAGGGCGTGTTTAAACCCAGGCGATCGGCCACCTTCGACAAAGTGAACATCACCATTTGGAAAGGCACCACCATGCTAAACACAAACAGATAGTACATGCCCTTGCTAAAGGCAGATTTGATGCGCGTGATATACCAAGCACACATAGAGCAACATAGCAAGATAAGCACCACGCTGGTGACGCTGATGAAAGTGCTGTAGAAAAAGCTTTGTGCAAAACCTTGCGTGGTAAGCGAGGCCATATAGTTGTCCAGCCCTGCAAAGGTTTGCGGCGTGGGCAGCTGGAAGGCCGTTTCTGTGGTGATGGAGCGCTCTTGTTTAAACGAATTTGCCAATATCATAAAAATGGGATACAAATATAAAACCGCCAAAACACTGAACACGATGGTAAGCACTAGCCCAGTGGCCGTTTTTTTCTTAACCATTACTGTTGCACCTCCCTAGAGCGCGTAAAGCGCAATTGCACCAAGGCAATGGCCACCACCACCACCAAGAACACCACGGCTTTTGCTTGGCCCAGGCCATTCCACTGTGGCCCACTGCGCGCATAAAAGGTGTTGTAGATGTTTAGCGCCAGCATCTCTGTGCTGTGTGCGGGCTCGCCCCCGGTGAGCGAAAGGTTTTGGTCGAACAATTTAAAGGAGTTGGTCAACGTTAGAAAGGTGCAAATGGTGATGGAAGGCATCACCATGGGCAGGCGTATTTTAAACAGGGTCGTTAGCGCGTTTGCGCCGTCTATCTGCGCGGCCTCCAGCATATCGGGCGAAACATTTTGCAAGCCGGCTATGTAGATAATCATCATATAGCCCACCTGCTGCCACACCATCAACAAAATAAGGCCCCAATATCCGGCCGTGCTGTTCAGGCGCAAAAGAGGCTCGCCCCACAAAGTGAGTGCCCCGTTAATCAATATTTGCCAAATATAGCCAAGAATGATACCCCCGATGAGGTTTGGCATAAAGAATACGGTTCTAAACACGTTCGTGCCACGAATGCCCGACGTAAGCGCCAAAGCCACGGCAAAGGCAAGCACGTTGATGGCCACGGTAGACACCACCGTAAACGACACCGTAAACCAAAAAGCATCGCCAAACCCCGTGTCACTAAACACGCGCAAATAGTTGTCAAAGCCCACCCACTGGGCGTTGTCTATGGTGGTAAAGCGGCAAAAAGACAGATACAAGCCCTGTGCAAACGGAACCACAAAACCAATGATAAACGCAATCAATGTGGGCAATACAAACAGCGGAAAATATTTTTTAAGCGCCTTTTCCATAAAAAGACCTTCCCCCTCATATTGTAAAATCACACCTGTTTTTTTTACAGCACTTAATCACAACACATCCGACCCGGGCCCAGCCACAGAACAAGGCAAATCCATCCCGGCCGGCCGCATCGTAATAAAAAAAGGTGGGCGCACTTTCTTGGGGTTGTTGACAAAGCCGACTTCACAAAAAGCCTTTCTTTGGCAACAGCTCCTTTCCTGCAACACGCCCACCCACTTTTCGGTTTTACACTACAGTTCGTTTACCAAGGCATACTCTGTGGCCCAACCGTCCACAAAGGCAGTTTCCACACCGGCCCAATCGCCCGTGTTGGCCGCATAGGCGGTTAATGCCGTGCCAAGGCCATTTTTCCATTCTTCGCTGGGCATGGTGGTGAAGCACCAAGCCACGCTGGTTTTGCCATCGGCAATGTACTCGTCTGCCGCCAGCACCAATGGATTTTGTGGCAAAAATTCTTCGGTAAAGCCGTTAAACGGTGCCACAAAGCCCATGTCTTGCGACAACACGGTTTTGGCTGTTTCGTTGGTGACACACCAATACATAAAGTCTAACGTGGCCTGTATATCTTCGGCGGAAGCGTTTTTGTTAACACACCAATAGTTTTCACAACCCGTCACCAGGCCCTGGTTTTCTTCGCCCTCTGCGCCGATATAAATAGGCAACATGCCCAAATTATCGTCGCCCAGTGCGCTAATGTCGTTGTAGGCCCAAGTTCCATTTTGATAGAACACGGCCTCGCCGTTTACAAACTCTGCCACGGCATCGTCGCCGGTTTTGGCACTGAGCTGATCGGGCGTGGTGGTGGCGTTGTTGATGTACAAGTCCCAAATATTTTTGTAGTTTTCAAGGTAGGTTCCCTGGATGGCCGGCGAGCTGGTGATGCCCTCTTGCTCATACTCATAGTAGATGGGCAAATTGGCAAGGTGGGTTTTAAAGCGCCAGTCCGAGCTTGGGTCCATGCCGGCCGAAGTGAAGGCACCCAAAACACCCAATTCGTCTTTGCGTGCTTGAATATCCTCTGCCACGGCTTTTAAATCGTCAAAACTTTGGATGTCTTCGGCGGTGTAGCCGGCGGCTTCCAAAAGTGCCTTGTTGTAGATGATGCCATAGGTTTCAATCACATAGCCAACACCGTTCACCACATCGCCGTCTTTAAGGGCGAATTCGTCGCTACGCAGTTCGCCATACACATCGCTGCCGGCCAAATCGTAGGTGTAGTCTATCCAGTTGGCAAGGCCCACGGGCCCGTTCACCTGAAACAAGGTGGGGGCTTCACTTTTCCCCATTTCCGACATCAGCGTGGTTTCGTATTCGCCGCTGGCGGCGGTTACCACGGTGACAGGCACGCCGGTTTCCTCGGTATACATTGCGGCCAGTTCCTGCCATTGTGCATCTTGTTCGGGCTTAAAATTCAAATAGTACACGCTGCCGCCTTCGCCGCTTGCTACGGCCTCGCCGCTTGCCGCCGCCTCGCCACTGCCCTCTGTTGTGCCGCTGCAAGCGGCCAAAGACAAGGCCATGCTAAGCCCCAGTGCTATTGCCAGAAATTTTTTCATCATGCAAACCTCCCATTTTGCCCCAAAGGGCTTGTTTTTTCGGCCAGGCCATCCTCTTTTGCCTAACCGCCATGCTATGTGTATCGGCCGGGCCGATTTCCACCTAAGAGCAACTTTTTTTATTTGTAAATTTAAAATTATCATATCATTTTGCAAGGTACTTGTCAACAAAAATAATGGTGAAATCTGCAAAAAAATGGTTGTTTTTTTTATTTTTTTTGCAACAATTGAATTTGTAATATTTTTTTGATACACTAATATTAATATGTATTATACATAAAGGGGGCTGCTATGATTACTTTGCAGGGAACGGGGGTCTCTCCGGGCATCGCATTGGGTACGCTATGTTTTTGTGCACGCAGTTTTCCCCATTTGCACGAGTGCACTTTTGAAGACAACAAAGCGGAAAAAGAGCGTTTTGCCAAGGCCGTGCAAAAAGCGCAAAACCACCTCGACGAGCTCGCCGCCCAAAGCGAGGGAATTGCCGGCATCCAAACCGCTCAAATTTTGGGCATCCATAAAATGATCCTGGACGACTTCACCTTTGTGGAAACCGTGCATGGGTATATCGACAACGAAAAACAATGTGCACAGCAGGCCGTGGCCAAAACCATAGAAGAGTTTGTGGCACGTTTCGCCGCCATGGAAGACAGCTATTTCCGTGCCCGCGCGGCCGATATTGAAGACGTGGGCATGCGTGTGATAGAGGCTCTTCGGGGGCAAAGTGAAGAGCCCGGGCAAACTTGCCCCGCGGGCATTTTTGCCGGCGAGCAATTTTCTCCCAGCGAAACGGCGCGTTTTAACCGCAGCCGTGTTTCGGCGCTGGCTTTGCAAAAAGGGCATATAAACTCTCATGCCACCATTTTGGCACGCACCTTGGGCATCCCCACGGTTTTGGGCTTGCAAGACGCTTTAAAACCCGAATTCAACGGCCTTTTTGCCATTCTAGACGGCGAAACAGGCCAGCTTATTGTAGAACCCACGCCCGAAATACGCGCGCATTACGAAGAAAAGAAAGCCCTGCAAGAACGCCAAAACGAAAGCCTGCAAGAGCTGCGTTTGCAGGCCACTTGCACAAAAGACGGGCGTAGCCTCGCCCTTTATGTCAATTTGGGTGCCATAGAAGACATCCCCACTGCGTTCGCCTGCGGGGCCGAGGGCGTAGGCCTTTTCCGCAGCGAATTTCTATTTTTGCACCGCCACACCCTGCCCGGCGAAGAAGAACAGTTCGAGGCCTACCGCACCCTGGCAGAAAAGCTGGAGGGCCGCCCCGTCACCATACGCACGCTGGACATCGGCGCAGACAAACCCCTGCCCACCCTGTCGCTTGCCCCCGAAGAAAACCCCGCCTTGGGCGTGCGTGGCATCCGCTTCAGTTTGCAGCATCCCACCATTTTTAAAACACAATTGCGTGCCATATACCGCGCTTCGGCCTTTGGCAAAGTGCTGGTGATGTTGCCCATGATAAGCACTGTACAAGAACTGCGCGAAGCCAAGGCCCTGGCCGACCAAACAAGGCAGGAACTGCAACGCGAAGGCTACACTTTTAAAAAGGACCTTCCACTGGGCATCATGATAGAAACACCGGCCGCCGCCCTTTCCAGCGCAGAGCTCGCCAAAGAGGCCGATTTTTTCAGCATTGGAACCAACGATTTAACACAATATACTTTGGCGCTCGACCGGCAAAACCCCCTGTTCGATGCCCTGCACAACCCACCCCAACAAGCGGTGTTGCAACTGATCGAACACAGCTGCCAAAGTGCCCATGCGGCAGGCATCCCCGTAAGCCTTTGCGGCGAATTGGCCGCCGAAAAGGCACTCACCCCTTATTTTTTAAATTTGGGGCTACACAGTTTGTCGGTTATAGCGCCCGCCGTTTTGCCCTTGCGCAAACATATTTGCAGTTTATAGTTTTGCCCACATTGGCTCTATCCATCGTGCAGGCACAAATCTATACAACAAAAAATAACGCCAAGTGCCAGCAAGCGAAAAATGCCACACAAGTGCCTGTATGTGATGGGCAACTTTGCGGCATTTTTCTGCCTGACGACACAATGCGTGCTTTACGACGATAGAAGAGCCCCCACGATTGTGGGGGCTCTTAGACTGTCAAAAAAACTACAGGTTAACTCTCTTTGGTGTTGTTGCCTCGGTTGTTCAGCAAGTTGATGATATCATCGATATAGGTATCATCACTTGAAGCCTGCGGTGCCTCGGCCGGCTCGCTTGGCGCAGCGGGCTCTTCAGCGGCGGCAGCAAAGGCATAGCCGCCTTTTTTGGGTGTAACCGCTGCGTTGGGGGCGATATTTCCCGTGTCAAATCCTGTGGCCACCACGGTGATACGCATAGAATCTTTCACACTTTCGTCGAAAGTGGCACCCCAAATGATGTTTGCGTCGGGGTGGGCTGCGTCTGTGATGTTGGTAGCGGCCACCTCCACATCTTCCAATGCCACATCGGGCGAGGCGGCAATATTGATGATAACACCGCGTGCGCCCGCAATGCTGGTTTCCAAAAGGGGGCTGGTAACGGCCGCCATGGCGGCATCCACAGCCATGTTGCCGCCGTGGGCCTCGCCCACACCCATATGGGCATAGCCGGCGTCGCGCATCACGTTGCGCACATCAGCAAAATCCAAGTTGATAAAGCTGGGCACATTCACCAGCGAAGAAATGCTTTCTACGCCTTGGCGCAACACATTGTCTGCGGCCGCAAAAGCATTCGCCATGGTGATTTTTTCTTGGCTAATCAGTTTTAAGCGCTCGTTGGGGATCACAATCAAGCTGTCCACGCGCTCTAGCAGGGCACGTATTCCCTCTTCGGCCTTGTTCATTTTCATGCGGCCTTCAAAGGCAAAGGGCTTTGTTACAATGCCCACGGTTAATATACCCATCTCTTTGGCAATTTCCGCCACCACGGGTGCAGCACCCGTACCCGTGCCACCGCCCATGCCCGCCGTAAGGAAGGCCATCTGGCTGCCTTTTAATGCGTTGGCAATTTCGTCTCGGCTTTCCTCGGCACTGCGTTGACCAATTTCCGGGTCTCCGCCTGCGCCGCGACCCCGTGTCAGCTTAGAGCCCAGTTGCACTTTTTGGGTGGATTTAGAGATAAACAGCACCATTTGGTCTGTGTTCATTGTGATGAACTCCACACCTTGTAGGCCGTACTCTATCATCCGGTTCACAGCGTTTCCGCCACCGCCGCCAATACCTACAACTTTAATATTGGTTACGTTTTGCATCTCTTCGTCGAGAACAAAGGCCATTTTTCTTCCTCCCGCTGTAATTACTCTTATTTACAATAACAGAATCATACCATAAATTCAAGGGGGTTGGGCATGGTTTGTACAAATTATTTAAACTTTTCCCCTTTTTTGCACCTTTTGGCGCAAATGTTATCACTTCTTGCCCTTATTCGGGCGTAAACCATACTCTGTCTGTAGTGACGGGGTATGCGCTTGCATTCAACACCCCACGGTCGCCCTCTGTAATCATGCCCGCCTCCTCGCTTTGCAGCAGCACGCTTACAAATTCTATTTTTTCCTCTATGTGGTTATAGCCCCCAAGCTCCACGGTGATTCTGTCTTCATAACGAAAGCGCAGATGCAAAGGGTCGCTCACATCCATCCATGTCACTTCTTCAAAACCGGCATCGTCCAAAAGTTGCAATAGGTTTTGAAATTGAACCAAATCTGTGCCGGTGGGCTCATCCTCCTCTGCACTCGAGGCATCGTCTTGGCTTTGCACCTCGGACGCATCACTTGGCGCCCCAGAGGCGACACTTGTGCTTTGCGCCTGTGCTTCATCTGTCGCAGGGTCTACCGCCGCAGGGTCTGCCGCAGGGTCTAACGCAGGGTCTACCGCCGCAGGGTCAGCCGCAGGGTCCGCCGCAGGCGCCGCCGCCGCAGCCGCCGCCG